>JBFMCE010000045.1:0-31914 GCA_040754655.1 Bdellovibrionota bacterium | reverse complement strand
AGGGCACCTTTGAGGTGAGGCTAAAAGACAATCTTCCCGGTTATCTCAGGCCGCAAGGCGGGGCTGAGAGCGAGCGTTTGTTTCGAGTTCGCGCCAAAGAAGTGATCGTGTGCGTCGGGCCTTGGACCGAGCGTTTTGGCGACCACGTCATTGATGGGCCAAATCGCAAGCTTAAACCGAGCAAGGGCGTTCATCTGATCTTGCCGTGGGAGAAGCTTCCTATTGAGCGCTGTCTGGTGATGTATGCGGGCGATGGAAGAATCATATTCGCAATTCCTAGGAAAGATCTGGGCCAGGGGGCGGAAAAAGTCATTATCGGAACGACCGACTCCGCGGCGGCTCACGAGGACCTCGAGAACTTGCATGCACACCGTTCAGACGTCGCCTATCTCTTCAAGGTCTTGCAAGCTTACTTTCCTGAACGAAAGCTTTCACCAAGAGATGTCGTGATGACTTATGCAGGCGTTCGCCCGCTGCTTGACTCTGGCGAGCATAGCGAAGCAAAGACTTCTCGCGAACATGAGGTTTGGAAGAATTCCGCTGGCGTCGTTTTCATGGCTGGCGGGAAATACACGACGTTTCGAAAGATCTCTCAGGAGATCGCGGATTTCGCTTTCCCGAATTCCAAGACCGACGAGCCTGAATCAAAGGCCGTGCTCTCTGAGCCGGCGGATTATGAGAAGAGGCTCTCCGGCAAGCCCGTGTGGGGGCGCTTTACTGAGGAATGGATCAAGTGGAAGATTACGCACCACTGCGCCTGCACCCTCGAGGACGTTGTGTTTCGAAGGGTTCCTCTGTGGATGGAAGGGAAGTCGCTTTCAAACGATCTCTTGGAAGAGGTTGCCCTCATTTGTGCTTCAGAGTTTGGTTGGTCAAACGACGAAAGGCTCTTCCAATTGGGCTCAGCTAAAGAAGCACTCGGAAAGAACCTCGTATTTTGAGTAAATGAGGATCCTAGAACAACCTTGTTCGGATGCCTTCCTTTTGGAAGAACTTGCGTACGGCGTCTTGATCCATCGGCTCTAAACGCCACAAGAGTTTGTAGAGCAACTCGAGCGTCTTCTTGCCCTCTTCAGATTGGCTCTTTGCCGTCAAGACTTTCACGTCGCCAGTGATCTCAATCAGGTTGTTGATCAGTTGCGCGAGATCGGTCTTGAACATCTTCGAGCGATCAATATGCTCGAGGGTCTTATTGACGTTGGCTGAAAGCTGATAAAGCAGCCGAATCGACTTTGTAATATCCCCTTCATTCTCTTCGATCACTTCCTTGATCTTGCCAGCAAGATCAAAACTCTGCGAGATGAGCTGATCGATGCGTGGCGGATCAATGCCCCTGACAGTTTCGCCGTTCGTGAGTTTAGGCGACTCAAACGTGCCGGGAGTCACTTCAATATAACGCTCGCCGATGATGCCCGCGAGGTTGATGAAAAACTTGCTGTCTTTTCGAACGCCCTCAGCCGCTTCCTTGCTGATCGAAACCTTCAGGCGAAGCGGGGTGAGAACTTCAGATGGCTTGGCGTCTGGCGTGGAAAAACTTTGATCTGGCACGAAGAAGTTGATTTTTTCGACCTTGCCGACCTTGATGCCAGCTACACGCACAGGGCTTCCCACCTCAATGCCCCCTGCGAAATTGTAAGTCACGTAAAAGTGGACCGAACGTTTAAAGGGATTAGTGGCTCCCATGAGCCAAGCAAAGACTACGGTGAGGATCAAAGTTGTGAAGAGAAGTAGACCTACTTTGGCTTCGTTCGAAAGTTTCATGGCTTTACAGTCGGATATTATAGAATCAGCGAAAACGCAAATGTTAGAATAAAATCAAGTACGATCACTATAATCGTAGAGGTGACTACCGAGTTGGTCGTTGCCGTCCCTACGCCTTGCGCCCCTCCGGTGCAGTTGAATCCATAAAAACAAGAGATGATCGGGATGACCGCTCCAAAAACCATTCCCTTGATCACCGCACAGATCAGGTCAAGGTACGAAATGAAATGCGTCAGTGAATTTAAATACTCAAGGGTCGAAAAGTTGTACTTCAGCACCGCCACGGAAATCGCGCACGTCAGCGTGATCGCAATCGAAATCACCGTCAGGACCGCGACCATGACGATACTGGCGACGAATCGGGGAAAAACCAGATATTCAATCGGATCGATCTGCAAAAGCCTAAGGGCGTCGATCTGCTCGGTCACCTTCATCGTTCCCACTTCCGCCGTGGTCGAGGCGCCCACCTTGGCGACAAGAAGCAAGGCAGGAATCGCGATTCCAAGTTCCCGAAAAACAAACTGGGCCGAAAAACCCGGGATCATCTCGACTGTCTTCAATGCAGCATCCATGTGGTAGGCGATTTCGCTGGTGACCACGGTTCCAGCGAATGCCGTAGCGATAGCCACGATGGGCAGAGACCCTACGCCGATCGAGTGCATGTGCTGCAAGATTTCACGGATGCGGTAGGGGCCTTTAAGGCAAATGACCAAGGTGCGCGAGAGGATGAACGTGATATCTCGACAAGCGATGATGAAACCAAGAGCGGGGCTTAGGATGAGGTTATAAAGCACCATCTAGAATTGCCCTCCCCACAAGGTCTTGAAGAACCCATGTGCGGCGTCAAGCAAGATAGAGGTCCAAGTGTTCGCGAACACGATGAAGAGGTTCGTGTAGATGGCGCATTGAGTGACCGCGCGCCCGACTCCTTTGGCTCCTCCTGAGGCGTTATACCCTTTGTAAGTGCTCACCGTCGCGACAATGATGCCATAAACCGCAGACTTAAAAACCCCGCAAAAAACAGTCCACCCGTCGGTAAAGCGGGGTACGCTCGAGAGGTATTGAAGCGAGTTGATGTTGTAGAGCCAACCTGCGACAAGCATAGCGCCGACGATGCCCACGAGAAGCCCGAAGACCAATAAGAGCAGCGATGACAAGACAATCGCAATATAACGGGGAACAACCAAGTATTGGATCGGATTGGTGCCTAGGCAGCGAATGGCGTCGATTTGCTCGGTCACTCGCATTGTGCCCAGTTCCGCCGCGGTGAAGGCGCCCACTTTTCCAGCCAGAAGAAACGAGATGATCAAAGGCCCCACTTCTCGGATGCAGGCCGAGGTGTTCAAACCGCCAAGAAACGCGGTTGCGTCATACTGAGAGAGCATCAGCTGAAACTGAATGACCAGGATCGCGCCGACAAAAAAACCAGCAAAACAAACGGTCGATAGCGTGCGAAGTCCCACTGAGCTGACCTGCTCCAGCACAAGAGGCATGTCTGTCTTGAGATTGCACAGCCAAGTCTTCTTCACTTCGTTTGAAAAGAGGTACATTCCTCCGAGCTCATGCAGAAAGTTCTTCAAGAAGCCCATGGTCAGATGGCCTCCTTAAGAAAGTCTTGGATGAGCTGCGCCTTATTCTCTTTGATCTCGTCTACGCTTCCCATGGCAAGTATTCTTGCGTTATCCAAGACCAAAATTCGATCAGCGATCCGCACGGCGCATCCCATGTCGTGGCTCACCACGACGCTGGTTACCTTGAGCTTTCTTGAGAGCTCAAAGATAAGTTCATTGATCGCGTTCGTCGTGATCGGGTCTAAGCCGGTGGTAGGTTCGTCAAACAGCAGGTAACGCGGGGAAGGTGCGAGCGTGCGCGCAAGGCTTACGCGTTTTTGCATCCCATAGCTGATCTCAGGGGGCTTGCGGTTCAGGCAAGACTCGTCGAGGTGAACAAGCTTTAAGCATTCAATCACGCGTTCTCGCGCTTGAGCGGGTGAGAGCGTTCTCAAGCCAAAAGCCACGTTCTCGTAGACCGTCAGAGAATCCAGCAGCGCAGGATGCTGAAAAACCATCCCACAAAGCTTTCTGGCTTCTGAAAGCCCTTCCTCGTCAAGCCGCGTCACGCACATCTCGCCAATAGAGACATCGCCGGCGTCGGGTTTGAGCAGCCCCACGATCGTCTTTAGCGTGACGGATTTTCCCATGCCTGACTTGCCTAAGATGAACAGGATTTCACCCGTATTCACCTTGAAAGAGACTTGATCAAGCACTTGTTTTTGACCGAAGGCCTTTGAAATGCTCTCAAAAGAAATCGACATCCAAACGCTCCACAAAACAGGCGGGTGATTCCGGCGCCTGTAGATTCATGATCAACTCTTGCTCCATGGCTGAGGTCAGCGGGCCTTTCGTGAGGCCTTGCAAGAACTGCTGTATCGCAGGATCTTCCGAGTTGCGCGCCTGTTCGGGCGATCCGGCGCGCACAAAAACAGCCCCTTCGGGGCTTTTCATGAGGATGCCGATCTGATCCGCGAGCTGGTATGCCCTCATCACATCGCTCGTGACTACAATGATCGTAGTTCCGAATTCTTTTTTTAGCCTTAAAATAAGGTCCGCGATGATCCGTGAGGTGATCGGGTCGAGGCCCGCCGTGGGTTCATCATAGAACAAGACCTCAGGTTCCACGATGAGGGCTCTGGCTATGCCGAGGCGTTTTTGCATGCCACCGGAGAGCTCGTCCGGATAAAGGCTCCTGCTTTCACTTAAGCCCACCCAATCGAGGAACTTGCGGATGCGCTCTAATCTTAGCCTTCGATCCAGTTCAGTGCGTTCTCGAAGAGGGAATTCAAGATTTTCTTCCACGGTCAAAGAGTCAAAGAGGGCGTTTTTTTGAAAGAGCATGCCCAGGTTTCTGCTCTCAATCTGCACCGAACCTTCATCAGGCACCACAAGCTGCGCCAGTATCTTCAACAACACCGATTTTCCGACCCCGCTTTGCCCCAAGATGACAAGCGATTGCCCGCGCTCGACGTCAAAACTAATTCGGTTGAGCACGGGTTGGGTGAAGAATCTTTTCGATACGTTCGAAACCTGCAACATCGGGATATTCTCCTTTATTCAGGCCCAAGGTGGAAGCGCGTGGAAAGTTCCGATGCGGCCAATGCGACTAGCTTCTTGTTCGCATGGCGCTCAAGCCTTCTCTTTAAGTACGCGGCCTTTAGGCTGTTGTTGGCCACACGCCAGGCTTCCTCCCTGTTTTCGCTTCCCACTGCCCATTCATGGCCGTGACGAATAAGGATGTCGAGAAAGAGCGGAAGTTTCCATTCTTCCGAACCCAAGGTGTCTGCGAAACGAATCACATCCTCCCACCGGGTAGGCTTTGAATGAAGCTCTCGAAGGACTTCATCAAGAAAGGCTATCGTGGCCTCTTGCGCGAGGAAAGAAGCTTTTTCAAGGCCACCATTCAGGAGATCCATTGAAATTGAGAGCAGGTGATTGGGCACCGAGAGGCCCATTTCCGTGACAAGCCTGGTGAGTGTTTCATTGTCCAACGGCGAGAAGTGCACGAACTGGCACCGGCTTATGATGGTGGGAAGCAATAGCGCTCTTTCGTGAGTGATCAAAAAAAAGCGGGTGTGGGAGGGTGGTTCTTCAAGAGTCTTCAAGAGAGTGTTCGCCGATGAGACATTCAGTTTATGGGCTTGGTCGATGACGATGAATCTCCATTTCCCTTCCATTGGGGCGAAAAAGAGGCTTTTCTTGATGTCACGCAGATCATCCACGATGATGGTCTCGCCTTGGGGGGCGATTTCAATAAAGTCGGCGTGCTTGTTTTGGGCGATCTTCAGGCAAGACACGCACTCTCCGCAGGGCTCGTCCCCTGAGCGCTTGGTGCAATGGATGAGTTGGTACAAAGCGCGCACGGCGCGGCGTTTTCCGACGCCTGCAGGACCGATCAATATCAAGCCCTGAGGGATTGCGCCTGCCAGTCGGGCAAGCGTATTCCAAGCGGCATCTTGCGCAAGCGGCTTTAGGTTCAAGCACGTCCCCCGAACAAGCGTAGCCATAAAGGGGTCGCAGTGAGCTGCGCGAAGATTTCCTGGGGCGTGCATGAGCCGTCCAAAACGATGTATCGGTCCGAGTTTTTTCGCGAGAGTTCAATGAATCCATTGAATACTGCTTCGTGAAAAGAGGCGTCCTCTTCATCAATCCAAGACTTCTTGCCAGAGCGCTGCTCAATGCGCATGCGCGCTACTTCGGGCGCAACTTTGAGCCAGATCACCGCGTCGGGCTTAAGACCACGTGTCGCGATCTGGTTCAGTTGATCCACCAGACTTGTTCCTACAGCTCTTCCATAACCTTGGTATGCAAGCGTTGAATCGGTGAAACGATCGCATAAAACATGGGTTCCCGAATTCAAAGCCGGGCGAATTCTCTCTTCGACGTGTTGCGCGCGTGCGGCTTCATAGAGGAAGAGCTCGGTCAAAGGCGTTAGTTTTTGGGAAGGATCGGGACGGTCGCGCAAGAGGATGTCACGAATTTCCTCCGAAGCTAGAGTACCGCCTGGTTCACGTGTGAGCAAAAAGGGCAGCTTCAACCGCCGAAAGTGGTCTTCGATGAGTTTCAATAGGGTTGACTTGCCGGCCCCGTCACCGCCCTCAATCGTGATAAAGTACGCCATAGAGAATGACTTAGCGTGCAGGTGAGGGCGACGTCAATGGGTCTACTGGGTCATTGTTTCGTTGTAGGGTGAATCTTGAGTGGGGGGAGTTTGATAAGGATCGGGTTGCTGCCCTATGCTGGCTTCGGCGTTTTGCTGTTCGGGCGTTATATAGCTTGGTGGATCTACCATGCCGTTATTGGGATTGGGGCTGTCATAATGAGCTTGATTCGGCACAGGCAAGGCGCCTGAGTTCTGCTGTTGCTGAGCGCCCTCGTCTTGGTTTGGTTGAGGGGCCCCGCCGGGCTCTTCCCGTGAGCTGTAGTATTGAGGAGGTTCGCGATTAGATTCCTGAGGAGCGCTATCGGATTGAGCTTTTGGTTGAGTCGCCGGATTCACGCGTGGCAAGTTGGCTTGAGCTCCCGCTTGACGCCGGAGCACCGGGTTTTGACCCGACCCTAAAGAGCTGGGATAGAAGCTTCCAGTCGAAGCGTTGCCCGAAACCGCGTTGGTTTTAACGATAGACGGCTTCGCAGCATCTTTCTGGTTGGCGGTTTGCGCCGCAGACTGAGCGGGTTCGCGTTCAGGAGATGAAAGCGTTCGAAAAAGCCCGTAGCTGCCTCCGAAAATCAACGCCAGCCCAGCCGCAATCGAGATGCTGCTCGTGTGTCTGCGAACAAATGCACTTGTTTGATGGAGCCAGCTGATGAGAAGAGGCTTTTCTTCCTCAAGAGTAAGAATGCCGCTGACATCTGAAGCCACTTTCAATGGCGCCCGTTCTTGCGTGGGCGCTGACGATGAGCCAAGCGCCCGAGGAGCTTGATCCAAGGCTTGTGGCTGGGCTCCTTGCGGCCGTTGAGGTTCAGAGCTCTTCTGCGAAGGCCTCGAGCTTTCAGTTCTTGGACTTCTTTTTTCGGGCACTAAAGCGAAGTATTCCGGGGTTTTTGTGCTGACATCAACCACATGCACATCTTTGAGCTCAACGGGTTTCGGCGGAGGCTGCCAACCGGGGGCATCAGAAGATCCTAGATCAAGATAGGGAACGACGTCGGCAGCGATTTTCCAGGTGTCCGTCGCTGAATCATAAACCTTGCTTTCGAGCTTAAGGGCGCCTTCCATCAAGAATTTTAAGATTTCCTGTGCGGTAAAAGGCCCGTGGCGATGGCCATCAGACTCAAAAAACCAGTTCGCGGGAAGAGGTTGCTTCTGCCGATCCATATCTCTAATGATATCGTAAATAAGTCGTATTTTCTGCTGCATCTCAATAAAAGCCGGAAAATATAACCCATTGAAATAAATAGGAAATATTTACCCAAATGAACAAGGACTTGGCGGGCTTAACAATGATCAAAAAGAAAAGAGGCTTGCCGCCCTCAATAGCGGCAAGCCTCTTTTATCGTAAAAAGACACCTAGAACCGATTAGAGCAGCGTAAACGCAGCCGCAAGGTTCATGGTGGTCGTTTCAAGGCGCTGGTTGGTATACCAGTTGAGGTACGGAGTCAGAGTCACACGTCGGTGCAACCTGATGTCAACGCCTGGCTCAAGGTCAGCATTCGAGAAGCCTGGAGCATTTACTTCGAGTGAGTCCGATTCATCTTTGGTGTTGATTGTTGTTGATGTTTCATAAAGAACGAATGCAGTCACGTTGTCAGAAAAAGCGTAGTTCACTTGAGGGCCAGTGTAGAACGCATAGCTTGGAAGGCCCTCGCCTTTAGCGTTGGTCTTCTTGGTTTGGATCCAGTAACGGGCCCAGTTTGCCACTGAGATCGAAAAAGGGGATTTCCCGAACTGAAGACTTGGATTCAAACTCAAACGCAAGCCACCGATGTTGTTGTTGTCGCGTGAGCTCTTGCTTGAAGGGACAAAAGCGCGAACATCGCCATCCAACGCAAGCGCGTTGCCTTGGATGTTGCTTTCAATAAGCCCAGAGCGGCTTACTTTAACAAACGAATCTCTCATGCGAAATTCGCGGCGGTGAGTTTTCTTCGGGTCTGGGTCCGTAAGCTGATAGTCAAAATCAAGCACTGGAGTAATTTTGGTTTGTTTGTCTACTTTGTAACCAAGGCTGATCTGATGGCGAGTATTGATACCGGTAGTGGCATCAACCGCCTCATCGGGAACTTGCTCATTGCCTGGGTCATTGACGCGTGGGCCATAGACATACGAAAGGGTTGATAAAGAAAGCGGAAGCTCTTTCTTGCTTGACGAAACAACGCTTGCATCACTGGTGATCGTGTTGCTTGGCGCTGATGCCTTTGAAGTAGAGCCTTTAACCGCAGAAGTCGAACTCTGCGCAATCGCAGCAGCTGACCACAGGGCAACCACGGCAGTTGCACTTGAACGAAGCCAAAGATTTTTCATTTTAAGAACCTCCAAAATTATTCCTTCCACTACTTGGATTGGGCAAAAGTCTAAACTAACGCTTTGCGCTAAAAGCAAACCTTATACCAGCCCAAAATTCTAACGTCATGGTGAAATTCTTAATAAATTCAGGTATTCAGAGGTGCTATTTCAAGGGCCTTTACACCTGAATGATGTAAAAAATTCAAGACTTGACGCGTTTAGTCAAGTGCTTGTACAAGACGGCTCTATCCAAATCAAGAACGAACTTCGAGTTTTTCAAAGTGGCGTTCTACCTTTGAAAGTGTCTTTGAAAGCCGAGCAATGTGACAAATTCCCGTGCCGGGAATTGCAAGCGGTTGCGTACTAACGCCCACCAACACTCCGGTGTGGGGTGCTCGAATCTTGGTCACTGTTCTTCCAAAAGGATTGAGAATCACTCCTAGAACCTCGTCTTTATAAACAAGATGACCTGGTTTTACAAAGAGGTCTAAGATTCCTCCTCGTTCCGCGCGCAACCAGTCCGTGTGCTTGACGATGACTTGGTAAGGGGGTTTTGGAGGTCTCTTTCCAGTGATGACTCCCATGGCTCGCAATACGCCCACGACTCCTCTGTAACCGATTTCGCTGATCTCTCTGGAAAACTTCCCTGTTTCTCCTGCCTCGAAAACAATCGTCGGGAATCCGTTTTCAGTGGCGACACGTCTGAGGCTTCCCCTCCTACCGGCATTGTCAATGATAACGCCGGATCCAAAAGCCCGGGCAAGCTTGCGCACCTTGGGGTGCGACATATCACCTCTCACGTGAGGCATGTTGCTGCGTCCGCTCGCAGCGGTGTGCAAATCGATACCCCAGTCCGAGCGGACCACCAGTTGCTGGAAAATCTTGAAGGCCACGCGTTCTGCGTTATTACCCCTAGGACTTCCCGGGAAGTAGCGGTTGAGGTCGCGATTATAAGCGAGGTAACGGGTTTGATTCAGAAAACCCGGGATATTGACCACCGGCACGCAAAGCAGCGTCCCATGAAGCCTGCTTTGATCAATTTCGTTGATTATCCTACGGACAATTTCGATCCCATTGATCTCATCACCATGGATCGCGGCTGTGAGAAAGACCGTCGGGCCATCGTGATTGCCCCGGATAATCGTCACCGGGATCTGAATGCTTGAGGCCAAGAAAGATTCGCTGACCTTGAGATAAATTTCTCGCCGTTCGCTCAATCCAATCTTAAAGCCCGAGATCACCAACTCCTCAGCCATGCCTGCTTTATATAGTGATGAAGTGATAGAAAAACCAGCTCAGATCTATTACAACATTCTCAAATGCCTCGAAAAATTGAGAAGGGTTCAACTACCAAGAAGAAAAAGAAGGTTCCGGAAGTCCTGACTCCTGAAATAGTCGAGAAGGCTACCTTAGAGGATGAGCCCACGGAAACTCAAGACATTGAAGGGGAGTTTCAAGAGCTGGACGGCGACATCTCTGACGATCGGGATTCAAATGATGCGCTACCCATTCTCGCGCCATCGACCGAAGTTTCTGAAGTTCACCTGACGGAAGAAGTCGAGCTTCCGGTTCCTCATCAAGACCTGCTCAAACAGTACTTGGCCGAGGTTTCAAAGTACGCCCTTTTGACCCCCGAAGAAGAATTCGCTCTGGCGGTTCGTCTTAAGGAAACTGGAGATCTTGAGGCGGCGCGCAGGCTCGTGAGTGCAAACCTTCGTCTCGTCGTGAAGATCGCGATGGAGTATCGAAGCGCCTACCAGAACGTGATGGATCTCATTCAAGAGGGCAATGTGGGCTTGATGAAGGCAGTGAGCAAGTTCGATCCGTCAAAGGGAGCAAAACTCTCTTACTATGCTAGCTGGTGGATTCGTTCTTATATTCTGAAGTACATCCTCGACAATTTTCGTTTGGTGCGACTTGGAACGACGCAAGCTCAGAAGAAGCTTTTCTTTCATTTGATGCGTGAAAAAGACCGCTTAGAGGCTCAAGGCTTCCAAGTCGGGCCTAAACTTTTGGCCGATCGCCTGCAGGTCCGTGAACAGGATGTTGTTGAGATGCAGCAGCGTCTCAGCGGACGCGGAGCTGAGATGAGCTTGAATCAGCCCGTGGGAGCCGAGAATGAGGGCGAGAACCGCACAACCCACCAAGACCTGTTGCCCGATGGCGCAGCCGCTCCAGACGACCAATTTGAGCAGACCGAGCTTAAGCAGATCATCAAGGAGCACTTGGATGATTTTGCGAAGACATTGAAAGAAAAAGAGCTGGCTGTTTTTCAGGAACGACTCGCTGCAGAACAACCCAAAACGTTGCAAGAAGTGGCTGATCTTTTTGGCCTCACTCGCGAAAGGGCCCGTCAGATCGAAGTCCGGGTGATTGAGAAGTTGAGGGAGTATTACAAACAATACATCCGTTGACGAGTTGTTCCAAGCAATGCTATATACGTGCTGAAATTCAAAAGAGAAAAGAAAAAGGAGAGTTACTTTGCCGCACCAAACTCAGGAACAAAAAGCATTAAAAGGCAAAATTGTAGAAAAGTTCAAGGTCGTTGCTGGAGATACAGGAAGCCCTGAAGTTCAGGTTGCTCTTATGACCACTCGAATCAACGAGCTTACAGACCATCTTCGCACTCACAAGAAAGATTATTCTTCGCAGCGCGGTCTTTTGAAGCTTGTGGGCCAACGTCGACGAATGCTTGATTATTTGAAACAAAAAGACTTTGGTCGCTATACAAAGCTGATCAGCGGTCTTGAATTAAGAAAATAATCGATAAATTTAATAGTCCTGCGGGTTCTTTAAGGTTTTTTTGAGGAGAGGTTCGTGTTGGTTAGAACCACGAATTCGAAAGGTACAGGTAGAAAAGGTCTGTTTCAGCTGTGTCTTTCCGATTCGTGGTTTAACTTGCGGTTTTAGCCAAGCGCCTCGATTGACGGTCCAGTCTTTGATTCCGTGAACCTCATTTGAAAACCTGAAGAGAGAACCCGCTTTTATAACCGGAGGGTTCATTTCTTATGTTTAATCCAATTCAAGTCTCATGCGAGTTTGGTGGCCGAAAAATCACCATTGAGACCGGAAAACTTGCAAAACAAGCCGATGGAGCTGTTCTTGTCACTTATGGTGAAACCGTAGTGCTAGTTACAGCCGTCAGCGCCACTACATTGCGCGAAGGCATCGATTTTTTTCCACTTACAGTGGAATACCAAGAGAAGTTTTATGCTGCCGGAAGAATTCCCGGTGGCTTTTTCAAGCGCGAAGGTCGTCCGAGCAGCGATGCAACACTCATTGCTCGAATGATCGACCGTCCTATTCGCCCTTTGTTTCCGGAAGGATTCCTTTACGAGACACAGGTGATCGCGACTGTGCTCAGCGTCGATAAAGAGAATGACCCCGAGATCGTGGCAAGCATTGGCGCATCCGCCGCTTTAGCGATTTCATCGATTCCTTTCAATGGTCCAACGGCGGCGTGCCGGGTGGGAAGAATCAATGGCCAGCTGATCTGTAATCCTTCTCTTGCTCAACAAGAAGAAGGAGACATGGAGATCTTTGTTGCCGGCACCAAGAAGGCCATCATGATGGTCGAGGGCGGCGCGAAGGTCGTTCCTGAAGAAGAAGTCCTGGATGCGATCCTTTTCGGGCATGCGCAGATGAAACCAGTGATTGAAGCGATTCAAGAATTGGCTCAGAAAACTGGGAAAGCAAAAAGAGAATTTGAAGCAAAAAAACCAGAAGAGTCATTGAAGGCAAAGGTAGAATCGATCGTAACTCCTATGGTCCTCAAGGCGCTCAGCACTCGCGACAAGGGTGAACGTTATGCGCTTTATGATCAGGCGCTTGAAGCTGCTGTGAGCAAGATTGTGAATGCCAATGACGAGAAGGCGTCTGAAAAGACCAAAGAAATTTCGTCTATTCTTGAGATGGTGAAATACACTCAGATGCGCGAGATGATTCTTGAGAAGAGCGTTCGCATCGACGGACGTGGTACTAAGGATATTCGTGCAATCGCGGTTGAAAGCGGTCTTTTGCCCAGAGTCCACGGTTCGGGTTTATTCACTCGTGGCGAGACCCAAGTATTGGCTGCGGTGACTCTAGGAACCGGCGACGATGAGCAAATGATTGATGCCATGAGAGGCACTTATAACAAGCGATTCATGCTCAATTATAACTTTCCTCCGTTCAGCGTTGGCGAAACGGGTAGAGTAGGTTCTCCGGGACGTCGAGAAATCGGTCACGGCGCGCTTGCTGAGCGTGCACTGGTAAACGTGATGCCGGGCAAAGAAGAGTGCCCTTACACGGTTCGTGTCGTTTGTGAGGTGCTTGAGAGCAATGGATCGAGCTCGATGGGTTCGGTCTGCTCGGGCTCGATGGCCTTGATGGATGCCGGTGTAAGCTTTTCAAAGCCAGTTGCGGGCATAGCGATGGGCCTTATTAAAGAAGGCGGCCGTGTTGCCATCTTGAGCGACATCTTGGGCGATGAAGACCATCTTGGCGATATGGATTTCAAGGTGGCCGGCACGAAAGACGGCGTTACTGCAATTCAGATGGATATTAAGATCGAGGGCGTTGACGAGCAAATCATGCGCACTGCTTTGAAGCAAGCGTATGAAGGGCGTCAACACATCCTCACGAAGATGGCTCAAGCTATTGAGCAGCCGCGTGACAAGGTCTCTGAATACGCTCCTCGCTTCACAACGATGAAGATCAAGCCAGATAAGATTCGGGATGTGATCGGAAGCGGCGGAAAGGTGATCAAGAGTATCATCGAGCGCACGGGCGTGAAGATCGATGTCGAAGACGACGGAACGATCAAGATCGCTTCAAATGAAGCTGCTCAGGCGGAACTTGCAGAAAAAATCATCTCCGAAATCGTGGCGGAACCAGAGATCGGCCACGTGTACACGGGTACCGTACGTTCGATCGTGGATTTCGGCGCGTTTGTCGAGATTTTCCCGGGTACCGATGGGCTTCTGCACGTTTCAGAAATCGCGCATGAAAGGGTCAACCAAGTGCGTGACTATCTGAAAGAAGGCGAGAAGCTTGAAGTAAAAGTTCTCGACGTGGATAAGAACGGAAAAATCCGTTTGAGCCGCAAAGTCTTGCTTGAAAGACCCGCGCACTTGCCTCCGGCAGGTGAAGGCGGCGGTGGAGATCGTGGAGGTCGCCCCGGTGGCGGACGCGGTGGAGACCGTGACCGCGGTGGCGATCGCCCTCGCGGCGGAAATCCCAATAGAGCGCACGGCGGAGAAAGATCTGACAGGCCTTCTCCTCGGCCCTCTGATTCTTCTGACAGCTAAGCAGTACGTGTTGTGAGAAGGTCGGGCCGGTTTCAGAAATCGCTTCTTGATAACGGCATGACTCTCTTGACCGAGAGCGTGACTCAATTTCAATCTCTTTCGATTGGGGTTTGGGTCACCGCCGGAACAAGGCATGAAAAGCCAGGAGAGGAAGGGCTTTCTCATTTTCTTGAACATATGATGTTCAAGGGTACTGAGCGGCGATCCGCCTTGGATATTGCCCTGGCCGTAGACCGAGTGGGGGGCGAATTTAATGCGTTCACCGCTCGAGAGTACACTTGTTTTCACCTTTTGCTTTTATCGCGCGATTTGAATCTGGCAGTCGACATCATGTCTGATGTGCTCCTTAGCTCGAAGCTCGCCCAAGAAGAGATTGAGCGAGAGCGCAAGGTGATCTTGCAAGAGATTTCGATGGTTGAAGACAATCCCGAAGAGCTTGTTCATGACCTGTTTTTTGAACAGGCGTTTGGTGGGCATCCGTTGGGAAAACCTATTCTTGGAAGCCCACAAACAGTCTCTAGTTTTGATCGCCCTACGGTTTACTCTTATTACAGAAGGCATTATTCGCCGTCACAGATGCTCATTTCAGTAGTGGGAGATGTCGACCATCAGCGCGTTAAAAAGCTTTTGAACAAGCACCTTACTTTGAAGAGCAAAGAAGCGCCCCGACAACAGCACAAACGAGCCAATTTGCACCGTCCGTCAATCAAGGGAAGCTCAAAGACCTATGCAAGGGACTTAGAGCAGACTCATGTGGTGATCGGATTTCCCGGCGTGGCGTATAACCATGCAGATCGATTCTCTGCTTACCTCTTGAACGTTTACCTCGGCGGAGGAATGAGCTCATCCCTTTTTCAAGAGATTAGAGAAAAGCGAGGCTTGGCTTACACCGTCTATTCGTCGCTTGCGCCGTTTTCCGACACCGGGCTTTTCTCAATTTACGTCGGCACAAGCCCTAAAGAAGTGGGAACTTGCATGGATGTCATTGGAAAAGAGCTTCGAAAGCTTCGTGACGCTACTCTTGATAAAGATGCTGTCGATGTGCTGAAGCAGAATCTTAAGAGCACCATCCTTCTCAATGCGGATTCTGTTGAGAGCCGGATGAGTGCGATCGCAAGGAACGAAATGTTTTTTGGGCGATACTATTCGATGCAGGACGTTGTTCGAAAAATCGACAAAGTCACGCCTCAATCCATGCGCGCGATCGCAAAACAGACCTTCAAGCCAGGGAAGCTGGTTGTCGCGCTCATGGGGCCTAAAAATCTCAAGTCGCTTCCTCGAAAGCTTGCACAACATCTTTAGGCCGCGCTTTGGTTATCCTTCAAAGTAAAGAGTCGATCGTCATGATTTTTGGCAACCCTTTCTATCGTCGCTATTCCGTTTTATAGGTCAAGCGGATGGGCTTGGTTTCCCACCAGTCGCCATCGGGTACCACCCTGTGATATTCTGAAATTTGGACCAGATGGCTAGGCTTAACGACTGCCATTCCGGCTAGGCCACCACGCTTTTTTCTCACGATGATTACTTCTAGGTGGTCATTATGATCGATGATTTGGGAAACTCTCGTCGAGTGAGCTGCGCTGGGCTTCTCACCGTCGAAATGCGCTAGCACTATATTTTTTTCAAAGTCAACGACGGGAGCCTTGATCTTGTCGTCCTGATGGAGTCGCCGCCAAAGCTCTTGAAGCACGTCATTGTTTGTAAGGACTATGAGCCCTTCAATGCCCCTAGATCCATAGAGTTGATCGTTATAAAGAAGCTCTTTAACAGAAACTTGGGTGCTCGCTACGGCCTGAACGCCCGAGAATAAAACCATCGAAAACAATATCACCAAAGCATGAAGTCTCATCCCATCCTCCTTTATCTGTTTCTAGATGAAAACAAGACAAGGTTTAAAGACTTTGAGGACATCGTCAAGATGGAAGTATCTTCAGGGTTTTAACGCAATAGCCTTACGCGCCACGCCGTCTTTTCTTAATAATGATGAATGCAACAACTACAGCGCCAAGCAAAGCGAGCATACCAAGATTGTCATCTCCGCCATCATTCTTGGGTTTAGTTCCTGCGGCGGTTGACGCAGGGCTCGGGCTTGCTTCGCCAAAAACACTCTGTTGGGTAAAAGATCCCGGCATTTGCGCTTGAGCAAAGATAGATTGGCCGACATTAGTGTTGATTCCGCTACCGGGTTTGCGAAATACCTTGAGGCTCTTCACCATGTCTTCAAACTGCGTGCTGTATTCTTGGTATTTGTTTTTATTGATCGAGTAAGTGACCAGCACGCCGATGTCTTGTTTCACGGTGGCCAAGTATCTGGTGTAAAATCCGGGGATTTCAGATTCAAGATGGAGCGAAACCACCCAGGGGTGTTGGTTGAGTTGTTTCACCTCGGTGTACTTTGGCTGTGAAGTGACACTTTTGCCGTTGGGAGCCGCAAAGGCCCGAGGCTTCATGAGGTATTCTTGATATTTGTCGAGCGTATCTTGATCGCCCTTGAGTTTCGCCGCGAGCACGATGATGGCGTCGCGTCGTTTTTGTTCATCTTGGCTTTGGCAAACCCACTCGGCTCCCTCAAGAGAGCAGTTCCACTTGTAGGGAAGCTCAAACTCGACAAACTGATTCGTGAACTTTAGCGCATGCGCGGAAGAAGCGAAGCAAAGTCCAAAAATGAACAAGCCGAGTACTTGTTTTTTCATGATGATCCCCCTATGGCGCGCTCACGCCGTAAACAAATTTTATCTTATCGGACGGCGAACCACAAATCCTTCTTCAATTCGACCTTCGCGGAAATACTCAAGAATCTTGATCTTTGAGCGGTTGGGCCCTGCCTCGATGACCCGCCCGCGGGCCACAGTCTGAGATGGATTGCCTTCACGGGTGTTGGGTTCAAAGACATCCATGAGTTCTCCAATTTTTACGGCATCGCTTCGGCCTTTATCGATCAAGATGAGCTTGAGGTCATTGTTGACCTGAAGCACTTTCGAGTCGAAGTAATATTGCTGGAATCCTCGGTTGCTGTGGGCGTATTCCGGTCCTTTCTCTCCTCCCAGGTCAAACCCTAGAGCCGCGATAAAAACGGGTTCAACCGGAGTGTTCTTGGCAAGCAGCGGGAGCTGAATCCCAGCGCTTCCGAAAAACGCTTGCGAGAGGTAGCTTCCAAACCTGGCTTCTAGCTTAACGAAGGTAGGATTGACTGCATTGAATGCCTGGCTATCCGAGATCACCGTAGTGGCGCGCTCAGGGCTAGAGGTCGAAGAACGTGAATCTTCGGTGGCCGTTGCTTGCCCGCGAAGACCGATCTGCCCAAAGAATCGCTTCTTTTCTTCGTACTTTGCGTAGGCGGAGTATGAGAAATAGTTCGAGTATCCTAAGGTGCGAGTGGTGTAACCCACGGAAGCGCCGAGCCACAGGCTTTGAAGCATTGGGACCTCCGTCCCTCCGAGTAACGTGAATTCCGTTGCTCCATTCCCCCTCGGCACGGAGGAGGTGGGGGTGAGCACCGTCCAACTGGTTGATCTTAAGCGGGTGTAAAGCGGGAATTGAATGAGGCCTTCAGCAAAAAAACGCAAAGGATGGATGCTAAAGTCATAACGTGCTCCGAGAGTGCCATCGCCCAATCCTGTAGAACGGTTCGAAACCTTGGCTTCGTTTAAGGACGATCTTCCTTCAACTGCATTTGAGACGATCTCAAAGTCTGCCAACAAAGTTAAGCTCTGAGTAAGGCCGTATTGGCCAAACGGCCTTAGTTCTAAAGATTGAAAAGAGCCGTCTCGCGTCAAACCTGCCTTTTTCCTGTTCTGATTGTAATTCTCAGTGCTCCGCAGATAGTTGGCGCTAAGTCCCAAACGCAACTGATTTTCGGAAAGATTTGAATTTGTGAGGACAAACGGAGCCTCCGCGGCTCGGACTTGGGTTTGTGACCACAAGACAACGCCTAAAGCAAGAATCGGTCTCCACATTCCTTAAATTATGGGCTTGAAAGGCCTCTCATTCAATCCCATAATCGGTTGCCTATGGGAATCTACGAAGACTCGCTCGAATATCACAGCCGCGGACGTCCGGGAAAAATTGAAGTTGTTCCGACAAAACCCAGTGCAACGCAACGTGACTTGTCGTTGGCATACTCACCAGGCGTAGCGGGGCCATGCCAAGCCATCGCAACCAATCCGCTCGATGTCTATAAGTACACGACCAAGGGAAATCTTGTCGCGGTGGTGACCAATGGGACTGCGGTCTTAGGGCTTGGAAACATCGGTCCGCTTGCCGCAAAACCTGTAATGGAAGGCAAGGGAATGCTCTTTAAGAAGTTCGCTGGCATCGACGTCTTTGATATCGAGCTCAATGCCCCAGACCCAGACGACGTAATCCGCGCCTGCCGTTATATCGAACCCACGGTCGGGGGAATTAACCTTGAGGACATCAAAGCGCCCGAATGCTTTTACATCGAAGAGACCCTTCGTAAAGAGCTGCGCATCCCCGTGTTTCATGACGATCAGCATGGCACGGCGATCATCTGTGGCGCGGCTTTCCTCAACGCGCTCGAAATCACGGGTAAGCGCATTGAGAAAGTCAAATGCGTCTTCGTAGGGGCGGGAGCAGCCTGTATTGCCTCAGCCAATATGTTTTTGCAGCTCGGAGTGAAGCCCGAGAACTTGATCATGACCGATATCGATGGCGTCATTTATGAGGGAAGAAAAGAAGGAATGAACCCTTATAAGGAGCGTTTCGCGAGAAAGACTCCACACCGCACTTTGGCTGACGCAATGAAGGGCATAGACGTAGTGGTGGGGCTTTCGGCTAAAGGAGTGCTTACCAAAGAGATGGTTTCATCGATGGCCAAAGACCCGATGGTCTTTGCGATGGCAAACCCTGAGCCTGAGATCATGCCGGAGGATGTCTTGTCGATCAGAAAAGACGCCATCATGGCCACCGGTCGAAGCGATTACCCCAATCAGGTGAATAACGTTTTGGGTTATCCCTTTATTTTCCGTGGTGCGCTTGACGTTTCAGCGACACAAATCAATGAAGCCATGAAGATGGCGGCCGTCAAGGCTATTGCCGAACTTGCAAAGCAAGATGTGACCGAGAGCGTTTCGCGAGCGTATGAAGGTAAAAGTTTTTCGTTTGGGCGCGAGTATTTGATTCCCAAACCATTCGACAGGCGAGCCCTTTTGTGGGTCGCCCCGGCAGTGGCTCAAGCAGCCATGGATTCAGGCGTTGCCCAGAAGAAAATCGACATTCGCGAGTACCGTCACCAGCTGGAAGAACTTTTGGGTGGAACCTTCACCGTGATGAGCTCGATCAAGAAGCGGGTGAAGCGCTCGCCAGACCGTTCTGGGCTGAAGTCGATTGTTTTTCCCGAAGGAGATCACCCGAAGATTTTAAAGGCCTGTTCTCAAATCTTAGAGGAGGGCATCGCGGAACCGGTGTTGATGGGGAGGCGTGAAAAGGTCTCTCACTTGATTTCCGAGCTGGGACTCGAGCAAGTGCTCGCAGGAGTGAGGATCATTGATCCAACGGCAAGCCCTAAGCTTGATGAATACGCGGCGGTCTGGGCCAAGATGCGCGAACGAAAGGGCATGACCCCGCGTCTTGCTCGCGAGCTGCTCTTAAGCCGCAGCTATTACGGCTGCATGATGGTGCATCGTGGAGACGCGGATGGTTTATTGAACGGCATTTCTCGCAGCTATCCTGAAACGATCAGGCCCGCTATTCAGATCGTGGGAGTAAGGCCGGGAAGCAAGCTTGCAGGCATTTACATGATGATCTTCAAACGCCGCGTTTTATTTTTTGCCGACACAACGGTGAATATCGAGCCTACCGCTGAAGACCTGGCGGATATCGCGATTTATACCGCGCACCTGTCTCGTCACTTCGTAGATGAGACTCCTCGAGTCGCGATGCTTTCGTTTTCAAACTTTGGAAGCACCAAGCATCCGTTCGCGGAAAAGGTGGCGAGAGCTGTTGAGATCGCCAAACGCAAGCAGCCCGATCTTATTCTTGATGGCGAGATGCAGGCAGATACGGCCTTGATTCCTGAAATCTTAAAAGAGAACTTTCCATTCAGCTCGCTCAAAGAACCTGCGAATATTTTGATTTTTCCTGATTTGCAGTCGGGCAACATCGCATACAAACTGATGATGAGGTTAGGCGGAGCCGAAGCGATCGGCCCCATTCTCGTTGGAATGCGAAAGCCCGTAAATGTCTTGCAGCAAAACTCGGACGTCGATGAGGTTGTCAATATGGCGGCAATTACGGTAGTAGAAGCCCAGCAGCTTGCAGCTCTATGAAATCGATTGTTGCGATGATTCGAGAGGAGAGAAAAACATGACGGTAAAATTCTTTAAAGAAATATGTACTTCAGATGCGCCTGCTCCTGTTGGACCGTACTCTCAGGCAATTCAGGTTGGAAATACGCTGTTCTGCTCTGGACAAATCGCGTTGGATCCGGCGACGGGGGCCTTGGTGGGAGAAACGCCTGCGGCTCAGACCGAAAAGCTGATGGACAATATGCGCGCGGTGCTTGAGGCAGCAGGCCTCAATGTGCACCATATTGTGAAAACGACGATTTTTCTTTTAGACATGAAAGCATTCACTGAGGTGAACACTGTTTATGAACGGAAACTAGAAGGGCACAAGCCCGCCCGTTCAACTGTTGCGGTTTCAGCACTTCCTAAGGGCGCTCTTGTTGAGATTGAATGTATTGCTGTTAAAGAGCGTTGAAAGGCGCACCTACTTCGTTGCTCGGTTGCTCCGCTCCTCGGCATACTTTCATGTATGCTTCGGTGCTCGCTTCCCTCACGCCTCGCATCTAATAGCTTTTCAACAGAGCCTTGCTTTTAAACCGTGGTTTCCGGGGCTTTCCAGCGACGCACAGGGGGTTTTGTCACAAAACCGCTCTTGATGCATCGAGTGCAGGCGTAAATGGTCTTCGTGACGCCATTTTTAAAACTCTTTACTCGCTTTAGGTTTGGTAACCAACGTGTACGGGTTTTGATATTAGAATGGCTGATCAAATTGCCAGTCGTCGGATGTTTTGCGCAAAGTTCACATACTCGAGCCATGTTTTTTGTCCCTTTCAAAGCTGACTTAAATACTTAAAATTTTGATCTTTTGCAAGAATTGAAATCTGTTAATCTGAGAACTCAATGCGACGGGCAAAACGACAGCAGCAGCCTATCTTTTGGTGGGCAATAGGGTTTGTTTCAGCCCTTCTCTTTTTACTCGGAATCACGCTTTGGATGGCCGGTTCCGTGTATTCCGAGCTTCCAAAACCAGCAGAGCTGGGACCCGAGTACGAACCAGCCGACGTCATTGTTTGTCTTGCCGGCGGGCGGGGCAGAATTCGTAAGGCGCTTGAGCTTTACGAAAAGGGCTATGGAAAAGTGCTCTATATCTCTGGAACTGATCGGCAGGTCCAGATGAAAGAAATTTTGAAAGAATTACAATGGGTTGGGCCTGTCGACGAAAGCCACATCATCCTCGAGAACATTTCGACCAACACCATCCAAAACGCAGAGCAGGTCACGCGATTTGTCTCAGAACAGGGATTAAAGCGCGTTTTGCTTGTAACCAGTGTGTATCACGTGCGGCGGGCGACCTATATTTTCAGGAAAATCCTCCCGTCAGATGTTCAACTCGAGGTGTCTTGGTTTGAACGTGAACCTTTCGAAAGTTCGGTCTGGTGGACTCAGTGGAACGGGATCGTCGTGACGGTCACCGAATTTTTTAAGTTCTTCTACGCCTGGTTAAGACTGTTCTCCTAAAAGAAGTTTTTTCTTTGTCTCGAGATCTACGAAGAGCGTGGTTCCACCAACGACGGCTAAAGGAATATAAAGCACGCTGGTGAAGGGGAGGGCCATGATGACGAGCAAAAAGCTCCCAAATCCTAAACTCACAAGCGGATAGCGAAAGACGAAGAGAAAAACAGAGACTAAGCTCGAGCTGCGATGGGAGAGAGGGTACCCGAAGTATTCAAAGGCCAGTAGAAACGCGCCCAGAGCCAGCGCAGGAAGCTGAAGAAAAGGGATGAGGCCGATCAAGATCGCAGTGACCGATCCTACGATCAAGATCGCCATGCGTTTGAGTTCGAGCGTGATTGATTGTTTGATGCTGATCTCGGTGAACGCACGATCGGGCTTGAGTCCCAATTGTTGATAACGCATCTTAAAAGTGGCCCTGCTCAGCGCATCGTTAAAGGGGGCTGAAATTACGCCGCTCACGACCGTGAAACTCAAGGCCCCAATCAAACCAAGAGTAAGCCATGCCAAGATTTTTAAGCTGATGCGCGAGAATTCTACCGCCCATGCGGGAAGTGAGTGCGAGAGGCCTTGAGTCCACTCCTGGATGAGCCCGGAGAGGGCATTTGAGCCATAGTAAAAAAATAAAATATAAAGGCCCAAATTGATGAACAAAGGTACTGCTACCAGGCTGGTCAGTCGGGGTTGGCTAAAGACAGGTCGAATTGCCTTTAAGGGAGCCCAAAATCCGACAAAAAAACCATTGAATATCGACATATTACGTCTCTTCCTTACTACGGTTCCTTCGCTTGACGCAAGGCGTTCTATAGGCTACTATTTCGCTCGCGTTTGAGGTTGTGAGGTGGTCGTGTTGCATTTGACCAAGATTACTGCCTTTTTGGTGGGAAGTCTTCTTTTTGCAGCTTGCTTTGGATGTTCATCGTCGGTTTTTACTGGTGACAAGTCGAGTGATTACCAGGGCACAGCTGCGACTGCCGGAGAAATAAATACAAAGTGTTTAGGACTTCACCTCTCATCTGACACCTTGAGCGTGCCAATGGTCAGAGGCCTGGTCAAATGCCTCAACTCCAACAACTCCATCCCGGCTTACGAGGGCTTGATCCAGTCTCTCGATGACCAAGAGTTGGGGGCCCTGATCCAAGTCTTGAACATTGAAATCTTCTCGAACAAGCAGGTCCTGAAGAACCTCGATGTTTCATTTACCCAAATGAACCGGGCAGGGATCGCTGACCGCGTCTTCTCGAACGTCGGCAAGCTTTTGTCTCGAGAGAAGCTGATCACTTCCGTAATCAAGGCACTGAAACAACTTTCTTATGAGAGGTCGCAGTTCGATATTTCCGTGCTGCGCTCTGTGCAAGAATATTCGAAAGACCTGAGCGCGATGGATTATGTCAGCCGCGTAAAAAGGCTTCTCGAGCTTGGGCTTGAAACTGAGCGGCTTGATGCTTACTCACGAATGACCCAAGGGCTGAGAGTTTCAATTCTTCCCGACGATCCCGACTTGCGCGCTCTGACTGCGAGCGCGCTTGAATTCGTGAAATCAAAAGCCCAGGACAAAAAAGGTATCGGCAAGGTCTTGGTCCATGGCGTCGCAGACGGATCGTTGTTTTACGCTTTGAACCACTATTTCACCGGACACCCTGGATACACAATTCATGATCAGGTTTTCGGACTAGAGCGTTTTATTCAGACTTTAACGCTCAATAACCGGGACGATCTGTATAAACGTCTTATCGAGGCTTATCAAAAGTTCAACCAACCCATTTCTTGTTTAGGCGGCACAAAAGAAGTCTTAAGCCCGATTTTGACCTTGGGAAAGCAGCTCTCGGAGCAATCGCCTGAACGCGCCCCTTATTGGGTCGAACGTTCTTTCACTTTAAAAATGAAGACCGCAGCTGGCGCTTGTCAATATCCTGAAGGGACTTCAAAGGCGCTCGATACCTTGCGTCTGTTCAACCGCGTCGATCGTGGCCTGGTCGCAACAATGGCGATGGCATTGAATAGCTTGGCTCAGGCTGAAAAACGCGGTGAGGGGGCTAAAGAAGACCGTTACCATAAATTGCTCATTGATCTGCTGGGCGATACGGCTTCGGTAACATTTTACACCCATCTTACCGATCTTGTCGCTGAGCTTTCCCGGAGCGATCGTGACGTGGTTGGAAATTTGCTGTACTTGGTTCACGCGGCATTGCTGAGTTCGGAAAGTTCGCCAATCCACCAAGAAAACATACAGGCCTTGACCAAGCTTGCTTTGATTGAACGGGAAAGCTTGAAAAAAGAATCGTTTTTCCTCGGTCGGCCCAAAGTTCGTAGCGTTTACGACGTGATTACAGACAACCTTGAGCGCCTTGAGCTCGCTACTGTATACGATCTTGTGACCGAGCTGCGATCGATCCTTGATGAAGACCAGAAATACTTGGAACCAATCCTTTCAGCCCTGCATGATGGTTTGACGGTGAATGCCGTTCATCCATACCTTGACCTTGGAGTTAGCTTGGGGCGGAATGCAGAAGGGTATAAAGACTTTTTCACCACTCTCTTCAAGCTGTCTGAGAAAAGCGAGTTTAGCGAAGCATTGAGCCTCACCGCAAGCATGGCCCGAGATGGAAAACTGAAGACCTTGCTTGAAGGTTTTTTGGCAATGTTCAGAGGATCGACACGCGATCTTGGTGCGCCTGAGTACCTGGGTTTGAACTCTCATACGGCGACGGCGAGCTATTTGGGCACTCTGCAGAATTTTTCCACCATCGCGAGGGCCGAGTGGGTCGCAAAGCCTGTGTATTGGCCTGCGAGGGAAGACTCTGTTGCTGCGTGCCGGAGTATCGACATCGATCTTTCTCTAGACTCGATCGATGACGCTGGCTGGACGGACCAATTTTTAGCTGTGGGAAAGTGTTCGAATTCAGAAAACGACTATAAGGCTTTTGAAAACCTCATGGCGTGTGCATCGAATCCTAAGATGCTGGTGCGTGAAAGCAAACCGCTGGCTCAGTTCATTGTGGATGCGGTTGTGAGCCTCATTCGGAACTCGGAGCCAGCGACAAAGCGTGTTTTACTGGATCGTTTGGGTGACCTGCTCGCCGATCCCCGCTATTTTGAACAGCTTCGGGAATCGCAGCATCTATTGAAGTTCTTTTTCTTGAAAAAGTATTGCACGATCGATTCCGCTCGCTGCTCGACTGATCTTGAAATGTCGGTTTCGGAAACCATTGCGAGGCTTTTTTCCCAAATCGCCGGTCGTAGAGAAAAAGAGCTGCAGGCGACTCTTGAGCTGCTGGGTAAGCTTGTTGCAGATGCAAGCTTGCAAGATGCCGTAAAAGTCATTGACGAAGCTTCAAAAGAGGCTAAGAAAGACGAGTGGATCGAGAACAGGCCGCATCCCAGCCTTGAATCGGATTTTATCGATATAGTGGCTCTTAAGAAAAAAATCAGGGAAGTCGAATCCGTCCCTGAATCTCAGATCGACGAAGTAGCGAAAGAGCGGATACGCCACTACTGGCAACAAGTTGTTTCTTGGAAACCAAAATTCGCGTACGAGAGCTCCGAGGAGTTTAAGAAGGCCCTTTATCCATTGATAGAACAGTTCGCGCGGCCAGGGGTTTTCGAGAGCATTTTGGAGTTCTTTTTCCAACTCGACCGAAACCCGTATGATGCTGACTGGTGGCAGGAATGGCACCACCGGCTTGCCTCAAATGTTCGCCCGGTTCTGTATTATTATCCGGGTTCGTACCCAGGAGTCGACAAACCAAAAGTGCGGTTGGTGAGCCAGATCGACATGCTCGAACTCGTGTTCATCGAGGCGGACTTCACGCCAAGTGATATCCATCCTGCGGCAATTGTCATGGGGCTTATTGATGGCGAAGGCCCTAGGGAAAGTTATGCAATGCAGTTTCTATCGAAACTTGCGCAGAGCTCGCCTCGAGCCAACCCCCAGGGCAAAGACACTCTTGATGCTTGGGTGAAGGAGATGAACGGTAGGGTGATTTGCAGCTACCGCGAACTCATGGCTCAAGAGATCAATGACGGCATTTGCAAAGATTATGTGAGTTTGAGCGAGGGCATCAGCGAGCTTCGAGTGCGGCGGCATGTCTACGGCTCGAACAAAGACATTGCTCGTCGGATCTTCAATCTTTATCAGGTATATCCGGTGATAAGCGAACTTTATAAGACGCAACAAACCGTCCAGCGCCCGGGCCGAAATCACCTTCTCCCTAGAAACGACATGGGCCTTGTACGAGATCTTTGTTTTGACGTGCTGAAGGCCACAGATAGAGACGATTGGAACAAATGGCGCAAAGACGTGAACTCGTTGGGCTTCATCTCAGAGCTCGTATTGTTTGGTTTGATGCGCAATGTGGGAACGGAAGTCTGGTACCAGGAAGATGACAGAGTTGCGGTTCCCAAGCCTCTTCCGATCCGTCATATCTTAAGGGTCTTGGCTGAGGTGGCGTATGTCAAGAAAGGCGATCGGTACGAGGTGAATCCCGATACGATCGAAACACTTGATTTCCTTCTGCGAAGAGACGGCAATCCTTACTCTAAGAGTTTTAATGAGCGGTATCGATTCTTAGGTGCGCTGATTGATGCGGTTTTTGAGTGGACTAAAGCTGATACCCGATATCGAGTCGCTGGCGAGCCCGATCCGTATCGGCAAATGGATAAAGTGAAACGCGCCGGATCTGCAATGATAAGTCTGCTTGATCAAGCGGCTGAACGCTCAACCCTGCGGGGCTCAAATGTCTTGGAAAAGTTGCCTCGGGTTTTGAAGTTACTCTTGGGAACCGCTCAGGGCACGAAGCTTTTAAGAGAGAACATCCATTCGCTTGAGCCTTTGTTCGTGAAGGCCAAGACGATTCATTTCCTAGACGGTCTAAACCGGCATGCTGAAAATGCGCCGCTGTTGGATTTAGTGACAAAGTTTATTGAAGAAGCCGCTTCGCAGAACGCGAGAACGGGGCAGGCCGCGGTCGATCTCCTCCGTTTTCTCAATCAAGATCCTAGGCCAGAATATCAGAAGCGCCCGATTACACAGATCAAGCATGCGGTGAACGGCCTTCTTGAAGATCCTGAGTTCAAGGCCTATCGCGAATCTAGCCTCGATAAAACAGGCCGTGACGTG
Organism: Bdellovibrionota bacterium; assembly: GCA_040754655.1. Taxonomy (GTDB): domain Bacteria; phylum Bdellovibrionota; class UBA1018; order UBA1018; family UBA923; genus JBFMCE01. Next base: position 4,992 of record JBFMCE010000045.1, on the reverse strand, counting down.
CTCGATTGGTTCACCGGTTCTGAAGGCGACCAAGTTCTGGTTGTGGAGAGGCTCAAACAGTTCACCAGTACCCAACTTTCAAATGGGAATGTCGCGGCACTGACAGGTTATGTGGGGCGGTATGGCTCTTATGGAAGTGCAGGCGACCGGGGGCCAGACCGTTGTTATTCTAATCTCAGTGATTTGGGCAGTGAGCACTACGTTCAGGGTATCCAAGGCTTTCTTGATCTGCTAAGAAGCGGTATCGTTGATAAACAGTAATTTTTTAGAATTTTTAAGGAATCGCGATGTCTGCACACGGGGACTCAAGTTCGGTTGCAGCCGATCAAGCCCAACAAAGTTATAAAGAAAGATCGAAGACAAGAAAAACAAAGATCTTTGAGAACCTAAGGTCTTTTTTCGTCGCCTTGTTTTTGGTTCTGCTTGTCAGATCGGTTTTGATTGAACCCTTTAAGATTCCATCGGGCAGCATGATCCCCACGCTGATGGTGGGAGATTACATCTTCGTCAATAAACTTGCTTATGGGTTGAAAGTTCCTTTTTCGGATTGGATTACCGATCGTCCCAGTTACTTGATTCCAGGGGCGGGACCGAAGCATGGCGAAGTCATTGTATTCAAATATCCGCGCGATGAGAGCATCCACTACATCAAACGCGTGATCGCGGTGCCTGGCGATCAAGTTCGCGTTGAAAACAAACAGGTTTTCGTAAATGGGAAGCCGCTAAACAGACGCTCTCTTGAGGCGGCTCCGGTCACGAAAGAACTCACCTCTGAATACCATCCCGAGCGGCTGAGCCTGTTTGAGGAGATTGCCGAGGGGCCCGGGTTCACTTATCGCACTTTGATTGATTCCCAAGGCGAACATTTCACCGATCTAGAAGAGGTCACGGTTCCAGAAGAACACTTGTTTGTGATGGGTGACAACCGAGACTTCAGCGCGGACAGCCGTGCCTGGGGTTTTGTGCCGTTCAAGAATATCCGCGGCAAAGCCATGTTCGTTTGGTTTTCTCTATGGCTTGATTTTGAGAAAGACCTTTATCTCTTCCATCCACGACGCATTGGCACCTTAATTCACTGAAAAATGTCTCGGTGCGCATTGACGAGTTTGTAACCCCAAGCTCTAGTAATCTCGGGGGACAATCAGAATGCGCGTTCGCGTGCCAAGGATACCATTTGCGGTGGTGTGTGTGGTGGGATTGACGTTGTTGAATGGAACCGGAATGCTGGCAAAGGCAGATCCAGTTGACCGATCAGGAGCGCTTTGCGACCGTTCCTTTAGTCCGCAAAAAGTTTTTGACTCAAAGTCGGGTTTATTGAGTCCTTCCGAGGTTTCAAGGCTCAATCAAGGCGCTCAAATCTCAAAATTCGTAGTGCAGCCGTCGGGATATTATATTGGTTACATCTTTCAACTCACTAAATACGACCCCAAGTTTATCTTAGGATTGTTTTCTAGCTGCGGTGAACATGCCGGAGAGGAAGGTTTGGGGGATTTTGTTCGTGAGAGCCGTGCGATTTATGCCGGTTCTTCCGAGATCAGCAACCCTTTCAAGGTTTATTACGAGCAACAGGTTGATGATCCATACGAAAACGGCCGATACACGGTCTTGAATAAAGTAGGAAGGGTTGCGAACTCACAGGGAGTTGAATCGTACGGCCTAGACTCTAGGCTCATAGATTCGTCGGATGCGAGCTTCTCGCCTCGCTGGGTTGATGCGTACCTTCGAACGTATTCCATGCCATCGGGCACTTTGGTGATCGCATGCAATTACATGGTGCCGCGCGGTGGGCGTCTGTGGAGAAAACGATTCAATGGCATGGCGGAAGAGAGATTGAAAAAAACGGGCGAGAACCTATTGCGATGGGCAAACCGAGTTTCGCGGGATGGTGCGTTGGCGGAGAGCTACAGACGACGTCTTGAACGACTACTCAAAGAGTAGGAGGTTAAGTGCCCCTTTTGGACAGAGCCTTGCAACAGTAAGTTGGGGGAAAATCCGCGACAGAGCCCTCTTAAACTTTCACGCGCTCTACGTTAATCACACCCTTCTTGCCTTCAAGGGCGCTCAGCACTCGGCCAAGTTGCTCCATATTACCGACCTCGACCTCGAACATCGAGATGGCCTTGCGGTCTTTCGTAGTTCGGATATTCGCTTGAGAGATGTTCACCCCGCAGCCAGAGATGGCCTGGGACATGTCTGCTAGGATACCGGGCGTATCGTGCGAAAGAACGCGAATCTTCACGTGGCGCTTGATCGGAACTTGAAGGTTCCATCGCACGTCAACCCTTCTTTCGGGCTCGCTTTCGAGTGATTTTGAACACGCCGTCGTATGAATCGTCACGCCTCGGCCTCGTGTGACGAAGCCTACGATCGGGTCTCCGGGGATCGGGTTGCAGCAATGACCGAAACGGATCAAAATGTTATCGAGGTTGTCGACAGTGATGGCGTTTCGAGTCTCGGTTTTTCTTGTGGCGCTCTCAAAGATCTTGCGCAAGATCGAGGGTTCTTCTTTTTTTTCCCCATCTTGTTTTTGAGAGAGCACCTCGGGCGGCAAAACGTGTTGTACGACCGTCGCGGGCGCTAACCTTCCGTAGCCGACATAGATGAAAAGTTCGTCGCCGTTTTTTGTCCCACGTCGCCTGAGATAATCGGTGTAGAGTTCGGTTTTTTGGATCTTTGCAAGGCTTTGCCCGTAGTTTCTAAGTTCCTTCTCAACCATTTCGCGTCCGACTTGAAGGGCGCGAGTGCGCTCTTGGCTCTTGATATAAAGGCGTATTTTTGTTTTAGCTTTGCTTGTCTTTACAAGCTTGATCCAGTCTTTGCTGGGGGTCTGGGTGGGCGAGGTGAGGATTTCGATCGTGTCGCCAGATTTCAGCTTGTATTTCAGCGGGACGATCTTGCCATTTACTTTCGCTCCTACGCACCGATTGCCGACATCAGTGTGAATGCCGTAGGCAAAATCGAGCGGCGTGCTTCCATAGGGGAATTCCTTTACGTCTCCCTTTGGAGTAAACACGTAGACGTCTTCGGCGAAGAGATCGATTTTGACGGTTTCAAGGAATTCCGTCGGATCTTTCAGGTCTTTGTGCCATTCCAGCAACCGGTTGACCCACTCGACATTCTCCCTGCCAGGGGATTCAAACTTTCCTTCTTTGTATTTCCAGTGCGCGGCAATCCCGTGTTCCGCTACTTGGTTCATTTCATTGGTTCGGATCTGGATTTCGATGCGCTCCCCATGAGGGCCGATGACAGTGGTGTGGAGAGATTGGTATTTATTCGCCTTTGGAATGGCGATGTAGTCTTTAAAACGGCCGGGAACCGGTTTATAAGTCGCATGAATGACCCCCAGCGCCTTATAGCACTCCGTGATGTTGTCGAGAACGATGCGATACGCGATCAGATCATGGACTTGTTCAAAGTCGATGTTCCTGCGCTCCATCTTCTTATAAATTGAATAGAAATGTTTCGGCCTTCCAGTGACTGTTCCATAAAGCTCGTACTCTTTGAGCTTTTCTTGGATCATGGTGGTCACTTCCTCGATGTATTTCTCTCGCTCCCTCTTGGTCTTTTGCACTTTGGCCGCGAGCTTGTAATAAATGTCGGGATGGAGATAGCGCAAGCACAAGTCTTCGAGTTCTACTTTTAGGGACGAGATGCCTAGCCTATTGGCTATTGGAGCGTAGATGTCTAGAGTTTCTTGGGCGATGGCTTTTTGTTTGTAGGGAAGCAGGTGCTCGAGGGTCCGCATGTTGTGGGTGCGGTCGGCGAGTTTGACGAGGATCACCCGAATGTCTTTGGCCATCGCGATGACCATCTTGCGGAAGTTCTCGGCCTGTTTCTCTTCGCTTGTCTTGAAAGTGATTTTCGAAAGTTTTGTAACCCCATCCACCAAGGCCGAGATCGTTGGGCCAAACTCTTTTTCAACGAACTCAAGAGTGGCATGGGTGTCTTCGACGGTGTCGTGCAGCAGTCCCGTGATGACGCTTGGAAGGTCAAGCCTCAGCTCGGTCAAGATCTTCGCGACCGCCCGCGGATGGATCATATAGGGCTCACCACTATGGCGTTTTTGATTTCCGTGAGTGGTTTCTGCGAAATCGTGCGCTTTGCGCACGAGTCCCAGGTCCGCGTCGGGGTAATAAGCAAGAATGCTGGAGCAGATGTCATCGAGCGTGACGGGATTTGCGTCTTTACTCAAATGCAGCTCTCCTTCTTCAAGATCTCTTCAAGCTCTCGGTAAGATTCTTCGAGGTCGCGGTTCGTGATGCGGTAGTCGAATTCAGGCGCCGCTTTGAGCTCTGTCTCAGCGGTTCGCAAGCGCGATTCAATCGCATCGGGACTCTCAGTCTTCCGATTCCTCAACCTTGACTCAAGTTCACCTAGAGAGGGGGGGAGGATGAAAATCGTGACACATCTTTCTTTGTAAGCCTCTTTGAGGCTTCTTGCACCCTGAATATCGATGTCGAATAAAACGTGCTTTCCTGCTTTGAGCCATTTCTCGACTGACTCCCGGGAAGTGCCGTACCGGTGTTTTCCGAACACCTGAGCATGTTCAAGGAACTCCTCGGCTTCGATCATTCCCTGGAATTCTTTTTCACTCACAAAAAAATAGTGCACTCCCTGCTTTTCCTCGCCTCGCGGGGCGCGGGTAGTGTGTGAGATCGAGAGTTGAAACGAAGCGTGCCTTGAGAGCAGCATCGACGCCAGCGTGCTTTTGCCCGTGCCGGAAGGAGCCGAAAGAACCACCAGCTTTGAATCCTGGCTCGCTTTGGGTTTGTGGTTAGGCGACATTTGCCAGTTGCTCCTTCAAGCGCTCAAGCAGTGTCTTCATCTCGATCGTATGAGCCGTGATGTTGGGGCTTTGGGCCTTGGTTCCCAAGGTGTTCACTTCGCGCAAGAGTTCTTGGTGCAAGAACTCAAGTTTTCTTCCAACCGAGCCATCAGGTTTCGTCAGTATTTGGCTGAATGCTTTGAGATGCATGTCTAATCTAACCCGCT
>JBFMCE010000044.1:0-32201 GCA_040754655.1 Bdellovibrionota bacterium | reverse complement strand
GCAGCAAAAGTGAGCATCCCGTGAAAAGCAAAAAAAACTAAAATATACCATACTCTAACTAAATTCATTTGAACCTCGCATACTGGTCAAATGACCAGTTATATGGCGTTAATACCTGACAACAGTTATTTCATCAACATAAAACTGGTCATTTGTACTAAAATATATAAACTAAGAGGATGATTCAAGACAAGGCCAAGGGCTATCAAAAAATCATGGAAGCTGCGATGGATTGCGTGGTGACGTTGGGTCCTGAAAAAACCACGCTCCGAGCGATTGCAAAAAAAGCTGGGATCTCGGTGGGTCTAGTGCACTACCACGTACCAAAGAAAAAAGACCTCTTCTATCTGGTTCTAAAATACTTCCTAGAAGAAACTCAGCTGTCTATAGCCAAACCAGATTTGAGCTTGAGAGGAATTGATCTCTTCCTGGAAAGGATTCGTTATAATTTTGAGATCTTCCATCCGAGTAATGCCAAATACTACCAATGTTTTTTATTGGGATACTATTACGCCACCTTTAGGAGGGAATTCCACAAACTCATGCTCAAACATCGAATACTGGTGATGGAAAAGGATGAACAAAACATTAAAGATATCCTGCAAGAGTTCAAAATATATCGCACTCCTGAAGAAATCCGCCGTTTCATCGAATCATCAACCCAATTTTTAGCGGGCGCAATGCTCCTGGGAATGAGCGTTTACTCTAAGGCCGAATATGAGCGCATCGTTGAGCATCAAACAGAGTTGCAACGCTTGCGACTGCTTGCCTTTCTTGGACAAGAACCGCGAGTTGTTTAACTTATACAAAAAAGCTTCGAGGAGATACGGACGCAGAGAATGAAAAGGATGCTCTTGTGCTTGAAGACCATGTCTTCAGAAAACGGAAAAGGTAATGGCCAAGATTGACCCGATGCACGTATTTCTCTCTCATTTCCTACCTAAAGCGATCTGCAGGGACAGGCGTCCCATTTTCTTCCGCAGGGGGACTTGGGGGCGAAGCCCTCAGACGAATTATCGGGGGCTGACGTCAGACCCCTTGCTTGCCCGCCCCTCTTTAACACAAAGTCCGACTCAAGGGTTCAGACTCTAGAAATGTCTCCGGCTATTGCTGTAAACAGTTTTAAGGGGAGCAGTATAAAATAGCCAACCCCGCAACAGACCGCGCTCCCGCTCAGCCACCACTCAGCCAAAACTCAGTCAATCGTACTTACGGCTGCTGATTCTGAGTGACGCCTCCCGGAAGCGACATCGATAAACCCTTAACGCCATTGGTTTTTGATTTTCGGTGTTTAGGGTGTTTTTGGAAAAAGCCTTGAAAGAAAATTGGTCGGGCCGACTGGATTTATCTCGGCCTCCCGGCCTCGACCCTACGGGCTGCGCGCGGCTCTTCGAGCCGTGCTCGTTCACTTCGGCATACTGCCTACGTGCGGCGAACCAGCTTCGTGCTTTCGCACGAACCGCCGCCTCATTCACCAGTACGGTCCTGCTCAAATTCTTTAGCTACTCTATAAAAACAAAAAAAGAACCTCCCGCAGCCAAACCTCTGCACATCGCAAAAGCACATACTCAAAGAGGCAAGGGTCAGTTCTGTTTTTGTTTTTATAGAGTAGCTAAAGAATTTGGTCGGGCCGACTGGATTTGAACCAGCGACCCCTTCCACCCCAAGGAAGTGCGCTACCAGGCTGCGCTACGGCCCGACCTAAATAAACAAACAAAAGAAGCGAAGCGGGGTGTAGAAAAAACCTCATTACTCCGCTCACTAAAAAGACCTACATGCGAGCAAGTAAGCAAAGAATAAGGGCCCCATTACTAATGGATAAACACGGATACTGTCAATATCAATAGAATCAGATCAATAGGCGTGTGCAAGGCCTGCGGCGAGTTCTTCGTCTGCCAAGAGCTCTTCTGAAGCTTGCTCTTGTCTCTGTTGAGCGGCACTCTTAAGATCAATGATCTCATAATTGGCGGAATCTTCTAAAACCTTGCGAACAAACAATGCATGAAGCTCGTGGCCTGCCTTATGCACTTCAATCGAAGCTTCAAGCCTGGGCATTCCAAAAAGAGCCAAATCACCCAAAGCATCGAGGATCTTATGGCGCACGAACTCGTTCTGATACCGCAAGCCCTCGCTATTGAGCAACCTCTCTTCATCCAGCACAAGCGCATTATCGAGCGAGCCGCCCAATGCAAGGCCTTTGCTATGAAGGAACTGAACCTCTTTCAAAAATCCAAAGGTACGGGCCGATGCGATTTCTTGGCGAAAATCACGATCACTTGAAAACTTATAAGTCTGCTCACCAATGACTCGGTGGTTGAATTGAATCGATCCTTTGATCGAGAGCTTCTTCGCGGGTTCGCCCAAAACGAACTTATCGCCCACACGAACACAAACCTTTTGCTTCAATCTCAGAGCCTTGCGTCCTATCGCTAGCGTGCGCACTCCGGCATCAGCGATCGCATCCGCAAACTCTCTAGAGCTTCCATCCATGATAGGAACCTCAGGACCGTCTACTTCGACTAAAGCGTTGTCGACGCCCATTCCGCTCAAGGCAGCCATCAAATGTTCGATTGTTGCGACAACAACACCTTCAGACCCGAGAGTCGTGCTGAGGTCGGTGCGAACTACCTTCGATGCTTCCGCGCGAATGCGAGGTTGAGTAGCCAAGTCAGATCTTAAGAAGATGACGCCATGATTTGCGGGTGCAGGATGAATCACACACGTCGTTCGAGCCCCTGCATGAAGCCCAACTCCCCTTAAAGTGATCTTTCTTTTTAATGTGGTCTGCTCACTCATCAAATCCTACTAACGCAACGGACGTGCCAGAATCTTAAGGTTGGAGGCAAAGTTTTACCTTTAGTAATATCAATAGGTTATAATATTAAATATAATTGATCAAGTAATTTTTCCGTAAGAAGCGTGTCAGACTAACCACAGCTTAAAAATTTAAAGTGTGTCTTGTGAGACACATGATTTGTCGCGTTAGTCTCTTCTGAATCTAAACCCTCTAAAGAGTTGTTAGAACAAGGATGGAGTCTCTGGTGAGCGATAATCGATTCCTAAAAGCTCAAAGCTTTTTCGAGTGGCCACCCGCCCTCGAGGCGTGCGTTGTAAAAAACCTTCTTGAATTAAAAAAGGTTCATAGACGTCTTCAAGAGTATCGCGCTCTTCCCCAATGGCGGCAGAAAGAGTCTCGATCCCTACCGGGCCGCCATCAAACTTCTCGACAATGATCGAAAGGATTCTGCGGTCCATCGAATCGAGTCCGTTAGGATCGACTTCGAGCATCGCAAGAGCATCCTTAGCAACGCCTTCCGTGATCTTTCCGCCAGCGCGCACTTGGGCAAAATCACGAACCCGACGCAAAAGCCGGTTGGCAATGCGAGGAGTGCCCCTGCTTCTCTTGGCGATCTCAGAAGATCCCTCACCCGTGATTTCAACCTTTAAGATTCCGGCCGATCTCGTGACAATCTTCTCAAGCTCTTGAGGCTGATAAAAATCGAGGCGAAATGACAAACCAAATCGATCACGCAGTGGATTCGTCAGCAATCCCGTCCGCGTTGTGGCACCGACCAAGGTGAACGGAGGCAAATCGATTTTAAGGGTCTTTGCCGCAGGGCCTTGCCCAATGATGATGTCGAGCTGAAAATCTTCCATCGCGCTGTAGAGCACTTCCTCGATGACCCGAGGCAGACGATGGATCTCATCGATGAACAAGACATCTTTGGTCTGAAGGTTGGAAAGGATAGCCGCAAGGTCGCCCTTTTTATCGATCGCGGGCGCAGCAATGGTGTGCAGCTGCGAACCCATTTGATTGGCAACGATGTGAGCAAGCGTCGTTTTACCAAGTCCAGGTGGGCCTGAAAACAAACAATGGTCTAAAGCATCGCCCCGTTGCTTAGCCGCCAAGATGAACATCTTCAGATTTGATGTCACCTTCTGCTGACCGATGTAATCTCCGAAATCCTTGGGTCGAAGGCTAAGCTCGACGGTACCTTCGTCTTGAAGTTGAACTGGCTCGCGCGCTTCGTTGACTTCGATGCTCATCGTGCGATTCCTTTCGTCATCAACTGCAACGACCCGCGAATCAACTGCTCAAGCGACAAAACCAATCCTGACTCGCTGGCCCGATTTGAAGCCACTTTGATCGCAGCGATCGCTTCAGCGTCGCGGTAGCCCAAGTTCACCAATGCCGCTAGAGCTTCATTCCAGAGATCCGTCACATCCAAACTTTGAGCGGAAGCAGACGCACTAGCGCCTTGCGGTGGAATGATTGAGTCATGAGAAGCGCTTTTTGACGAAATACCCGCACTTTGCGACCCTGCATTTGCGCTTTGAGCTGAAGGACGTTCCGCCAAGAGCTTGCGCGCCTTCTCGCTAAGCTCGACGATCAGTCTTTCTGCGGTCTTTTTACCCACTCCAGGCACACGGGTTAGAGAAAGCTTATCGTCTCTCACGATCGCGGAAAGAATGATGTTCGGTTCGACGCCGCTTAAAATAGAAAGCGCGGTACGAGGCCCAACACCTGAAACGCTTGTCAGCAAAAGAAAGACCCTCTTTTCCCAGGGGTTCGAAAAACCAAAGAGCTCGAGGGCGTTTTCACGCAGATTCGTGTAAATATACAATTCAACGACCGCCCCTAAACGAAGACTCGTGGCTAGATGCGAAGAAACCAAGACGCTATAGCCGACCCCAGACACGTCAACCAAAAGCGTATTGTCTTCTGACGAGATGAGTTTGCCTGAAATGTAGCCAATCATTGAAAACGCCCCTACCTAGAATCTCTTTGCTCAAGACTGCTCAAGAGCTTTTTGAATTCGCGATGTATAGGTGTAGGTGTGCAGATGACAAATGGCAATAGCTAGTGCGTCAGAGGCGTCATAACTTTGAAATTCTTGGACGCCTAAAATACGTGTCACCATGCGAGCGACCTGTTCTTTGTCGGCGTGCCCAAATCCAACGGTGGCCTGCTTGATGGCATTCGGGCTGTATTCAAACAAAGGAATTTTTGCCTCGGTCACGGCAAGAATGGCTGCCCCCCGGGCTTGCCCAAGTTTCAAGGCAGAAACAACGTTTTTAGCGAAAAAGACTTTCTCGATGGCCACATGATCGGGTCGAAACTTTTCGATAAGCTCTTTCACGCCTGTATAAATCTCAAGCAAGCGCTCATTCGCTTCGACCTTCGTATTGAACTTCAATGTCCCAAAAGAGTGGGAACACAGTTTCGTTCCTGACTTTGAAACTACGCCAAATCCTAGAAGCCGAGAGCCGGGGTCAATGCCCAGTGTTTTCATCTCTTGCTATGATGTCGGATCCACTTCTTTAATTCAACTGCGTGGTTAAAGGCTTATCGTAGATTCTGTACGTTTTGTACAAATCCGCCTTCATGAGCTTCAATCCTTGATTCATAGCGGCATTGTCTTCGAGAATCCACGAACATTCTCCCAAGGGATAGCCCAACGCGGGAGCGTCTTCGTAGTATCTGAGATACAAGAGTGAGGCCAAACCCAGGTTGCGATATTTTTTCTTCACTCCCAAGGTAAGAATTCGGCCCCGATTCACGATTCGTTTTACTTTGGTGTACCAGAGCAACTTGATCAGTCCCGCGGGAAAGAGCTTGCCGTCAGGAATCTTAGCCATCACCTGATTCAGGTCAGGAAGCCAAAGCGAAAATCCCGCGGTCTCTCCGCGCACTTCTACGATGTAAACGAGTTGAGGCACGAGAATTGGCTTCATGTCTTTCGCCATGTGCCTGAACTCTTCGTTGGTCATCGGAACAAATCCCCAGTTTTTTTCCCAGGCGTCATTGTAAACTTCAATGATCTTCTCGATCTCTTCCTCATACTTAGCCATGTCGATCGGACGAACCACGATGCCTTGCGACTCTTGCAAGCGCTTCGCATTTTGAACGAGCTTGTCATCAAACTTTCTTGAGTTGTCGAGAAGCCAGGCGTAAAGATCTTTGGCCTTTGAAAACCCCGCCTTCTCAACCAATTCAGGATAGTAAGCAGGGTTTTGAGTCATCATGATGAAGGGTTTGGTATCGAATGCATTGATCTGCAAACCGCATTCATGGTTGGTCGAGGGATTCATCGGTCCGCGCAAAACATTCATCCCCTGCTCACGCGACCAGGCTTCGACAACCGAAAACAAGGCCCGAGCGACTTCAATGTCATTGATGCATTCAAAAAAACCCCAGAACGCCGTGGTCTCGCCATGAAACTTGTTGTGGCTCTCATCGATCACGCCAGCGATACGCCCGACGCAAGCGCCACCTTGATAGGCAACCCACAACTTTTGTTTCGCATGCTTCCAGAATGGATTCTTGGCGGTATCCAAGGTCTGTTTGACCGAGAGCAAAAGCGGGGGAACCCAGTTCTTATCGTCTTCGTGAATATCCCAAGGCAATAAGAAAAAGTCGTCGCGTTCTTGTTTGGACTCTACGGTTTTGACCTTGATTGACGTTGCCATCGTGAATCTACCTCTCGCTCTTGCTTGGTTTTTCTTAGATCAGCTCAAACTGTTTTCCAAGCTTATGGAACACTTCCAACACATAGTCGAGATCTTCATCGGTATGTGTTGCCATGTAACTGGTGCGGATCAACGCCATTCCCTCTGGTACGGCCGGCTTCACGACCGGGGTCGCGAAAACTCCATGTTCATAGAGGGCCTTGGTGAAGACAAAGGCCTTGATATCATCGCCAATGAGAACCGGAATCACCGGGGTCTGGCTATTGAGAGTGTCGAAGCCCATCGCCGTGAACTCTCTTTTCATTTTTCGAGCGTTTTTCCAAAGCCTTTCAAGGATTTCTGGCTCTTCTTGCACGACTCTGAGGCACTCTTGAACCGTCGCCACGGCGGCCGGTGGCATTGCCGCGCTGAACATGAACGGGCGAGCCTTGTGTTTGATGTAGTGGATGGTATCGGCATCTCCGGCCACAAATCCACCGATCGAAGCAAAGCTCTTTGAAAATGTTCCCATGATCAAATCGACTTCATCGGTCAAGCCAAAGTGCGCTCCAGTGCCACGCCCGTGTTCACCCAAAACGCCAAGGCTATGTGCATCGTCGATGTAGAGTTTGCAATTGTGCTTGCTTGCCACCCTGACTAGTCCTGGCAAATCAACTATCGCCCCTGACATTGAGAACACGCCATCGGCCACGATCAAAGCCCCATCAAATTGCCCTCGTTTTTCAGTGAGCACCCGATCAAGAGCCTCCATATCGTTGTGGGGATAGCGGATGGTCTCGCCTATGGCCAGTCTTGTTCCTTCAATGATCGAGGCATGGTTTTCCCGGTCCGAGAAAATGGCGTCATTTCGACCGATAATGCACGACAATGCGCCCTGATTGGCTAAAAAACCCGTTGAGAAAACAAGGCAAGCTTCCTTACCCAAAAAACGAGCCAAATCTTCTTCAAGTTGTTCATGAGAAACGAGATTTCCGTTTAGGAAACGTGATCCGGTGCAACCCGTTCCAAATTCATCGATCGCACGTTTTGCGGCTTCTTTCACTTTCGGATGGTGTGTAAGCCCCAAGTAGTTGTTGGAACCGATCATGACCCTCTTCGTACCGTGAGTAACCACAGACGAACCTTGAGACGCCTCAATGGGTTTAAAGAAGGGATAGAGCCCAGCACCCATTAAGGTTTTAGCGTCTTGGAAGGCGCGACATTTATCAAAGAGGTCCATCATAACGAAAAGTTCCTTTCATGCTTGGGTAAGATCGACCGTGGATAGCATCTAGGCCACACCGTGTCAATTAAGTCATTCCTAAATAGTTGATATTGCTGCTAAACAAATATCCTCAATTCTTTCGATACTTTTTTCTAAAGTATTTCGATTTGGATACCGATAAGGCTAATACGAACAGTGTGTTTTGTGTAGTACTTTACGCAGGGCCAGGGAAGATCACTTCACGGTGACGCATAACGCGGGTTCCCCAACGCAAGAGAACAAAGGGGGCCATCGTGGCATCACCATTGGGACGCATAGGCAAGTCCCTTATAAAGTATTTCAAACCCGTTCGTATCGCGCCGCCCCATTATCCGGGCAAGCGATACGATTCTTTGCAGACGTCTGACGATCGCCAACAGAAAAAACGGTCAGGCCAACCTGCTGGGCAGAGAGAGGATGGGTCTCCGAAAAAGGAGTTTCAACCTTTCAGGCCGAAGCTCGTCACCAACAATCAAGGTGATGCGCAAATATCGCTTCAAGATCAAGAGAAGCTAAAAGAACTTGATGCCGACGCCAAAGCTTTAGGCGAATCCTTGCCTCCTCTTCCAAAGGGGGCGGCATGGCTTGATGTGGTAGTGTACCTCTTAGGAGCCTGCAAACGGGCTTCTGAAAAAGTGCGAAAAAAAGTGGGAATTGATGTTTACCGCAAATCAGTTCTCTCTCGCGGCAAACACAAGCTTCAAACTTTGGGCAGCATCATCGACACGGCGCCACATTCAGACCCTAAGAGTGGATCTCAAGCCAAAAAAGCAGCTTAGCAAGAAAGGAAAGCCTCTTTATCAGGCTTTTTTAAGGATATAGCCCGCTCCATAAATCGTCGAGAGCGAGTAGGTGAACCCCGTAAGTTTCTTTCGCAAAGAAACGATGTGGGTATCTACCGTTCGGTCTGAAACTACCGAGTCACGCCAAACCGACTCTAAGATGCGCTCACGACTCAATACCCTGTCTTTGTTCTGAACAAAGCATTTCAGAAGATTAAATTCGAGTACGCTCAAGGTAATCACGTTGCCATCAATTGTGGCCTCGAACTTATTGAGATACAAAATCAAATTCCCACACTCTAAGACCTCGTCTTGGCTCAGTCTTTCTTCAACCCGTCGGATTTTAGAAAGAACGCGTGCTAAAAGCTCTTTGGGTCTATAGGGCTTCAACAAAAAGTCGTCTGCACCCGTCATGAACGATTGAATGCGGCGATCAGGATCACTGGAGGCGGTCAGCATGATGATGGGAATGTGCTTCGTCGCCTCATTCGACCGCAAAGATTCACAAACCGCGATCCCATCGAGCTTGGGCATGCTGATGTCTAAAAGAACAAGATCAGGCAACTCGGAGCGAGTCACTTGGATCCCCTCTTCACCATCGGAAGCGGTGAGGACCTCAAACTTATCCGCTAAAATTTGTTGAATAAGCTCTCGGTTATCGGGCTCGTCATCAATCACTAATATTCTGCGTTTCAATGCCATCGGTAACCTTTTAATATTTTTATTCTGTGAATCTGTCTAGCAGGTTTAAGCGATTGTTACATTTGAACTTCAAGAAGGGCCATATTTACATATTCTGGCGATAGCGCAAATAGAATACTCCGCCAATAAGGCTCATCAAGATCTGAAAGGCAACAAACGCCGTAAAAAGGTCTGCGCCAGCTCTCGAACCCACCAGCTGAAACAGTCCTAAAAATGCGGCATGTCCCGTTCCTAGCCCTGCGGGCGCTACCGGTATCGCTGTTACAAGCAAGCCTAACGGAGTCAGAAAAAAGAATTTATCGATCGGAATCATTTCAAAACCGCCCAAAGACTTCGCCAACAGGATGAAGACCCCGATGATTGCGCAGTGGACCGTAATCGACAAGAAAAATCCCTTGATGATGTAATGGCGGCAGTTCTCATAAGACTTCACGGCTTCAAAAAGACGGCTTACGTATTCGCCAGCCGGAAGTTTTTTGAGTAATTTCAAAATACGCGCCGTAAAAGACCACTCCACCAACACAAAAAGATAGAATGTCATGACGCCCAGCCATAATAAAGCAATGAACCCACAAAGCGGCCTTAGAGCTGCAGAGCCAAGCATAGCTTGTAGATTGCTGATCATGGCGAAAAAAGAAATGCAGATGAGAGCGCTCAGTCCTAACAATCGATCAAGAAGAAGAGTGGTTAGCGCTTTGATCCGGCCTCGTCCATCGGACTGCTGCCTCACGACATAATAACCCTTGATCAGATCACCACTCACAGCGCCCGGAATGGCTGTGTTAAAAAAAGTCCCGATCATGGTGAGTCGAAGCGCTTCCCAGATGGAAACCTTAAGACCTTGCCCCAAAAGCAACATCCACCAACGAAAAACCCCGCCAAAGGCCGTCAACACCACGACCGAAAAAACCGTCAACACCACGGGATAATCACTCAAAAGCGCCCGTACTCTTGAAAAATCAAGCAGACCTTTTTGATAGAGGTAATAAAGGATCCCGAAAGTGAAGCAGACCTTGGCTGCGTTCAGGAAAAGTTTACGATAAACCCCCGCGGCATTGGTTTTAGTCATGCTTTGAACCTCACCGGCGTTGGGAGAGGAAATTTCTAAAGATGGTGTTTGCAACATGTTCTGAATACAGAGACTTTGCCTTTGAGTCGGGGAAAATGCAATCCCTGGGCGTGACTTTCTTTCTCATTTCGATTGTCCGGCTTCCCTCTTCTGTATTGCGCTCCGGATGAAACTGCACTCCGAAGACCGGCTTTCCTTGAATATAGTAAGCTTGAATCGGACATCGTGCGCTTGAAGCTGTTGGAATAAACCCGTCCGGCACTTTTTGAACCTCTTCTTCGTGCGATTGAAAAGAATGAAACTTCTTGGGCAAGTCTTTTAGCAGCGGATTTTCTGAAGTCTGTTCGATCTCTACCCAACCGAACTCTGGCATCGGAGATTTTCGAACCATCTGGTCGCCTCCGAAAGCGCGAGCGATAATCTGATGTCCGTAACAAACTCCCAGTAGCGGAACATTGGCGTCAGCTGCTGTGCGAACAAACTGCATCAACTCCTGCACCCAAACAGAGGAATCTAGAATTGAGGTTCTGCTTCCTGAAAGAATGATGTGCGTGAAATCCATTGGCGTCGGAGGGAGGTCCCTCTCTGGCCCCCGTCTTATGACGACCCTTCCGCTCATGTAGCGACGCAGATCGGCGCAGTGGGTCCATGGCAAATCGATATTATTGTCGACGATCAGTATTTTCATGGCTCAGTTCGATAAGGTAAGCATACTTCAAAAACATGCTGTATGCCGCATTCACTGAAATAATAAAGCCCGGCAAGCCATCGAGAAAACCCTTCTTCAACAAATAGGTCTCGATGAATTTTCCCCAAGGCTTGAAGACGAGCTTCACATAACTCGCGTGGTGCCCCTTGCGTTTGAGTTCTTGGGCTCCCTGCCTGGCATAACGCAGGTTCGTGCGCACCTGATCTTCAATATCGCGGAATGTGAAGTGGAGCATAGGGCACTTCAACCTTCTGAGCTCGCCATTCACGCCGAGCTCTTCGTGCACATGCGGTTCGGTCCATCGGGCCTTTGACTTGCGCACCAGTCGCGTGACGTAGTTGGGATACCATCCCCCATACTTGATCCAGCGCCCTAGATAAAACGTCTTTCGCGCGACCGCATAGCCCTCGGCTGGCTTGGCTGAAGCGAGCTCAGTCAGGATCTCGTTTTTCAACTCAGGCGTAATCACTTCGTCGGCATCGACATTGAGCACCCACTCGGAACGCGCCTGATCCATCGCGAAATTCTTTTGGGCTCCGTACCCCCGCCAGCTCTCCTGAATCAGGCGGGCACCCATTCGCTGGGCAATTTCAGCCGTTCTATCCGTGCTGCCGCTATCGACGACTATGATTTCGTCCGCAAAGCCCAATGATTCCAGGCAACGAGGGAGGTCTTGCTCCTCATTGAGCACGATCACGGTAGCTGAGATTGTTTGACTTTTTTCGTTTGCGGCCATACTTTTTCAATTTACTTAAAATTGCTCTGAAGGATAGAGCAAACTTTGCATCTTGTGGAGTAGAAGAGAGGAAATATGAAGATCTGTGTGATGGGAACAGGCTACGTGGGTTTGGTCGCGGGAACCTGTTTCGCCGAAAACGGAAACGACGTGGTTTGCGTCGATGTGAACAAAGAAAAAATCGATGGCCTGAACCGCGGGCAACTTCCCATTTATGAACCCGGCCTTGGCGACCTGGTAACTCGCAATACCCAGGAGGGACGCCTTTCCTTCACGACCGACAGCGTCGCCGCTATTCAATCTTCTGAGATCATCTTTCTTGCCATTGGCACTCCATCTTCCACAGATGGCTCGGCTGACCTCACTTTATTTTTGAAAGCAGCGGAAACGATCGCTGATCACATGAACGGGTACAAGATCATCGTCAATAAATCGACCGTGCCCGTAGGAACAGCTGCAAAGCTTGAAAAACTCATCAAAACACATACCCAGCAGACCTTTGATGTGGTTTCGAATCCTGAATTCCTCAAAGAAGGAACCGCGATCGAAGACTTCTTGAAACCAGACCGCGTCGTTATCGGCACCTCCAAAGAGAGTGTCTACAAAACAATGGCTCAACTCTACGCGCCTTTTGTGCGTCAAGGAAATCCCATTCTTTGGATGAGCAACGTTTCGGCAGAAATGACCAAGTACGCTGCAAACTCATTTCTTGCGACGAAGATTTCATTCATCAACGAGATCGCAAACCTCTGCGAACTCACCGGCGCCGACATTGAGAGCGTGCGCAAAGGCATCACGAGCGACTCGCGCATTGGCCGTCACTTTTTATACGCCGGCGTTGGTTATGGGGGATCGTGTTTTCCAAAAGATGTGAAGGCCCTCATCAAGACGGGCAAAGACCACGGGATGGAACTCAAGATCGTCAATGCCGCTGAAGAGGTGAATGCGCTTCAAAAAGAGCTTCTGTATTACAAGATTGAACGTCATTTTGACCGTCAGCTCAACGGAAAGGCGCTTGCCGTTTGGGGCTTGTCGTTCAAACCCAACACAGATGACATGCGCGAAGCGCCCAGCTTGGTTCTCTTAGAGAAACTAACTGCGGCTGGCGCTAGGATTCAAGCTTATGACCCGGTAGCGATGAAGGAAGCGGGCAAACACTTGCCCAAGAACGCAGAAGTCTCGTTTCACAAGACTCCCTATGAAGCGCTTAAGGATGCGGATGCATTGGTCGTCGTCACAGAGTGGTCGGAATTTCGCAACCCTGATTTCAAACGCATGAAGTCACTGCTCAAGAATCCTTTGATCTTCGACGGACGCAATATTTACGCTCCAGAAACGATGCGTGAGCTCGGGTTCTCTTATCAAGGAATCGGAAGGTCTAGCTGATGCTTGTTGCAGCAGTGCAACTGACGTCAACAAGCAATAAAAAAAAGAATCTCTCTGTCGCGACTTCGCTCATGCAACGAGCCGCGCGCCAAGGCGCAAAGCTCATCGCCCTGCCTGAATGCTTTTCGTTCATGGGTTCGCGCGCCGAAATTTTGCGGGAAGCAGAGCGCCCTGAAGACGGACTGGCTTACCGGGCGATGCGAAACTTCGCGAAAAAGAACGAAGTTTACGTCTTGGCTGGAAGCATCGCGACCCGAAGCGAGAAAAAATCAAAACGCGTATGGAATCGCTCTGTTCTTTTTGGCCCGACAGGCGATGATCTCGCGACTTACGACAAGATCCACCTTTTTGACGCTCATTTGACCCAAACGCATTCGTATCGAGAATCAGCGCTCTTTGAGCGCGGATCAACGCCAACCGTGGTCGACACGCCATTTGGAAAGCTAGGTCTTACGATTTGTTATGATCTGCGATTTCCGGAACTCTTTCGAAACCTTGCATTGCGAGGAGCAAAACTGATCTTTGTTCCAGCCGCATTCACGCTTTATACCGGCAAAGACCATTGGTTGACGCTTTTGAAAGCGCGAGCGATTGAAAACCAAGTCTATATCGTGGCGCCCGGGCAGATCGGCAAACATCCCGAGGGCAATGTTTCGTTCGGAAAAACTTGCGTGATCGACCCGTGGGGGAATATTGTCGCATTGGCTTCAGATTGCGAAACGGCGATCATGGCCGACATTGACTTCAAGTTCCTCTCGAAGGTACGAAAAGAACTGCCGGCGCTGAAGCACCTCAGGAAAGATTTGTTTCGATTTGTTTAAATTATTTTAGTTTATAATGCATTGCTCAAAGTGGCTCACCATGCTAAAAACTCCTCTATTTAGGAGTTTCGAAGTGCTTCAATCGCATGCGACTTACCGATCCCTTAGAATGGCCTTTTTGTTCATAGTGCTGACGTTTTCTAGCTTTTCTTCACAGACTTCCCTAGCCATGTCACTAAAAGAGCTTCCAACAGGGGTTTTTCTTGGGCAGTTCGTCACGAGATCAAAAGGCTATCTTATGATCTTCTCGACTTCCAAATGGTGCGATGCCTGTCATGTGTCACAAGAGTATATTGAAGAGGCGTTAGACGAAGATGAAATAGGTGATGTCGTCCAAGCTTACGTGGTTCGAATGGACGGCCAAGAACTTGGAGGCGATTATGAGGACTTCATCAACTCTTACGGAGGATACTTTCTCGGAGCGATGCTTTTGTTCGAAGACGGAAAAATCGTCGCGCGCATGAACAACACCAACACGATTAAGCATTTTGAAGCCGTGACCACTGAAATTCTCGAAAAAGCCCGAAAGAAATTGATTTATCCCTATCTTGATCTCGTTCGCCTCAATAAAACGCCTTATTGGGAAGCCGTACTTCCCCACGGCATTAGGCAGCCGCGAAATTAGAAAAGGCTTGTTTCATGATCTCTCTCTTCTAAAGATCAATATTTAATCGCATCAAAATTTGAACCAATCGATATTAAGGCATGCAACATCTTCTGCCTCTGACGATTTTACTATGCTTCCTATGTCATCAATGAGCTTCAACAGCTCACTTCGAACAAGCTTTACCCCCTCTTTCGAAAGTGACATCGGGGCTGTATAAAAAAGTTCTTCCTCGGAATGCGCATCCATGCACTGAAATCCCTTCACACGCCAGTGGATTTGCCTGGATTTGATAAAAGGCGATTTGGAATCAAGATGCGTCACGCTCGGTCCCATCACGACACGAGCGTCTTCTTTCACACACAACCCGACCGAGAGTAAGAATTCTACGATTTCTGCAACCTGCGACTCTTCAAGGCCAAGTCGTAAAGCAATTGCAGGTAACGTCTGATATTGCTTTATCGAGCTCAAGAGACGCACGGCACTGTAGTGCCAATTTGAGTAAAACACGGCTTTGGTCTCTTCTGAAAGTTGCCTTGTTTGAATAATCCTGTTTTTGAGGTCTTGCGACTTCGCACGAATTTTCGCAAGCTGTTCGGAATAATAGTTTCTCAGTTCAAACGTCGCAGCGCGTTCTCGCTGAATAAGAGCAAAAAAATACTCCCGCTCAAGCTCAGAGAGACTCAAGAATGCACTCACTTTAAAAGCCTGATCTAGCGAAAGGTCTTTAGTGCCTTTAAAGACCTGGCTGACATAAACTGGATGAGTGTTTAAAATTTGGGCGATTTTTCGATACTGTCCACGCCCCCTTTTTGGCATGAGTTTGAGTAGTTGGTTTACAAATTCCTTATAATTTTCGAAATCGAATATCTGCATTTTTTAAGTAATTTCAGTAGTTTGCATAATATATTAACCGATAGGTTAATTTTTGGAAGCAAAAATAATAAAACAAACCTATTTCCTATAAAAAGGATCGACTATAAATGGCCTCTCGATTGCTTCAATAATTAAGGAGGCCTGCATGAAGTGGTTTAAATTCGCTTTATTGACCGTTGTTTTAGCAACAGTCATCAGTATCAGCACTGGATGTTCGACGAAAGAAGAGTCGACACAAAATAAGCGTGACGGAAGAGAATCTGATCACTCTTCAGGGTCGAACAATGACCTTTCAGACCAGGACTCTAGTCACCTTCTCGCCGAACACAGCTTAGGTGGCATCGACAGTTCGGGCGGCAACGCAACCCGCAGCTCAAAAGAACAAGTTGCTGAAGCCATAGATAAGCTCAAACCTCTTTTGAAGAACATGTTTGTCCGACTGGGAAACGCTATCGTTTCACAACGTTCGCTCGAAAACACAAACCAGGTTCCCACCGATATCAAAAGTATCCTAACGAGCATGTTCAAAGGGAACACTGTGAATCCCAAACAACTTCTGACCTTCCTTGAAGACTCTTCTTTTGCCCTGGAAGCCAGGCAAGAAGGCCCGTGCACCGACAAAGACGGCCAGCACGCAGATGCTTCAGCGTCACCTGCAGGCAAAATCTGTTTTAGCATCAGTCGACTCACTCGAATTCCTCCCCCAAATCTGCAATTAGAGCTCATGGCGCTGACCGCGCATGAACTTGCTCACACCTACGGTTTTGGAGAAACCGACGCCACAAGCCTTCAAGTTTTTTTAATTGAGAACGCAAAGCTTGCCTTGCCAGGACAAAATGAGCTCAAGAAATTGAAAGAATTTTATAACATTACAAATGAATCGCTAACCAAGCTTGAAGTGGCCATCATGAGCACAATGAAAAAAGAAGTCGTCTGTGCAGCGGTCGGAGAACTGGTTGCGGACGCGCTTTCCTACTACAAATTAGGAGCAACCAAAGATGGGAGTGTATGGCTTCCTCACTCGACGGTTTCTGAACTTGTTCTTTTCTGGTCGATGGCCAAAACCGCATCGAGTTATTGCACTGATTTTTTCACATCAAAAGACGTTTCATCTCCTCCCTCGAAGCCAGTGGGGCATTCCGAGTTCATCAACTACCTTGTCGCACTAAGAAACCAACAGTACGTGATTGCAAATCATTTGGTTCAATTCTGCGAGCTTGGCACTCCTGCCGTTTATCACAATTATCACACAGCAACGGCAATGCTTCTTTTAGATGTCTTCAAAGAAGACCAACGTGACGACGCAGGCAACTTGCCAGCCGAAAACATAGGTTGTGTCTTAAGAGAGGACGACGCGGTCATTACGCACACAGAGTATCAGCCACCTTTATTTTCTCCACGCTTAATCCATAGTGATCCCGCCTTAGGCGACGTATACGACTGGACGTATTCAATGAACCTCTACTTGCCCGACGAAAACCGTTCAATTCCGACAAGTATCTCAGTTGGCTTTCGGAATGTCGTTCTACAGAATCACAAGCGGTCTGGCTTTCAGCTCATGTTGCTCGTCAATGTTGACGGAAAGAATGTGAACTCTAAAATCAAAGTCAGAGCCGTTGAAAACGCCATAGTCGCCATAGACAGCGATCAAAAATCAAAGATTGTTACTGCGGTTCTGCGCAAGCAGGAAGAACGCGATCATTTTCAGGTGAACTTCCAGATTCCGTCGCTCGCCAACAAGAGCGGAATGGAAGATTATACGCTTCGATGCGAGGTCTTGAGAAAGAAAGATGATCTGAAGAAAATAAAAATTAAAGAAATCCGCAAGTAACGGGACATCTTCAAAAAGATGGCGTGGGACTTTCTCACGCCATCTTCACGATGCCGTTTTTGCAGATTGGATTATTGGAAGTACCTAGCGAGCGCAACTTCACTTTATTGTTCTCGCTCTCAGGCAAACGGTCGTGCCAAACGTGATACTGAATAGCCAGGCCCTTGAGGGATTTGATCTTTAAACCAAGATATTGCAAGCGCAGCTCAAGATCGGTGTCTTCCCTAGCGTATCCCTCATAGTCTTCGTCAAAACCATTGATCTTGAACAAAGACTCGCGATCGACCGAGAAGTTGCAGCCCTTGAGGTCATCTACCCTGTCCATCTTCAACCACTTTCGAAGTGACGGATTGTAAAGAGGAAGGCTGCGATGCCAATAGTCGCTGTCTTTGCGCAGGCAACTCATCAAAAGCCCAACGTTGGGACGATTGAGATCACCCCTTAAAACCATTTCAGGAGTGAGCCTTGCGCTGAATTCCGGCCCAAGTTCAACCCGCCTCCCCGCAAGGTAATAGCCTTTTTGCCGATACATCAAGTGGTTGCGCACGAAGTCGACGTGGCAGACGCAGTCTCCATCAACGAAAATGAAATAATCTGATTTCGCTTTGCGGATGGCTTCATTGAGAATCTTTGTTTTGCGATAGCCCAAATCCTGCTGCCACGAATGGACCACCGAAAACGGCGCTTGCTGCATGAAGCGTTCGATCACTTCTGAAGTCTCAGACGAGCTTCCGTCATCTGCGATATGAAGCTCAAAGTTGCGCTCACTTTGAATTTGCAACCCACTCAAGGCAAGGGCCAAATGCCTTGGCGCGTTGTACGTTGTCATGATGATACTTGCGAGTGGTTTTTGCATCTTTTAAGTTAAAGCCTAATCCGCCTGTAATTTTTATATTCGAACAACCGAACGCCGGTTATCTGTTCTATCCAACCCGACAATACTTTCCAAGTGTCTTTCCAATGAAATACCTTAGGAACCTTAGAAAAGTCAAAACGAGGCGATCCCTCAACGCGGGCTTGCATGAACTTAGGATGACTCCCCGTAAAAGGCCTCAATCCCACGATGCGCTTGTAAAGATAATTATTGCCGGTGGCCGGTAAATCAACCGTGGCTTCAGGGTGGTAGAGCGTGTCCATGAAGGCAGTCTTTGCTTTCATCACTTCCTGAGGACGAACCCATCCGTAATGATAAACGCTGGCGCGGCTCACGACGGCGTTGAGCTTCCTTCCATCGTCATGCCTGAAGCCTTGGGCGTCTCCGATCGACTGCACTCCGATTCGGTTGCGGATGATGCGAACCTCCCTGCGGTAAGCCGAACGAGAGGTTTGAATGACATTGTAAGTACCGTAAAAATGAACGTAGTTGAGCACCACGCCCTCGATTTTCGTGTTCTTGCTGTACTGCTCGAGTTGGCTTCGAAGCTTGGCATGATCTTCTTCGTGCAAAACCTCGTCGGCCTGTAGATACAAGCACCATGTGCCTTGGCATTGGCTTAAAGCAAGGTTCGTCTGGTCAGCCAAGATCTGACCCCCCTTGCGCTTCTCAGCAGAATCTACCGGCCATTGAGAATCAAAAAACTTTAGTTTAGCTGCTTCGGCCTGCGGTAGTGCTGCCCGAAAGTCTTCAAGCACCTTCTTTGTGGAGTCTTCTGAAACTCCTATATTCACGACGAATTCATCGCAAACCGGGAGAGCGCTTTGAATGCTTTCTAGAAACGGAAAATCAAATTTCACGCCGTTGCGGATGATCGTGAAGCCGCTCACTAACATCGTAAGACCTCTGTTATTTTTTGAAAAACCTGCTCTGGCTCGATGTCTTGCATACAACGGTGTTGGTGCTGCTTGCAAACAGGGATTGCACACCAGTGTTTGCCGCCCACGGTGCGGCAAGAAAGCTCTGGGATGAAAAGATAGGGATGCTTGTCAACCGAGTACGGATGCCACTCTAGCGGCGCCTCAGGGCCAAAAACAGTGACGGTCTTGAGCCCGAGAGCAACGGCCAAATGTTTCAACCCTGAGTCATTTCCTACGTAGAGAGAACATTGCGAAACGACTTTCGCCGTCTGGCGCAACGAGAAATTTTCAAAATGCACGAGCCTCTTTTCAAGGCTGGGATGTCTCTTCAGCTGTGGGAGAAAAGATTCCAACCAGTGCCGATCGGTAGCGACTGTCGACATCACGAACTGAGCATCACACTCTTTTTCAAGTTTCTCGAGCAGCCGGATCATGTGAGCCGCGGGCCATCTCTTGGTCGCGCGGCTTCCGCCAATGCCCAAGAAGATGCGCATGCCACCCTTGGCCGCCGCCGGGCGATTCTCGAAGAGAGATTTCGCCTCTTGGATCTCAGCAGGGCTCAACACCACCTCGGGCAGGGCATCGGCAACCGTCGCGTGGATTCCGATGGCGCGAAGAACGTCGAGGTCGCGCTCGATGACAGGTTTGACCTTGCCCCTTCCCGGAACCTTAAGATCTGAAAACCAATTGCGTCCGCGAAGCTCGTGGTGGTTCGCGACTCGAATGCTGGCCCTCAAGCACCGAGCCGTGAGCGAGCTGCGCATCGACGCATGGAAATTGAGGGTAAAATCATAGTGAGTGACTCGGAGTCTTTGAATCAACCGCGTCCAATACGCAATGCGGTCTATCCCGCCTGCGGGCTCTTTCGCGGAAATGATTCGATCGACATAGGGCAACCCTACGAGCAATTCACCCGCAGGAGCACGCACCAAGACATGAATTTCATGGCGGGGAAGGTGTTGGCGCAATAGTCGCAGCGACCCAGTCAGCAGGATCGTGTCACCGATCGCCCGATTCTTAATGACCAATACGCTTGGACCCTTGTGCCTTCCCGTCATGCTTTTCAATTTACACCAACCACGTTAGTGTTTAAATCTTATGTTGCTCAGTGGGTTCACCTTTATCAGAAATGCCCAGATGTATGACTTCCCGATCGTTGAATGCATCGAGTCGATGCTTCCGATCGTCGACGAGCTGATCGTCAATGTGGGCAAGTCTGAAGACGAAACCGAGAAGCTGGTTGCAGCGATCGGGTCACCGAAGGTCAAACTCATTCACTCGGTTTGGGATGATTCAAAAACCGACCGCGGATTGGTTTTGAGTGAACAGACCAACCTTGCTCTTGAGGCGTGCCAAGGCCGCTGGGCGCTTTATCTGCAAGCTGACGAGGCTTTGCACGAAAACGAGCACTCTAAAATTCGCCAGGCCGTAGAACGCGCCGACCAAGAAGAAAAACCCGTTGAAGGGCTGAAGTTCAAGTACCTGCACTTCTACGGAGGCTACTCGTTGGTTCAGCGGCCATGGAATTGGTATCCGAGCGAAATACGAATTGTAAGGAAGAACTCTGGGGCGCAAAGTTTTGGCGATGCTCAAACGTTTCGAAGTGACTTGAGCGCAAACCATCGCTCGCTTTGCACCCAGCTCATAGACGCCCATGTCTTTCACTATGGGCACGCGCGCGAGCCCCAGACGATGGCTCGAAAGATCCACTACTTTCATCGCTTCTGGCACGGGGACGAGCACAAGATCAAAGTCGAACAAGCCTACCAACTCAAGATGAAAGACCTCGTGTGGTATTGGGGAACCCATCCAAAACCTTATGAGAAGCGGGTTGAAGCTGGAAAAAGCTGGTCTCTGAAACCAAGCTTGCTCTTGGCCCAAAAGCCAAAGTCGGTCGTGATCACCTGTGGACCTGAACAAAAAGAACTGGCTGCTCAACTCAAAGTGCTGCTCGAACAAAAGGTCCCCGAGATTTCTCGGGTGGTTGTGATCGAGGGATTTGGGAAATGGCTCAAAAATTATTTCTCGGGTGGCGTTTCGCGAAAACAATCTGCTCTGATTGATCTAAAAGCAGAAACGCGAAGCAGTTTTGCATTTTTGCTTTGGTGCTGGGACATGCTGTCGGCCTTTCGTATTCGAATCGCACATGCGCCACGGGGACGTCTGGGCAAATTCCGACAAAAATACTATACAGTTGTGAACTGGGGCACACATGAAAAAACCGACCAAGGTTTTCAAGTGCCCGAAGATCTGCATCCCAAGCAGATTTTGAGGTGGCTTGGAATTGAAACATCTTAAAAATTTCCTGACTAATTCTCATTGAAATTGACAAAGCGTGACGTGCTTCGTAGGTGGGCCTTAGTTTCATTTTAACCTCAGGAGTACAGATACATGAAGTTTACAATAAGTTTTCGCACCCTACTGTCCACTGCACTCGCTTTTGCATTGCCATTAAGCGCAGTTGCTTATGATTCCATCAAAGAAGAAAAGCGCGCTCGAAGCAATGATGTTGCCGATCGCTATATCTTGGAACGCGACGGCGACTTCTTTCGTGAGGTACGCGGTAAACCTTGCCAGATCACGAACAATGTCGACGACTTCAAAGTTTCGCAGCACCGCAATGATGCCGCCATGGTTTATTTCATTAAAGATGGCGACTTGTATGTATTGCACAATGCGGAATCTTCTGGTCAGTGCCCAAAGGCATCAAAGAAAGTCATCATGCCAAATGTGAAGAAATATAACGTTGTTTCAAATACAAACACGACCATTGTGAACACTGCACTTGATCGCTCGGGCACCTTCATCGCATGGGATAATACGAGAGATGTACTCACCGTCAGAGGTGTTGATGAGTATAAGCTAAACCAATGTTTTGGAACTGGCCGCTCATTTAGTTCATATGTTGCTTTTTTACTCAGCCGCAGCGGAGACATATACAAAGTCAAAGGCAACGAACCTGAAAAATCAAAGTGGGATAATAGCCGCGACAGCTACAATACTTTGAATCAATTCGAAGACAGACAAAGAGTTTGCCAATAATTCTTTTTGGATAGCAAGAAAGGGATGGGTTGCAAAAACCCATCCCTTTTCTTTTTCTCATCTGCCGAAACTGTAAATCAAGCTTCCAAAAAAGTAGAACGCGTTCATCTGAACTTCTTGCTGCAAGTTATTGAGCAAGTATCCAACGCCTCGGTCTTCTAGAAATCCACCAGCGCCCAAACCCCACTTGGCCGAGAGCCAATACAGTCCTTGCGCTCCGATGCTCAGGTTTCTTCCGTTCGCACCACCACTGAGGGTGCCATCTACTCCGCTCAGAATGACCGGCCTGTAGTAAGCGAACTTGAGACCAAGACTGAACTCGTCGTTGAATTGTTTTCTCAGGTCGAATCCAAAAACCGGGCCGATAGCAGTGAGATTGATCAAGCTGAACTCTTGCCTCTGCAAAGACAAGGGCCTGAGCTCTGGATACTCACGATACTCAAAACCAAATTTCGGCATCACCACCCAACCGTGTTTCGCTTTATCAAGCGGGATACGGTACCTTGCCGCAAGCTCAAAGTCATGCCTTGAGATCTGTCGCGAGACCACATTGAACTCGGTGCGATTGACTGCGGCTGAGATGCCCCAGCGCGGAGTGAAGTATTTCTCTCCGCTCAAGCGCAAGGTGAAGGAACTCGATTTGAAAGTGCCTTCTAAACCCGTGTTCTGGCTTAGAACCTTGTAGTCGTAAGGGGCGAGCATGATTGAAAGCGCGACGTAACCCGTTCCTTCTGCGAATTGTGCACTGGGATCAAGCTTGAACTCTGCAATCGATTTGGGCCCTGCTGCGTCTGCAGTCTTATCCGGAGCGATATTTGCCAGCGCCCTCACTTGCCACGAATACTTTCCTTCTTTAGGTACTTTGAGAAGAATCTCATTTTCTTTTGTTGTAAAAACTTTTGCATGGCTTCCCGCGGGCATCGACGCTAGATCACGGGAACTGGCGCTCATCCTCACTACTGAGACTTCATACGCCTCAGCGCCCTCAACTGACTTCCACTTGAAGATCATCTTGCCGTCTTTGGGTGGAAGGACGTTTCCTCTTGGGTAAACTTGCTCAGGCTTTGCGAGATCTTTATAAACGACTTCGAATTCTGAGTCGGCCTTAGGCTCGCTCTTCCATTTCTTCCCAGAAAGCGATGCGGGCGCTCGCGGGTCGGCCTCTACGACCGACTGCACGCGCCAAGTGTACTTTCCTGCTCCATGCCTGGCGATCTCGCTGATATCGAGCCGCGTGCCCTCTACGGCGCGCGAGAAAATCCGTTTGCCATCACGAAACACATCGACTTCATACTTTTGAACTCCTTGGCTTTCGCGCCATTCGATTTTGAGCCTGGCTTTTTCATCGTAGAGCACTACTTGTTCCCGGTTTTTTGGAAACCTGGGCTCGGGCGAATCTGGCATCAATACCAGGGCTTTTGACTCGCTCCACGCACCTGGGCGTTTGAGCTTGTCGATGGCTCGAAGTTTATACGCGTAAAATCCAAATCCCAAGTCGCCCGACCACTTGTTCTCATCGGTGGTTTTCTTGACGATGGCCTTGCCTTTGTGTTCAATTTCGAGTTCGTACCGGATTGCCTTCGGCACAGGTTTCCACTCAAGCGAAACCTCTTTCGCGAAACCAAGCAAGCTAGAAAACGCCGATGCACCCAGAACAGCAGTCCGTAAAAAACGCAGCTGCGATAGAAATGACGCTTCAAAAAAGCGCATCTATTGCACCTCCGGACTTAAGGCTTCAGGAGCAGGCAAAGGATCACCATGAGTGATCACAAGACTGTGCACGATCATGGGCTCGCCTCTGCGTTGGACGCGATCGATGGTGCGCACCGTCCACGCATAATGGCCAGGCTCGAGCGATTTCAGTGAAAGAGTGGTCTCTTGAGTTACTTTCTTGAGAACTGCTGTTTGTTCTCTGGCTTTTGTGAGCGTTACTTCGTATCCCAGAGCACCCTCTACGGCCGCCCATGTGAGTGTCGGTTCTGTTTCTTGTTCAAGCAGATTAAAGACGGTGCCAGAGTCTGGTTGCGCCGAAGCGGGCGCTCGAAGCGTGGGGAAAGGTCCGTAGTCAAATGACCCGACCTCGCTTGCTTTAACCGTGCGGTTTTCTGCATCGACTATCCGCACGCGCCAGAAATAAGAACCAGGGGTGAACTGAAGCTCGCGATGAGACACCCTGTTCGCAGAAGTTCGAACGCTTGAAGAGATCTCTTTAAAGTCAATATCTCGCGCAAGCTCAACGACGTATGCATGCGACTTTGACGACAAAAGTTCGTCATCGCTCCATTCGAATTCAAATTCAGCGGGCTTTTCCCAATAATTGATTTTTTGGCCGCGCGAAGGGAAGCCCAGATCGATCGGATCGCCCTCAAAGACTGAGAGTGTGCGCCACTGAGTCTCAGCAATCTTCTGAGAGGCCGTGAATGCGCTGACTTTCCAACGAAAGAACCCTGGATTTGGATTTTTCCACTCGATCGATGAAGAGCGCAATCTCCTTGAGAAAACCGATTTTCCTTGCAGCGTTTCAAAATCCCATTGGTACTCGGCATCCAAGGCGCTTGAGCTCCAGTTAAAACGCACGGGTTTGCCGCGCGCGAGCGCTTGTTCATTCAACGGCGCACTCAAAGCCAGATCGATCGACTGCGCTTGTTCAACGACGAAGGCCTGCGGTCGAGAAAAGACGCCTGCGTCTCCGGCGCCTGTCCTGACGCGCCAATAATATTTTCCGGGATCGAGTCCTTTGATGTTGGCAGCACCGGCGGCAGCCGCGATTTTTTCATTCCTCACAAGATCCGAGAATTGAGCATCGCGAGAAACTTCAATGAAGTGTTCAATAGTCTCGTCATTCTCAGACTGGGAGACGGAAGCCCAACGAAACTGAAGCGATCGCTCTGATCCGATGCTCAATGCCTTTTGACCAGCATTAGGCCAAGCTGTCTTGATCGGTTCGATCGATACGATTTTAAATTGCCCTGTTTCTGTCAGAGAATGGCCATTTGAAACGACTCGCCAGTAATACCGTCCTGGCGGCAGTTTCACAGAGGCCGATCGAGCGTCAGAAGCTACGCTTTCGAGCTGTTTGATGGCGCCAGGCCTAAACTCTGGTTCGGTTGAAACCTCGACCCGGTACGATTGCGTGGCGACGGAAGAATCGCGATCGCGCAATTCCCATTCGAACCGAACATCCATAGGCTTAAGAGAACTCGTGAAGATTCGCCCAAGCGGCCGTGGTTTCACGAGCCTGATCGGAAGTTCTTCGATCTTGGCTTGGCCATCTCGCCCCACGCTCACCCGCGTATCACCCGTCGTCTTGCGCAAAACCATTTGACCGCGCAAGAAATTTAGCGACAGGTCGCCAACCTCATCAAGAACGACGAGGCTGTTCTCGCCCATTTCCAAGAGAGTGCCGTCTTTCAAACGAATCGCGGCGGCGCTGCCCTCAGCTGTCTGGATCGAATCTTTTCTATAAAGTGATTCATTGATCTGCACATTCGACCAGATATAGCTCGACTTGGTTTTTCTGCGCACTTTCGATTCGCGATGCTCAACTTTGCCCATAGGCGCGCCTTGCCCAGTGGCGCCGCTTTCGTTGAAGTCGCGCCAGAGCATGTAAGAACCCGCCACGGCTCCAATTGCGCAAACCAATGAAACTACAACGAATTTATAATCCCAGCGCGTGGCTGTACTCTCTTCCATCTCGAAAGGCTTTTCGGCCTATAACAGAAACAGCTTCGAGAAATTTTTAGTGCGCATCGTGCGACGGAAATAGCTGCCGATGTCATCGCCAAGACAAGTAAAAATCTACTTTAGCCAGAGAGCTTCACCTTCCGAAAACTCTAGGTAAGGAGGAGTGTCTTTTGAAACTTCTGGCGAAAGTCCGTCTGACGATTGGTACAAAACTCGTTTCGCTGATCGCGGCGCTTTTGATCACCTCGATCGTGAGCCTTGTTTGGATCTCAACCCAGATGTTTTCCGAAGACAATATGGCCTTGATCTCAAAGGTCAACGCCGACACCGCCGAAAGCCTTGCCAACCAAGCGCGCGAACTTTTTGAGAGCACTACAGACAAGATGCGCGTCCTCGGCACGGTGCTCATCCAAGAAATTCCCCATGTCGAGACCAAAGAAAGAATCATCAACGAATTTTTCAGCAAAGATAAAGACTTTCTTTTCCTCTTCGTAAACAAACACAATCAAGACGGCTCTTCCTCGATTTGGCAGAAAGCCGTTTCCGCCGAACTGAAATCAAACAACGCAGAATCAGAAGTCTCGAAGGCGTTCAATTCCCTCGCCTCGAACCCAAATTTCTCGATGAGCCAGGTAGCGAAGGGCGAAGTGCAAATCGCCTCTACTAAACTTGCAGACGGCACTGCGGCTATCGCGATCGCCCTGCCCTTCATTCAATCTACGCCTGAGTCTTTCAGCCATAGCCTTACTGCGATCGTGCGTCAGTCCAAGTTCGTCAAAGCCTTTGGAGAAAGCGATATCATCACGAGCTTCATGGTCGATCGCAATGGAAAACTGCTTGCTCATCCCGACTCGTCTCGGGTAGGCGCTGGCGAGAGCGTCGCGCATCTCGCGATCGTGAAGGAAATGCTCGCCGGAAAATTCAACAACAAGCAAATGAGGTACTTCGACGGCGAACCCAGGCTAGGAGCCTTTCGAGTAGTGGGTTTCGCTGGGCTTGGAGTCGTAGCTGAAGTGCCCGAATCAAAGGCATTTGAAACGACCATTCGAGTGAAGTACCGCGCGATGCTGCTTGCGGTTACGATCTTATGCATTTCATTCTTCGTAGGTTATATTTATTCTGGAACAATCACTTGGCCCATCAAACAACTGGTCATCGCCGCGGGAAGAATCGCCGAGGGAGATTTCGACGTCAATTTGAAGCCAAAAGGCCAAGACGAGATCGCCCACCTTTCAACGGCATTCAATGAGATGGCGCGAGGATTGGAAGAACGCGATAAAGTGAAGGAAACCTTCAATAAGTTTCACAACAAAGAGATCGCCGAAAAACTGCTTTCAGGCGAAGTGAAACTCGGGGGCGAACGTCGCGAAGCCACGATCTTCTTCAGTGACGTGCGAGGCTTCACGGGGATGAGCGAGAGCATGCAACCAGAAGACGTGGTGGTCATGCTCAATGAATACATGACTCGCATGGTGGCTATCATCAGGAGTTTCGGCGGCGTGGTCGACAAATACGTGGGTGATGCCATCATGGCGCTCTGGGGAGTGCCGTTCGGAGGCCCTAACGACGTCGAAAACGCCGTTCGCGCCTGCCTTGCGATGCGGGAAGAGCTTGCGGCATTGAATGAACTTCGTCTCTCGCGTGGTCAACCCGTTCTACGCATAGGAATGGGGCTGAACACCGGACAGGTGATCGCTGGCAATATCGGCTCGAACGAAAAAATGGAATACACGGTGATCGGCGACTCCGTGAACCTCGCCTCTCGCATTGAATCGATGACAAAAGAATACGGCACCGACTTTCTCATTTCTGAAAACGTCTACGAAAAAGTCAGGGATCGTTTCATCGTCGAACCCTGCAAGAGCGCCAAGGTCAAAGGCAAAGCCCAGGCGATTCAGATTTATAGAGTCTTAGGGCTCTACGACGAAGCTGGCAATAAAGTGATCGTTGAAACGCCTTACAGTTCTTATGCCGCAGAAAAGAGCGACAAGGTTGTGCATGAAGAAGCGCCAACGCCCATCACTGCCGCCGTTTCTGAAATCGTGGAACCGGCCTCTCACGTTGAAGTGCCAGGCTCTCCTAATATCTTTACGCCAGAGCCAACGCCGACAGAAGTGACTGCGGTTGAAGAGCCTGTCGATCTCTCGAAAACGAAGTATCGCGACACGCCCCCTCAACCCGAGGGAGCGGTTCAATTCTCAGAGCCGTCAGTAGCGATCGCCGTTCCTACGACCTCAAATGACGGCGCCACCATGGGAAATGCTTGGTACGTCGATTCAAACGGCGATATTTACGGGCCCTTCACCACAGATGAGGTCTACACGGGAATCGCAAGCAAAGAGCTTTTAGCGACCATGAAGACTTGCCAAGACTTGCTCAAGCCCAATTGGGTGCTCTTGGGCGAACATCCTAAGTTTAAAGAAAAGTTTTCAGGCAGTACTGAGGGCCAGGCGGCGTAAAGATTACCTTCTCCCAAGGCGCATAGACCTTGTCTAATCGCCTGTGCTATCCATAAACCATGCCCATCAAAACCGTGCTCGACAAAGCCCGCGTGCCCGTCAAGATTTGGACTGAGCTCAGTTCCCTTGAAGAAGATGCCGCGAAACAACTTTTGAACACCGCAAACCTGCCTTTTGTTTTCAAACACGTCGCTGCGATGCCAGACGTGCACCTCGGTAAAGGCGCCACTATCGGTTCAGTCGTTGCGACCAAAGGCGCCATCGTTCCGGCGGCGGTGGGCGTAGATATTGGTTGCGGGATGTGCGCGGTAAAACTTCCCTTCACTGCAGACGCGCTGGGTGGCGATCAAGGATTGCGAAGGCTTCGAAATTCGATTGAACGCTCTATTCCGACCGGACCTGAAGGAAATCGAGAAGTCTCTACGCGCGCTGGTAAAGCGTTTAAAGCTCTTGGAAAGCCTGTAGCCTTGGACGAAAAAACCAAGGCCGTGAAGAATGCGGCTTATCAGTTAGGCTCGCTGGGTGGCGGGAATCATTTCATTGAAATTTGCGTCGATAAAGATTCAAACGCCTGGCTGATGTTGCACTCAGGAAGCCGCAACGTGGGAAAATGCCTGGCTGAAGAACATATTCGAAAAGCGAAATGGCTGATGCAAGAGATGTCTGTGAACTTGGCCGATCCAGACTTGGCTTACTTTCTTGAAAACACGCCAGAGTTTCAGTCCTACCTGCATGATCTCATGTGGGCGCAAGATTATGCGAAAGCCAACCGCAACGAGATGATGCTCAAAATTTTGAAAGACCTCTCTCACCATGTCTATGGAGAAGACCGAGGAGCTGAAGCGTTAACGGTGACCCGCGTTGATTGCCATCACAACTACGTCGCGCGTGAAGTGCATTTCGGTGAAAAAGTATTTGTCACTCGCAAGGGCGCAGTGCGCGCTCAGGCTGGTGACCTTGGAATCGTTCCGGGCTCGATGGGAACCCGAAGTTATATTGTACGCGGCCTGGGAAACCCCGAGGCCTTTCACTCGTGCAGCCACGGAGCTGGTCGCCGGATGAGCCGTGGCGAGGCGAAAAGGCGGTTTTCGGTTGAAGATCTGCGCAGCC
Organism: Bdellovibrionota bacterium; assembly: GCA_040754655.1. Lineage (GTDB taxonomy): Bacteria > Bdellovibrionota > UBA1018 > UBA1018 > UBA923 > JBFMCE01. The sequence continues at coordinate 2,882 of JBFMCE010000044.1, read as the reverse complement.
AAACGGCCGGCGTCGAATGCCGTAAAGACACCGGGGTGCTAGACGAAGTTCCAGGCGCTTATAAAGACATCGACGAGGTCATGGCCAATCAGAACGACTTGGTCGAAGTGGTCGCTGAACTCAAACAGATTGTTTGCGTGAAGGGATAAATGACCCTTGCCATACCGCTAGAGGTCACAATGCCGGGGTCGTTTGATCAATATAAGTATACTCGTTCAACCGCTGCTCGTAGTCGTTGAGCAAATCAACGCCTTCGCGTGGCTTGAGAGCGCCCGATTTCACTTGGGCGTCGATGGCAATCTTCACCATCTTGCCCAATTCAATAGGATTGTATTGAATGGTCGAGAGCACGCTAGAAACGGTGTGGCCTTGGATGGTTTCTTCGATGTAATAACCGCCTGGCTCTTCGACGTCTTCAAATACATGCACTTCATTCACGCGGCCAAAGAGATTGTGGATGTCGCCCATGATGTCTTGATAAGCGCCCATCAAGAACATTCCGATATAATAAGGTTTGCCATTGAGCGCGTGAAGCGGCAGGGTGTCGCGAACATCCTTTAAATCAATGAATTTATCGACCTTGCCGTCAGAATCACAGGTAATATCGACCAACGTTGATTGCCTTGCAGGCTCTTCGTTCAAGCGATGGATGGGCACGATGGGAAAAAGATGCTGGATCGCCCAATGGTCGGGCGCGCTCTGAAACAAAGAAAAGTTGCACAAGAATTGATCCGCCAAGTGCTTGCTCATGTTCTGCAATTCTTCAGGCACATACTTAAGACCCGAGGTCTGCTTTGCCAGACCAAGGCAGATATTCCAAAACAGGTTTTCGACCTTAGCCTTCTCTTCAAGATCAAGAAAACCGAGTTTAAACATACTGAAGGCTTCTTCTTTACGCTGAAGAGCGTCGTGATAACTTTCGAGCAAATTCTTGGGCGTAATATTTTTGAGGATCTCTCTCATCTCACGCACGACAGTGCTCTCTTCGGGGTTCTCTTCAAGCGTGTACGGCGTACGCCCCACTTCGATGCTGCCAAACACATTGATCACAAGCACGGAGTGGTGAGCAACCAAAGCCCTGCCCGACTCGCTTACGATATTCGGTTCAGGAACTTCTTCGGCCGCGCAAACTTCCTGAATCGTATAAACGACGTCACTGACGTATTCATGCAAGGAGTAATTGATCGAACTGTCAAACGAAGTGCGGCTTCCGTCATAGTCAACGCCCAGTCCACCTCCGACATCGAGGTATTCGATATCAATCCCCATCTTTCTCAGTTTCGAATAAACCCGCGAGCCTTCTTTGACGGCGTCTTTGATGGTGCGAATATCAGTGATCTGCGAACCGATATGGAAATGCAAAAGCTTCAGGCAGTCGGTCATGCCTTCGTCGCGCAAAGTCTTGATCACTTGCAAAATCTCTGGAGTAGTAAGCCCGAACTTCGCGGAATCTCCGCCCGACGACTCCCACTTCCCACTGCCCCGCGTGTGGAGCTTGCTGCGGATGCCGATGAGAGGGCGAACCCCGAATTCCTTGGCTACTTTCAGGATCTGATAAAGCTCCGTAAGTTTTTCAACGACGATGATGACGCGTTTACCGAGCTTCAAGCCTAGAAGAGCGGTTTTAATGACTGAATAATCTTTATAGCCGTTGCAGAGAATGAGCGAATCCGGATTGGTGTTCATGGCGATGCTGGCGACCAGCTCAGCCTTGCTCCCGGCCTCAAGTCCAAATTGGTATGGAGCGCCGGCATCTAGGATTTCTTCAACGACTTCTCGTAGCTGGTTCACCTTGATGGGATAGACGCCCTGGTAGCGCCCCTTGTAATTGTTTTCTTCGATGGCCTTTTTGAAGGCCTCATTCAAAGTCACAACCCTGTTGCGCAAGATGTCTTGGAACCGAATCAACACCGGAAGCTTGATGCCTCTGGAGACGATGTCGTCGACGACTTCTTTGATGTCGATCGAAAGGGATGGCGCCTGCTTTGAGTTCACCACGATGTTCCCTTTTTGATTGATGCCGAAGTAGTTCAGGCCCCAGTTTTCAATATTGTAAGTTTTGAGGGAGTCGTCGACAGTCCAGACTTTCATGTTCATCGTAAACGCACACCTACTTTCTTTTCATGTCAGTTGCAACGTAAATGTAACCCTCAAAACTTGGGTTCGAAAGTATAAATGTGTTTGATGTTGATGTGCTGATAACGCATGTGCTTTAGCTTCATCGCCGCCAGCTGAAGGATGAGTTTTGTCTGACGCGATCTGTCTTGATAACGCACTTTCTTGATCTCACCCAAGATGAATTTCTCCATCTCAATCGGATGAAAACAAAAGCCGCGTGAAAATTCAAACCCGCCTTTGAAGGGAATCAAACGAGCCTCAAAGATGTCGCCGCGAACAAAGCCGAGATTGATTTCAGCGTCTTTCACTTCGTAGTTCTTCTTGGAAAAAAGGTCTTTCACGTAAATCACCCCTCGACTGACCTTCCGGAGGTAGAAGATGCTGTGAATGGTGGCGCAAAAGTCTTTATAGATGTTCAAGTCTTCTGAGCTGAACTGGTCTTTGTTCTTCCTGAAGTAAAACTTGATCGGAGGCAAATCGATTGCGGGCAACTCGCGGTCAAAGACGTACCAATCCATGAAGGTGCACATGCGGTTTTCGAATTCAGGATCGTCTTCATACACAACCCCTGCTCTCTCGAAATACTCTTGCTTAGCCTTAAAGACTTCACTGTAGTACTCGCCTGTAGTGAACGCGTCGATGACTGGATCAAGGTACTTCTGGTACATGGCAAAACCCCCGAGGTGCTGACATCCATCCGTGATGGTCCGTTTGAAAAGTATAACGAACGGAGTGAGTCGTGAAAAGGCTCATCACGAGAGAAA
>JBFMCE010000043.1:0-32458 GCA_040754655.1 Bdellovibrionota bacterium | reverse complement strand
CGGAAAGTTATTTATTTTAATAAATTTATAAATCCTGTCCCATAGTGTCCCGCACCGAGGGTTTTTCGAAATTCATTTTTAGTGAAATCAAATCGTTAGACGGGAAATGGTGGGAACAACAGGGATCGAACCTGTGACCTACGCCTTGTAAGGGCGCCGCTCTCCCAGCTGAGCTATGTTCCCAACCTGATCAATAAACCTTAGATTTTAAAAGAAGCAGTAGTATGGCGTTCTTGTTAGCCGAATCTGGGGCCTATTGTCAATCCCGGATTCAACCCTTTCCTCTGCTCTGCTTCTAGACCCAGGGTACCTGGATTTACGCCGTATCGTAAAAATAAAAAGGCCCTTGGTCGTTAAACCAAGGGCCTTTTCTGAATCAAAAATACCTATATTTAGAACTATCTAATGAGCAACTTGTCCCTGCCCAGCAGAAGAGGCTCCGCCAGCCGGAGCTGGGGTCGAAGAAGACGATGCCGGGACGATTTCATCCGTCATCACCCTTTTCTTCATAAACTCTTCTGGTTGAGGAAGATCTAAAGCCAGACGTAAAACCTCGTCTGCATGTTCGACTGGCACGATCTTCAAACCACGCGTGACCTCTTTTGGGATCTTCTTGAGATCAGGCACGTTCTGCTTAGGAATGAGAACCGTGTCTATTCCGCCGATTTTCGCCGCAATCAGCTTCTCTTTCAATCCGCCAATCTGCAACACTCTTCCGCGAAGCGTGATCTCGCCTGTCATCGCGACATTGCGTTTCACCGCGAACTTCGTGAACGCCGATGCGATAGAAGTCGCCATCGTGATGCCCGCCGAAGGACCATCTTTGGGAATGCTTCCTTCAGGCACGTGAATGTGAACGTCATTCTTCTCGAAGAAGTCTTTATCAAGGCCCAACAGATCGCTGCGAGACCGCACATAAGAGAATGCCGCTTGAGCAGACTCTTGCATGACTTCACCCAGCTTACCGGTAAGAGTGATCTTGCCCTTGCCCGGGAAAATGGTGACTTCGACTTGAAGCATATCGCCGCCCACTTCTGTCCACGCTAAACCATTGACCAAGCCGATCTCGTTTTTCTCTTCGGCCATGGTCGCAGTGTAGCGAGGAGGGCCCAAGTAGTTTTCGAGCATCTTGCTTGTGACCTTGATTTGCTTTTCCGGCTTCTTCTTCTCTTTGCGAACCACGACTTGGCGAGCAACCTTGCGGCACAACGTCGCCATCAAGCGCTCAAGGTTTCGCACACCGGCTTCCCTAGCGTAGTTGCGAATAACCCCTTCAATGGCCTTGTCTGAAATCTCGATCTGCTTGTCATTCAGGCCATTCTCGCCAATTTGCTTCGGAACCAAGTACTTCTTCGCGATATTGAAGCGCTCAAACTCGGTGTATCCCGAAATCGTGATCACTTCCATCCGGTCAAGAAGAGGTTTCGGAATCGAGTACAACGAATTCGCAGTCAAGATGAACATGACCTTCGAAAGATCGTAGTCGACCTCAAGGTAATGGTCGCCAAAGTTGCGGTTTTGCTCAGGATCTAAAACTTCAAGCAACGCCGAAGAAGGATCTCCCCTGAAATCCATCGACATCTTGTCGACCTCGTCGAGCAAGAAGACCGGATTGACGGTTCCCGCTTTTTTCATCGATTGGATCAATTTACCCGGCAACGCGCCGACGTACGTACGACGGTGACCACGGATTTCAGCTTCGTCCCGCACGCCGCCCAATGACGCTCTCACGAATTTGCGACCCAATGCCTTGGCAATCGACCGTGCGAGCGAGGTTTTGCCCACACCCGGAGGACCGGCAAAACACAAAATCGAACCCTTCGCGTTTTCATTGAGAGAACGAACCGCAAGGTATTCAAGAATGCGTTCTTTCACTTCCTCAAGACCGTAGTGGTCCTCCTCGAGGATCTGTTCCGCCGCTGCAAGGTCGTTCTTGTCTTCAGTCGCTTCCGACCATGGGATCGAAATCAGCCAGTCGATGTAATTTCGAACCACAGTCGCTTCTGCCGACATCGGCGACATCATGCGAAGCTTCTTCAATTCTCGAGAAGCCTTCTCGGTGGCTTCTTTGCTCATCTTCTTCGAACGAATTTGCTTCTCTAAATTCGCAAGCTCGGCTTTGAACTCATCTTTCTCACCAAGTTCTTTCTGAATCGCCTGCATCTGCTCGTTGAGGTAGTACTCTTTCTGAGACTTCTCCATCTGTTTCTTCACGCGAGTGCGAATGCGACGCTCGACTTGCAAAATCTCGATCTCGCCCTGCATGAGCGCAAGCAGTTTCTCTAAGCGTTTCGCAGCATCAGAGATTTCAAGGATTTCTTGCTTGTCTTCGAGCTTCAGATTCAGATGGGCAACGATGATGTCAGCCAAGCGCGAAGGATCTTCAACCGTTGAAACGCTCATCAGCATCTCAGGCGGAATGCGCTTGTTCAATTTGACATAAGTTTCAAAGACGTTCTTCAATGAGCGAACCAATGCCTCGATTTCGACACTGCTTTCAATGCGCTCTTGAACTTCTTCGACCTCAACTTCCATGAAACGGTCATTCGGAAGATGATCAACGATTTGCGCGCGCCTTTTGCCTTCGACTAAAACCTTCACCGTGTTGTCGGGAAGCTTCAAGATCTGAAGAATAGATCCAATCGTTCCGACCGTATAAATATCTTTTTCAGTGGGATTTACCGTCCCTGCTTGTTTCTGCGCGACAAGGAACAAATCCAACTTCTTGGTTACAGCTTCCTCAAGCGCGTTGATGGACTTTTCTCTACCCACGAACAGTGGCACCACCATGTGTGGGAAAATAATAACGTCCCGCAACGGCAGGAGGGGGATTTTGTGTTTTGCTGGCTTCTTACCATCTTTTGCAGTCATATCCATGATTTGCGGATGCAGGGTTGAATCCCCACGATCCTCTCCCTTCTTTCACTTGATCATACCGCCAAATCGAAGTCAAACCTGGAGAAACGCGTTAGACGAGGCGTTTGGTGACTTCAATCAAAGCCGGTGACGATGTTGTATAAAAAAGAAAAAGCTCTTTGATCGCCAGACCAAAGAGCTTTTCCCAAGTTCAATCCAAAAAATCTTAGGCAGATTCTGCCGCGCTCGAAGACGACGATCCGGCCGCCGGAGTACCTTCGGCCATGATGACGGTAGGTCTTTCCCCTTTTGTAACGCAATTCTTCGTAACAATGACCTTCTTCACATTCGCCTTGTTTGGAATATCGTACATCACGTCGAGCATGCACGATTCCATGATCGCCCTCAAACCACGAGCGCCAGTATTGCGCTTGATGGCTTCGCGAGCAATCTCATGAACGGCTTCATCTTCAAATTCAAGCTCTACGCCGTCATAATGCAAGAGCCTCGAATATTGCTTGGTCAACGCGTTCTTGGGTTTTCTCAAGATCTCAACAAGAGCCTTTTCATCAAGCTCATCTAGCGTAGCGAGCACCGGCAAACGCCCTACAAACTCGGGGATCAAACCAAACTTGATCAGATCCTCTGGTTCAACTTGAGCAAGGGTCGTTGAAAAGTTGTCTTTATCTTTGCTTTCGATTTTCGCAGCCAAGCCCAGGCTGCGTTTTCCCTTGCGCGATCCGATGATCTTGTCCAAGCCGACAAAAGCGCCGCCGACAATGAAAAGGATGTTCGTCGTATCCACTTGAATATAATCTTGTTGAGGGTGTTTGCGGCCGCCTTTCGGAGGCACAGCCGCTATCGTTCCTTCCAAGATTTTCAAGAGTGCTTGCTGCACACCTTCACCGCTCACATCGCGGGTAATCGAAGGATTCTCGCCTTTTCGCGCGATCTTATCCACTTCATCGATGTAAACAATGCCCTTTTGCGCACGTTCGACATTGAAATCACAGCTTTGAAGCAGATTCAGGATGATGTTTTCAACGTCTTCACCGACATAGCCGGCTTCAGTCAACGTCGTTGCATCAGCCATGGCGAACGGCACATTCAGGAGCCTCGCCAAAGTCTGCGCCAACAATGTTTTTCCTGATCCTGTCGGACCGATCAACAAGATATTGGACTTCGCAAGCTCGACAGCATCTTTGTCACGAGATCCAGGTTTGTGCTGGATTCTCTTGTAATGGTTGTATACAGCCACCGAGAGAACTTTCTTCGCCCTGTCTTGACCAATGACATATTCATCAAGGATGTTTTTGATCTCGTGCGGCTTTGGAATGCGCTCAGAGGTTTGTTTCTGAGCTTCCTTCTGTCCTTCTTCCGCGATGATGTCATTGCAAAGCTCAATGCACTCATCACAGATGTACACCGTGGGACCAGCAATCAGCTTCTTAACCTCCCGCTGATTTTTGCCACAGAATGAACAACACAAATTTCCGAACCCGTCTCCGTACCTCTTCTCCATCCATGTTCCCTTTAAGTAATGTTACCGCGGTTTTCAATCACTTTATCAATGAGCTTGTACTTCACGGCTTCTTCGGCCGAGAGATAATTGTCTCTGTCAGTGTCTTGCTTAATCCGCTCTACCGACACACCTGTGTGCTTGGCATAGATTTGGTTTAGTCTGTCTTTAAGATATAGAATTTCCCTAGCTTGAATTTCAATGTCGCTCGCCTGCCCTCGAGCTCCGCCGAGAGGTTGGTGAATCATGATGCGGCTATTGGGAAGAGCATAACGTTTTCCATCCGCGCCCGCCGTCAATAACAACGAGCCCATGCTTGCCGCCATCCCCAGGCAGTATGTCGATACATCGCATTTAATGAATTGCATGACATCGTAGATGGCGAGCCCTGCCGAGACCGATCCCCCCGGCGAATTGATGTACATATGAATATCTTTATCGGGATCTTGGCTCTCAAGAAAAAAAAGCTGCGCGACCAGAAGATTCGCGACCGTATCATTGACTTCGGTCCCTAAAAAAACAATTCGATCGATCAGGAGCCGGCTGTAAATGTCGTACTGGCGCTCACCACGCGCAGTCTGCTCGACAACAATAGGATTGGGTATGTACTGTGAAATCACATCGAGAGCCTGTGTTTTATTCATGCATGATCTCCGTTGGAGGCAAGTTTCATTCACTAAAAACTTCGATTAGCAGTTTTCCAGATCGCCTTGCAAGGTGCGCTGTGAGGAACATCTAAAATGGCCCACAGCATCAGGAGAGCCACTTGGCCTCTGACTGAAGATTTGCACATTAAAGATCCCTATCGCAAGATTTTTTGTTGTTATGCTTCGCTATCTTCAGAGCCCATCACTTCGCGTAAATACATTGTCATGGCTCTGCGTAAGTCTTCCAGCGTTACCGCCTGAGGATTAGACCCAACCTGCCCTAAAATCGTGACCAACTCCTCAGAAATCAGATGTTTTGGAAGACCCGTTAGGTCAGCCACTTCCTGAAAAAGTCGGTTCCCCATATTCGATCTCCACTCGGTGCCTCAAGTCTTGAGTGTAGTGGGCGCCGCGACGAGTGCAAGTAAATATTTTACTAAACCAATTGACTTAAACGCGACGCGCCAGACCTTTTCGAAAGAGGAACTCTATTCATATGAATTATATGACGATCCCGAACATGATCTGCAGGGCCCATCTCCTCTGGCGTTTATCATAGAGAAACAAAATACTTTCTCTCACGCCGAACCCAGAAAGCGGCACCACCGCTCCTTCGATGCCTAGGTACGGGCGCCAAAATGTCGCATCACTAGAGAGTTGTTCTTGGTTCGAAATAGTACGATAGGTCTCATTCACGTAAAGGTAATGAAAACCCACCTTGGGTCCAACATAGAGTGAGTCCCGTCTGTACAACTTGATTAAACCGCCCAGTTGTCCCCAAAACGTACGTTCATCAAGCGAATTCCCAGATGAAAAGGTATCTTCGGAATGAGAAATCGCCGCTCCAATATCTACCGCGAAGAGCTCGCTCAACTCGGTCGTAAACGCGATTCCGTACGCGAGTCTCCATGTAGAGATTTCTTCGGGTACCGTTCTGCGAAAAGACTCAAACGTGAGTGAGGGTCCAACTCCTATCATTGCGTAGGCGTGGCTCGACACGAGCAGTGAGATGGCGATCAGTAACATTCTCATCACATGCATTAGTCCCACGATCATAATAGGAGATGGTTTGCATGAGCAAGCTTATCTCACTGTTGATTCTCACCCTCGCGGCTCAGGCTTCCCCGAAGACCCAACAATCCGACATCGCCTTTGACCGGCTCGCTCACCAACTTGAGCTCATCCGTAACGAACTTGAACTCACCGTCGAAAACCGCAACTCGCTCTCAAATGACATCGAACGGCAGCGACGCGAAAGCATCGACTTTGATCTGTTTCTAAGGATTCCCCTCGAAACCCATGACATAAAACAAGATTCGGCTCTATTAAAGACGATTCAAAACGATCTCGTCAAAACATCAGCTGCGAATTTCAAGAAAGTACAATTCAAGGGTCCGTGGAAAAAAGCTCGTTCTAAAATTCCAAAAACGATCCCTTTCCATGAATCTTATAAAATCCCAGATTCGCTCTTGGTAGACTCAAGGGAACTGACGCTTGAGATCTCCTTCGCCAAACTTCCCGAACAAAAACCTGAGCAATGGATAAAAAATCTACAACCCAAAGTACGGCGCCTTCTTGTCTTTACTGGGCAGAACCGTTGGAATCCGAAATCAAAGTCGCAAAAGATACGAACAACCATCTTTAGGTTTCGTGACATTGCTTATCCTGAATTCCAGTCGCCAGATCTGGCGCGTTTTGCCTTGCCGCACAAACCCCAGTCGCCCCACCAAAACGCATCGGCCGCTCGCATTCAACGTTATCGTCAAGAAGTGTCGCGTCTTTGGCCGCAGGTCCAGCCTTATCTCGATGAAGTTAGGCTTTTTGCGCTCAACGATCACCGCATGAGTTTCTATCTGAAACATGTTAGATTTGAACTCGATGCCGCGCACCGCCACTAAACCTTCCAAGAAGAAGGAAAAAAAGAAGCTTCATGAAAAAAAGCCAGCTTCGGGCGTAGCCCCGTCTCGTGCCTGTGATGTTTGCGGAACTCTCTGGCGCGAAGTCCATTGCCGTCTTTTTTGTCCGAAGTGTGGTGCCACGAGCGACTGTTCAGACCCCTAACAAGGAAGAGCCTGGTGATGAAGGTATATTGTTTTAAAGCGGGTTACTTTATTTTGATTTTGCCAGCACGTTACGGCTCGTATTAGATAGAAAGCCTATGCATAAGATCATTTTTCGCATCCAAATCGTATTCATCGGTCTTTTGGCTGCGACCCTCCTGGGTTGCACCAAAAAGTCGACTGAACCGGTAGCTGGCAAGATTTCAGGCGTGGTCACGATCTCACAAGAACTTGCGGCCACGTTAAAACCCACCGATGTCTTGTATATCATCGTCCGCCAGCAGCAGATGGGGCCGCCCACGGCCGTAAAACGCATTGAGCGCCCACAGTTTCCCCTGAATTATGTCGTCGGTCCGGAAGATGCGATGATGCCCTCGCAAGGGGGATTTGATGACAAAACCCCTGTCACCGTTGCGGCGCGCATCTCGCGTACCGGAAACGCTATGCCGGCGGTCGGAGATCTTGAAGGCGTCTATGGCAAAAACCCCGCGCGGCCCGGAACCGGCGGAGTCGACATCATGATTGATCGTGAAAGAAAATAACTTGAAATGACTGCCGACCAAATCTTAGCCAGTGATGTGTCAATCGTAATACCTGCATACAACGAGCAAGATCGGGTTGGCTCGACTTTGATCCGCCTCCGCCAGTTCCTCGCGCTAAAGGTTCGAGATTATGAACTGCTGGTCGTCGACGACGGATCGACCGATGCGACGACTAAGACCGTTGAAGAAAAAATCGGCGACTGGCCAGAAGCCCGCCTTATCAAGCTTGATGTCAATCAAGGCAAAGGCGCCGCGATACGAAAGGGCGTTCTTGAGGCGCAAAAGAAGAACTTGTGCTTCATGGATGCCGACTGTTCGACCGACCTTGAAATGCTGGGACGTCTTTACCAACATCTTTCAGACCAGACGCCTCTTGTGATTGGTTCTCGTGATCTCAAAGGCGCTGAAATCGTGGTAAAACAGTTTTGGCTTCGCGAGTACGCGGCGAAACTTTTCAACCTTTGGATTCAATTCTGGCTCTTGCCAGGCGTGTGGGACACCCAGTGCGGCTTCAAGCTTTTCCGCACTGATCTCGCAAAACGCCTCTTCCGCCCCCTAATGGAAAAGCGGTTTGGTTTTGACATTGAAATCCTCTATCGTGCCAAACGTCTGAAGGTTCCTATCGTCGAAGTGCCCGTGCGCTGGTCGAACGTACTGAACAGCCGTGTGAATCCGGTACGCGATGGCTTGTCCATGGCATGGCAGGTCGTGAAATTGCGCTTGAAATCACCGCTATGACTAAAAACATCCTCTATGTGCTTTGGAGCGCCACGTTTCTTGTCTGGTTAGCCGGAGGAAAAACACACCACCTCTTTCGAGCGACGCTGCTCGTCTCGGCCTTCGCGTTGTTCCTGGACTTTCGCTCTTCGAGGGCCCTTCAAGAATCGATTTACTTGAAATTAAAGTCGGCCATTTCACGCAAGTGGGTTTACGCGTACATCGGCGTGGCGATCAGCGCAGTCATTGGGGCGATCGTATTCGACTTCGAAGCTCTCAACGGGACGATGTGGGATCTTGCCCAATACATCCAAGCCATCTTCTATCAAGCGACTCAGGGTGCGGGTCACTTCACCTTCGCGACCAACGGCACAAACCCAATCGCGAATTACTCTCAAGTGCACCGAACGCTTTCCCTGCCTGTCTTGGGATTCTTATACCAACTTTTTGAGCACGCCTACGTAGGCCTTTTCTGGCAAGGATTCTTTCTTGTCTTTCCGGGAGTCGTCGCCGTTCTTTGGTATCGTTCGGTGATGCGCTCGGAACGACTCAGACCACAGCCCCTCGGGGAGATTTTGGCCTTTAGCGGCTGGCTTGCCATTCCTACGGTGCTTGCTCAAGTCTTATGGCCCTATACTTTTCACATCGCCGGTTTGACTTGTTTGGCTTTGGCCTACTTGTTCTATTATCGCAAGAACTGGACGCTTTGGACCGTGAGCCTAGCTCTTTTTGCGTTCGAAAAAGAAGAGTTTGGCATCATTTCAGCTAGTTTTGGCCTGCTTGTATTGACGGAATGTCTTTTCAAGGCGCGCAAAAGAAAATGGAAAGAAAATGCCCTACCTGTTCTTTGCGCGATCGTGATCGTGATCGTAGGCGCATACTCGTATTCTGACTTCGCTGCCCATTCGGCGAAGGTCATTCGCTTTTCAGACCGCTTCGGACACTTAGGCGCAACTCCATTGGAAGCGCTTAAAACCATCTTTTTTCGTCCGATGGTACTTTTTCAAACTTTGAATCGGCCGAACACTCATTACTACGTCTTCTATTTTCTGACCGCGGGCCTCGTGTGGTACTCAAGGCGTTGGTCGACGTTCAAGTACTTCATTCCGGTTTTGCCATTGTTCTTAGCGAATATCCTAGCCGTTGAAGGCCCAATGCAGCTTTTAAAAGATCATTATGCCTTGCCCTTGGCAGTCGGCGTACTGGCGATGGTGGTTTTTGGGGTTTTCGCTGAGGCCCTTCGTTCAGGCCACGGGCAAATCGCGCGCGCACACTGGATTTTGTCTTTTGGTTGCTTGTTCTCCCTTTGTTGGAGCCATCAAAGCCCGTTTAGAAGCCTGAAAGAATCGTATCAGCTCTTCCGTTCGCGCTTGGCCGAACGCGAAGCCATCCATTTTCTAACGAAAGACCCAGGCGCCGTGGTGTGTTGCGAGGAAAGGTTGTGTTCACGCTTAGCCGACCGCGAATACTTGCTTGAAGCCCGATTTTGCAGGGAAGGGACTCAATTCCTAAGCAAAGCCTTGGACAAACCAGTTTATTATCTCGTCTATAACGACGGGGATTTCGAACGAAGAACCAAGACTGCGAAAACGAATGCCGGCCTGCCTTACGTGGCGCCTCCTTTGAAATGGAAGGCTGTTACGCCCTACCTTAAAGTAAGCGACTCCATGCGAGTGACCCCTTCAACCTCATTGAATTAGAGCTTTAAAGTTTATAGTTGTCCGGGGCAGATAGCTTCGCTTCGGTGGTCGCAGAAGCATTCTCGTAAATGCGACGGATGAGCGGAAACTCTGAAAGATCGATTTCGAATCGAAGCGCATTATAACATTGCGGCACCAAGAAAAGATCGGCAGCGGTGATGCTGTCTCCGACCGAGAATGTTCCTGCGCGCGTGGTTGCGAGCCTTTGAAACGCATTCAATCCACGACGAATGAAAAACTGGCTCCACTCTTTGCGTTTTCCAGGATCTTCCGAGTAACGATCCATCACGTTCAAGTTTTGAATGGGCTGGGTGCCTGCATTGATCAACTCGCACAGAGCCCGTATATGTGCCCTTGAAAAAGCGTCTCCCTTATAAAGCAACGGCTCTGGAACCACCTCTTCCAACCACTCTACGATGGCGACAGATTCGACCAGGTGCCTTCCATCCACTTTAAGCACCGGGACTTGACCCATCGGATTGCGCGAAAGATGAGGTTCACGATCCACTTCACCGCTCAAGAGATCAACGTGCACAAATTGGGGTTTTAATTTCTTGCATTCGAGCGCCCAGCGCACGCGCCAAGACGAACTCGATCTCCAGTAATGGTAAAGCACCAATTCCTTTGCGCCAAAATCCGCCCTCATCGCTGCCCCTCTTCCGCTAAGACAACCTCATTCTCCAGGCGTCCCAGGCCATCCACTTCGAGAACCACTTGATCACCCGCCTTCAACCAAAGATTATCAGTGATTTTTGAGCCGTTCAGTTCGAGCAAGCATCCGGTACCGACAGTCCCCGAGCCAATCACGTCCCCCGGGTAAAGAGTCACTCCATAACTCGCACGTTCAATTATCTGAGCGAAAGTCCAATCCATCTGATTCACGTTGCCTTCTGAATACTGCTTTCCATTGATGAAGGCTTTCATGCCCGCCTCAAGAACCTCACCTTTCGGCGTGGCCTTCAAACGCCCCATCTTCTTGAGCTCATCTCTCGTGATCAGGAAAGGGCCGATCGATGTCGCAAAATCTTTTCCCTTTGCAGGCCCGAGGTTGAGTTTCATCTCTTCCATTTGCAAAGCCCTTGCGGACCAATCGTTCATGATAGTGTAACCCAAGATGTATTCATCGGCCTGGCTGAGCGGAATATTCCTGCCTTCGCGCCCGATGACGATCGCGACTTCAAGTTCAAAATCCAGCTTATCCAAGTGCCGCTTCTGAACGGTCACCTCGCCTGGTCCGGTAACCGCTTGATGATTCGTAAAATAAAAAACCGGGAATTGATCAAACTCAGGGATCATTTCAAGCCCGCGATTTCGACGAGCGGTGGCAACGTGTTGACGAAAAGCATAGCCATCTCGCATCGACGGAGGGCGTGGGATGGGAGCTTGCAGCGTCACATCCCTCAAGCGAAGAACCCGAGAAGGATTGCATTCATCAACAAGACGCTTTGCTTCAAGCAGGTTCGCGTCAACGTCTGTTAAAAAATCAAGTATCGACGGCGTATGCAATTCGAGCACTTGCTGATCGTCGATCAAACAGCCGAACCTTGGATGTCCGTCATGAACGAAAGATATAAAACGCATTTTTTCTCCCTCATTTGCCAAGTGGCGTCACGCGTTGCGGCCTTGCGCACTCACGTCGCGGAATGTAAGCCTTGTCTGAAACAAACTCTACTTACTAGAGTGCGGCGAGATAATCTATGAACAAAATGATCGAAGTTGACGTCTCAAAAATACAAATGCTCGATGCCTATAAACTCTTGATCGGGACGGTAGTGCCCAGACCAATAGCCTGGGTCGGCAGCATCGGCAAGTCAGGGTCCGTGAACCTGGCTCCTTTCAGCTTTTTTACCGCGGTCTGCAGCAATCCGCCCTCTTTGCTTTTTTGTCCTGCGAATCACCCTGACGGGAAAGAAAAAGACACTTTGAGGAACATTCGCGAAACCCGTTGTTTCACCGTCAATTTGGCGAACGAAGCGTTGGCGCGAGAGATGAACCAAACTGCTGCAAACTACCCGCCTGAAGTCAATGAGTTCAAGGAAGCAGGATTGACTGCGGCACCCAGTCGCAAGATAAAAGCGCCGCGAGTTGGAGAATCACCGGCTAGTTTTGAATGTGAACTTCTTGACGTCGTTGCAGTGGGGCCGGGCGGATCCGGAAGCGGACATATCGTCCTTGGAAAAGTTGTTTACGCCCATTATTCCGAGCAAGTTTATGAGGACGGAAAGATCAAGATCGAAGAACTCAAACCCATCGCAAGGCTTGGCGGGACAAGCTATTGCAGGGTCAACGATATTTTTGAGTTGGCTCGGCCGAAGTTAGGACCTACTTCTTAATTACTCTGTTCAAAAGCTTGCAGACGTTGAGCCATCCGCAACGCCGCTTCAGCATCAAGCAACCGTTCTCGAGTCGGGGTTATCAAGCGGGCACTCTCGACGAGTACCCGCTTGATCTGCGCTGGGGACAAGCCAGGCGTAACTTGGTATAACAAAGCCGAGGCTCCAGAGATCATCGCGGTCGCGGCCGATGTGCCGCTGAAAATGGCCCAACCTTTTTTCACATCTGCGCTCTCACCCGCAGCGATGGTAGCAAACGATGTTCTACGGGCAAGCTTCGCTCTTGGCGGTATAGGAACGAGCAACAATCGTCCGTGGGGACGCCTTCCGACAAGCCCGCAAACATCGGGGACTTGGCGCCCGGGAAACAGGCTGCTCGTGAACTTTGAAGAAACGTCAGAAGTATCAAAATTGCCATCAGGGCTGTAGTACACTCCGCCCGCAGCAATCACCTCTGGAATGCTTGCCGGAAAAGAGTACTGGCCATTGCCCCCCGCGGCGACAACGGTGATGCCTTGATCAACCGCTCGCATGATCAAACGGTAGAGCTTCCGAAATTCCGAAGGAAGGCCTCTCTGATCAGGATGATCAATATTGAATCCCCAAGCGCAACTGATGACCTGTGGTTTCAAATCGATGGCGACTTCGAGTGCGTGCGACGGATCACGGTCCATGCATTTAATCGCCAGAACCTCGGCCTCCGGGGCAACGGCGAACAGGCTCGCAAGCTGAGCCGTGCCATGGCCGTATTCATCAACGTGCGGGTCGGGTTCTCGCGAAGTCGGGATATGCCGAATTCGATACCCCAATGCTTGATAAAAGGGATGGGGATAAAATCCCGAGTCGATCACCGCGACAGACACCCCCAAACCGGTAACCTTCTGTGCATGCAGAGGCTGCGCCTTTAGAAGACTTGCGACTTGCTCGGGCAGTCGCACATGGTGTTCCTGGACTTGTGGGGGCTGTGCGGAAACGTTGTCTGTGATTCTTTTTCTACCCGACCTCATGAAATGCACATCCTTGCGCTTGAGTTAGGATAAACCTCTCAAAATAGGCTACCCTCACCCACGTCACGGTCAAGAGGATCGCAACAATTTTTGAACACTTTCTTTTGTGTACTCTATTACGCGATCCACAATGAGAACTCTGGTAGCTGGCAAATTTTATATGATGCATCAAAAATCCAAACCGAGTAATCCTTTCCTTTTTTCACGAGGAATCGTGAAAAACTTTCATGATTCCTTCTAAAATCCGAGCGATTCAAATCGATAAACACCAACTCAAGTAATTGAAAGTATTGGCTATTATTATTATTAACGAACAGACGGCAAGGTACGCTTTTTGCTGATATTTAGACCGGTGGGTCGGGGTTGGAGGAAAATGAATTTTTTTCGACGCGGAATTTTTCTGCTGTGGATGCTCTCCGTTCTTCCGCTCTGGACCAGTGCAAACGACCAGCAAAAAAGTCGGTCTCTTGAGTCTTCTCAGGCAAAAACAGAGCAAGAACAAGCCCTCACTCTCATTGAACTTAAAACAGAGACTTTCCCAGGTGGCGTGTTTGTCGAATCGGCGGCGATCTCGCCTGCTTCAGATCAAATTGAGCAAGCTAAAGCATGGGTCCGCGCTGACCTTGAAAAAGCTCGAAAAGACAATCTCAAGCTCATTGTCAATGCAACAGTCTTAGGCGCCGAAGAAGCGCCGAGTGCAGGCCGTTTCAGCTCTGAAGAACTGGCTTGGCTTACCAAAGAAATCTTACCCTCAGACCTCGATTCACAGGTCAAAATTGAAACTCTTCCGACTGAGACGGTAAAAAACTTAAAACAGCGGTTCAAAGAATGGTTTGATCAAAATTATTTGATCACATTCTCGATTTCGCGTGCGATCGCCAATACGGGAGCAATCAGTTGGAGCCTCATTGTATCTTCGCACCTGCCTGCGGGAGCCGCACTTCCACAGGGCATCATCTCAGGACTCATGTCTGGGGTGCTTCATTATAAAGCAGCCGCTTATCAACAGTGGATCTCAGCGCCAGACCGTTGGATTGAACGCCAGGGTCGGTGGTATGCCACCGAAATCGTGTATCTCGGCGCGGCTCAACTCACCTCGTGGCTCTGGGGTAAAGCCATTCCTCAATTTGCGATCGCCACGCCCGGTCTTGCCGAAGTCGCGATTGGAATTGGAACGACTGCATTTGGTGGCTTGATTGCTCAGGGAGGATGGGATTTCAAGATAGCCTTTGATGCGAACGAAGCTTTTGAGAAGGCTATCGTTGAAGATCATACGAACCTTCGAATGGAGCAAGGGATTAAGGGCCCTCATCCAGGATTAGTCGAGTTCTATCACGACTTCACAAGCGAAGTTTTGCGCGAAGGCACGTACAAGTTCCTTGAAAAAATGGGAATCAACTCCGATGTCGCAAAAGAAAGCAAGCTCATCCCAGTCCCTGACGAAAAAGCAATGGATGCGCTCGCCGAGAAGCTTTCTCAAAAGGAATGGCAGTTTGAAAAAGTAAAATTCAATGTCTCGCCCCAAAGCAAGAAAGTCGTTCAAGACTATGCATCTGATCACAGAGCTGAGTTCAAGAGAGAACTTTCAGAACTGCTTGCAAAAACTATCGCCGTCGATCGCCAGATGAACCAACAAGACCTTGCGAGCTTAAGTTTGAGCGAGTCCGTGATAAAAAAATTCAAAACAATTGATCAGATCAGGAGCGCCAAGCTAGCCGTCGTATCGGCGGTCACGATGGCCATCGCCTTTGCGGCTTATTACCAGGTCCCCTATGCTGACGTCTCGCTTTGGGCTATCGGAGGAGCGGGCGCCCTACTTCAATGGAAAGCCTCATTAAAATCGAAGTCCGCTCGCAAATTGCGAATGAAAAGCACTCTAAAGGCCTGTGAGGAGAATCTGGTAATGACGCCGTGATTTTCTTGACGAAAATTTTCTTGCTGATTTCATCTCTGGTCACGCCGATTACGTCATGGGGCGCCATACAAGTGGCTTTTCTTCAAAAGTTCGATTCTGAAGGCCAGCCTGTTCGCCTCGAGCCCTTTGGCCCTGGTTTTTACCATGTTGCTATTCGCTATAAAGAGCAGTGGCTTCATGCTCACCCCTACGGCGGTGTTCAGCTCTCAAAAAGCTTCTCCGATTTTCACCTGCGAATCAGCGAGGTGCTCGAGCACCCAGACCTTCCAGAGCTCAATGAGAAACAGGTCGAGCCCTTGCTCGGAAAAGCCTACGATCCCTATTTCGAATGGGGCCAGGAAACTTCATTCTATTGCTCAAAGCTCGTGGCAAAACTCTTGAACCTTAAACCTGTGCCTATGTATTTTGACCCTGGGCTTTGGAAAGATTATTTTGCAAGGTTGGGCGCCGCGATTCCCGAAGGGTTTGGAATCTCACCTGATATGCTCTATCGAAAGCTTTTGGCGAAGAGATTTGATCCGATAAAACCAATACCGAACCCTTGTGAAGGCTTGATCTCAAAAAATAAGTCTTAAAGAGCGTTGAAATACTAAGAGTGCCTCGCAAAACTAAACCCGTCGCGAGACTTAAGAAGAGACTCCTCCGTGAGTCAAAACTCTGGTTAATCCATCGCTTTAATGAGCTCTTTTGCAGCCTTGAGAGCGTCAATTCTTCCCCAACCATAGTCGTTGTCATTACCCGCATCACCAAGGTCTTTGCTGGTCGAACTGCACAACCTGCCCATCGCAGTGATGTCTGTGTTAGGAGCAATCTGATACATCAGCGCCGCCATACCAGCGACATGAGGAGTCGCCATCGAAGTGCCAGAAAACGCGGCGTACTTCCCGCCCGGAACTGACGAGACTACCTTTACGCCTGGCGCCGACACCAAAGGCTTGATCAATGTGCCCGTCTTCCACTTTGCAGGTCCGCGAGAGCTGAAAGAGGCGATCTGATCGTTTTCATCTGTTGCACCCACTGCAAAAGCATCAGGACATGCGGCAGGCAAATTGACCGTTCCTGGACGTGAGCCTGAGTTTCCAGCAGCAAACACTGGAAGGATGCCTAGCTTGCTCCAACCTTGAGTTGCCTTGCACATCGGATTTTCCAGCGGATCTACGGAAGAGCTCGAAAAGCCTCCACCCCAGGAATTGCTTACAAGTACAGGAAAGTCTTTAGTCGAAGCATCTCCATCAGGGTCTGCCATCCACTGCATTGCTTTCAAAATAGCATCTAATGTCGTGCTGCCTCCTGAATCAAAGATTCGTCCGACAACAAGGCTTGCTTCAGGTGCAACGCCGATGTGCGTTCCGGAAGCGTTGCCGCCAGCGATCGTGCCTGCGACGTGAGTGCCATGTCCATGCCCGTCGACAGGAGTCTTTGAGCCTTCACGAGTGAAGTCACCCCACGCAACCACCTTGTCTTTCAAGTCTGGATGAGATCCTTCGATACCCGTATCAAGAATACCTACGCGAACGCCCTTACCCGTGACTTTTGACGCCATTTCACGAAGCCCTGGTATTTGAAGAAGCTTAAGCCCGTAAGTATAATCACCGGCTTCCAAAGCACGGCGAGAAACCAACCCATGAACCCGTGGCTTGATGAGCTTGATTTTTTGATTGAAGCTCACGCGAGACACTTCTTCAAACTGGGCCAAGGATTCAATCAGTGACGCCGGCAAACGAATCACCAGTCCGTTGATCAGCCAAACATTGAAGCCTGAAAGTTGGGTATCGCCGTCTATTTGTTGGTTCAAGAACTTCCTTAGCTTTTGGCTCTGCTTGCGGTTTAGTTCTATCATCGCCTTTTGAATCGACGCATGATTTGATCTTCGGGCCTGGGAACGGTTTACTCTCACTTGTCCTTTGAACGTCACGATCACCGTCACGGGTTTCGAATCGTCGTCAAGTTTGGACAAATATCTTTGCAAGGCCGGATCAATTTTCGATGAACCGTCATTCGCAGCATTTGAGATATTGGGCACTACGGTAAAACTCAAAAACAAGAAACACCATAGCAGATAAAGTGTTTTCAATGGACCCCCCTTTTAATTGTTCGTGAAACAACACTTCACTCTGAACGAACTTTCATGAAGTTGTCTAGGATCTATTTCAAAGATTTTAGTGCGCGCCGTGTTGCGCTTCCGAAAGCTCTGCAGCAAACGCATACGCAAGTTTTGCAAATTGTGCTGCAAACTCTGCATCAAGTTGTTCGTCCCAAAGATCTTCTGGGGTGTGCAGCCTAGGATTCATTTGGCTCAGGGGCGACTCTGCGGGCATCACCGTGGAAAACCCATACCGGTGCCATGAAGCATGATCGCTGCAGGCGTAGCCACATCTTGCGACGCGAATATCACCCCCCACGTACAAACCGAAAACCTGTTGCGTCCAAAGAGTCAGATTCTGATCAACATAATCGGTGATGAAGGTGACCGTCTTCGACTTGCCAGGATAGGCGACCATATCGAGCTGCATCACGCCTTTCATGGAGATCGCTTTTTGGCGGTAGTGTTCGGCAATCGCACGACTGCCGTGCAAACCATACTCTTCAGCTGCGTACCCAAAGATGTGTATCGCAGCCTTGGGCTTGATCTTTTGCGTGATCATGACTCGAAAGGCCTCGGTCAGCGTAGAAATTCCAGAGGCATCGTCATCAGCACCGGGAGCCGTTTCTCTTCGGCTGATGCTGTCAAGGTGTCCACCTAAAACGACTACTGGCAGGCTCGGCTCACTTCCTGGGATGATGATTCGAACACTAGGTTGCTTAAAACCTCGCGGAGGCGGGACGAGCTCAACTTCGATGCCTTCCATATCAAATTTCTTTTTAGCCACTTTAGCCATGCCCGCCCAAGTATCGCGAATCCACTGAGCTGCGAGAACGCCTTCTTGAGTCTCGGCGTTTCTCGTCTTGAAGTTCGCATTCAAGGTTTTCACGAAGTCTTCAATATTTTGAGCACGCACCGTCTTCAAGGCCTGCACAATTTCTGGCTTAGCGGACCCGATCGAAGGAAGGCCTTTCGCTACACGGAGCAATCGCGCCCTTGTCTTAGGCGTTGCTTTTGATTCATAAGTGACATCGATGAATCCCCCGCAATGCCCTGTTACTTCATGGGCGCAGTGCGAGATTTTTTTCAGAAGCCGTTTGGGCACCAAAATGGCTGCGTATTTTGAGTTCTCATCGAAATTCTTCGAAAGAAGTCGAACTTGCGAAGAAAAGTCGTTTAAAAGCATTCTCGCTACGGGCTGCGAAGCTTCGATAATCCGAAATGCATCACGCTTCGCCGCCTGAGCCGGCAGAGCAATACAAAATAGAACTAAACCAAAACTCAAGAACCCTTTTCGTCCCAACATCCCCATCCCCTTGAAAAGATTTAAAAACGACATTTCGTTGCACTTAAACTTAAGAATGCTTTGTAAAATACGCACTCTAAGGAAAGAGTTCCACTTGGGCAAAATAAAAAGGGGCGCTCTGCACGAGTCTGCAAAGCGCCCCTTTCAGTAGAGAGGATAGGTCTTACTTGAACTGGCGTTACTTCAATTGTTCTGCCAGTTTCTTATACGATCTTCTCAAGAACGGATGAACTCCCCCGCCCTCTTCCCGGATTCGAAGAATCTGAGGATAGAGCGCGCGGATATTCTGTCGTTGGTTTGCAGACAAGCGCTTTGAGTGCTCAACAAGCTGCTCAAGCCTCGTGCGGGTGCCATCAGGTTTCCCTTTGGAATACCAATTTTTGCCAGCTTGCAAGCAATCCAGCCACTCTGCCCTCAAGTTTGTCAGCACATACTGCGACAGGCTATCGAACCCAGAATGAGAGCCTGACTGCGTCAGAGTCTCCATGACCTGCTGCCAGCTCACGGTCTTCAACGAAAGCGCAAGGCTTGCAGAACCGACTCTGGCCGTTACCGAAAGAATCGAATCCGCTTCAACGTCTGCGCTCAACTGAGCAAGCCCCTGCACCAACACAGGCGAACGTAGCGTCGAAGAGGCTTCGAGCGCCACCGTTCCCACGGCCCCTCTCAAGAGTTCCTTGCTTTCAAGAGCTACCGGCAAGTTGTGCGCTGCCTGACGCCCTAAATTCGCCATTCTATTGATCTGCAAACCAATGCGCTCGCCAGGTTCATAGACCCCGTTCTTATTCTCATCGACGAGACGCGCATCTTGCACCTCGATCACCGCCGAAGAATTAAAGCGGTCTACCGTTTGATGGAAGTTTCTCACATACGCGGCTTCAAACGTTCGGTTGAAACCTGATACCGAAGCGGGTGTATACGACGAAGCATACCCTGCGATGCGCCCTGCATAGAGGGCTCTCTCTCGACCGGCACGTTCGCCGTAAAAAAGCCCCCTTGCATAAGCGTCATGATTTCGTCGACGCGGCTCATCTGAGCCGTAATACTTCTCTCGAATCACGTCTTCATAGATGTCGATAAAGTAGCGTTGAAACGATGATTGCTCAGAGTAGTCCATCTTCTGGTAGATATTATAGTCGTATCGACCACCAAGACGGTTGCTCTTCCATTCGGAAAAAGCTCTTTCGCCACGAAACATTCCGTCAACGAAAGCATACTTCCCGCTTCCGCCGTAACCATAAACATTACGAAGCGTCCATTGACCTTCCCAGAGATCGTAGGTCAACACAAAAGCATCGTACGACCAGCTCAAGCGACGAAGCTCTCGCTGCAGGTCTTCATTGAGTTGGTCCAAGATAGATTCAACTGAACCGGCGTTCTGCGCCGGAGCTTGAAGGCCCGAAAACATGATTTGAGGCACATCAACCCTTGCGGTATCTGGGGTTACACCGTCTCGATCAAGAACCGCTCGAAATCGAGCGACAGCTTCTTGATGGGCCACCGCGGCTTGGTTTTCTGCCGCTGATTGACCCGCCTGATAACCTGAAGTCTCACCCTGTCGTTGACCTTCATCAATTCCCCGGCGATACTCTGCGCTTCCAGAGTAGCGGCTCTCAAGTTGATAAGCCTCAAAACCTTGCCAGAAGCCATCTACAAAGTTGTATTTCCAGTTTTCAAGCGCTCCATAGGTTTTCACAACCCGATTCGCCACAGTGCGCGCCTGTTGATTGGCGTACTCACGAATCTCGCGCTCCGAGTATCCACGTCTTGGAGGATCGGGAAGCCCGGGATGAGGATCAGGCTTGTGTCCACCGCCGCCACGAACCGTGTAATTGTGGTTCTTGTGGGCCCCGGAACCGTTGTAGTTGAGCACACTCACTCGAACACGATCGCCAGGCTCAACTGAGCCCCGAGGTGTCGTGTAACTAAAACTTCCGTTTGAATTGGTATTGATGTCCGCAAGAAATCTGTCGTTCACATAAATATTGACCTGATAACTTCTTGCACCGGTTTTATCGAAACCTTGCCCCACAATGGTCAATTGGCCATTCGAGTAAGATCCAAAGTCCACGTGACCGGCAAAAACCGTCGAAATCGAAAACAAGACTGAAACAAAAAGAAATGAGATTCTCTTAAAAGCAGTTCTCATGCCCACACCCTTCTATGAAAAAAATTTAAGACGTTCAGCAAACCGAGCAACGCACTATTATGCGCTGCGCGATCTGACAATGTTTTCTTGTTCGAAAAGAAGTGAAAGTTTTTGGAATCTAAAACGGCCAATTGAATATTGTAGAAAAACAATCAGTCTATTGGACGGTACTCGATTGCAACGATCTCGAGCTCACGCTCTCCTTCAGGTGTTTTTAATGTCGCAACATCTCCCACTTGAAGGTTCAGCAAGGCACGTGCAAGTGGCGAGATCCAACTGATCTTCCCCTTAGCAGGATCAGACTCGTCGATTCCAACAATGCTGTACCTGCGTTTACTACCGTCTTCCTCTTCGAGCGAAACCGTCGCACCAAACAAAACCCGATCGACACTTTTTTGCTGAGAAGGATCAACTATTTCTGCGGCATCGAGACGTTTGGTCAAGAAACGGATGCGTCGGTCAATTTCACGTAGCCTACGTTTGCCATAGATATAATCGCCGTTCTCAGAACGGTCTCCATTTGAAGCTGCCCACGACACTGTTTGCACTACTGAAGGCCTGTCGATCTTGAGAAGCTTTGCCAACTCGTCTTTGAGCCTTTTTGCGCCGGCCGGGGTCATGTAATTTTTACCTCCTGCCGGCAAGACTTTTTCGGGCTCATCTTCAAGCTCATCGGGTTCTTCAGAATCATTTTCTTTGGTGAATGCTTTACTCATAGTAAGCCGTCAGAATACCATAATTTTCTAGTTTGAGCATTTGACACACCATTGCTTCGTCAGTAGGTTGCGCGCCCAATAAGCGGAAAAGCTTGTCTTTTATTACGGGAGTGTAGGATGCCTAAAAACCGAAGCCGCAGGGGATGTCGCGCCTTTTCAACGTGTCTTGCTTTGATTTGCCTTTTGGGAACCACCCTCTTTGCAAGTGCTTCAGAAGAAAAGTGCACTAATCTGTTGCTCACCTCTGAACAAAAGAAAGTTTATCGCAAAAAGCTGAAACATCTGCGTTGGCATGTGTGGATTGATAAAGAATTTCACTTCCGCCGTCTGATCAATAAAAAAGACTACGATAATAAAGGCAAGATGCACCCCACCGAAATTTATGGGGTAAAAACCTATCTTGACTGGAAACGCGCGGACGACTTCTTAGCCTCGATCCCTAAGCGGCAACTTGAACTTTCTGTTGAACTCTTCTCTGAAGTACACCGGATTGCCAATCAATCAAGCTATCCTTTTTTGCAAAAAATCTCTCGTGTTCTGCCTGACGGGATTCTGCCTTCAAAACCTGGTGCGTGGAAAATACGAGATTCGATTGGCAAAGACCCTCTTTTTGCTGCCTTGACGGAAAAACAATATCAGACCATCAAAAACAATCCCTGGCTTGATGGCTTCATCGAGCTTCCTTGGCCGTTGAGTCGTCCTGACCGACGAAGAGGCGTGATTCTTTACACCCGAGCCAAGAACGTCAAACAACGCCTTCAGGATCTCATCGATTGGTACAATCAAAATAAAGAAACCATGGATCCTGTTGAACTTGCCGCGAGGTTTCAACAAGCTTTCATTTCCATTCATCCTAACATTGACGGAAACGGCAGAACTTCTAGACTCTTGATGGATCGTATTTTGGCTGAGTTCGACCTGCCACCGCCCATTTTAGAAACACATGTGAATGACCTTTACATGGAACCACATGAATATGCTCAAGCTATTAGAGAGGGCATCAATACCTTTCTTGAGCTCACAAAAGAGATCCCGCCAACGAAAAAGAATGACCCAGATTCATGGGATCCCTTCAATTCAACGGTCAAGCCTCCTATGATCGGAAGCAATGGTTGGTCTTCCACCATGAAACTGGGTTATGGACCACGTAAGGAAAAAATCCCCCAAGGGATGAGTAAAACCTGGGGTACGCCAGAGCTTTGGCTAGGCCAACACCACTTCATGTTCATGCGTGATGGCTTTTTCTATTCGCCGAAAGGGATTCCGCATGTCTACCACGGCGGAAAACTTTATCCGGTCGCAGATAAAACCTACAACCTGTATTTCGAAAATGGTCCTGTCCGAAAAGGAGTGGAACGTAAACTCACTGAGCACCATAAAGAGGTGTATCGAAACCACTTCAAGTTGATCAGACAAATCGAAAGAAAGGAACTCGACCCCTATAATATTGAAGTGGTTCCCTATAAAGAGATTGCTGAAGCCAACGAGAATGAGCACTACCATGTCTATTCCTGGCAGAAAAAGGTTTTTGCAGACGCTGTTCGGATCTTCGACACAGACCCTGTAGCAGTCTTGGTGCGAAACCGTTTTCTGCAGACCGGGTTTGAGATGACTGCAAATGGCCATGATAGCCCTCCTAAAACTGGAGAGCGGATATCCGCCGCAGACGTCATCGCGCAGTATGAAGCAGTCGATTTCAAATTTCACGAATACCTTCTCTATGCCAAAGACTTTGCTGTCGATCAGGTTCCTACGATCATGCAAAGCAGAAAAAAACTGCACGCAGCCGCAAGAGAGCTGCTAAAATCATTTTTCACTGAAATGAATTCTTTGAGTCCTGAGGCCAAAGAAGCGCTCGACAATCACGCGGGAACGCGAGTGTGGAAAGAATACTTGAAACACTCAAAGCTTTCTTACGAAGACTGGGGCGACGCGATTCTTGCGGTCAACGACGACGTCATTTATCTCATGCGCAATGATACGAGTCTTCCACTACGCTTGGGATTTCGATCTCAAAGCGATTATCGCAAGCTCTTTGACCGCTTGCCGGCGTCAAGAAAACTGCGACGGCTGATTCGCGAGTGGCAGAACTACCATCAAGACCCTAAAAATGAGGCTGAGATCAAAGCTTGGTTAAAGAACTGCCAAGACTGCATCAATGACCACGAAAAGCTGGTTTCGACCTTGCCAGCCTCTATTCAAGCCTTGGTCAAAGATATCACCGCAACTTATAAAGAGTACAACAATACAATCTGGCTTGCTGTCGACGCTTTCTTTAAATCAACCTTCAGTGATCGTGGGACTTCAGAAGAATATCAAAGGGCGTTTGTTGACTTCATGTTGCACGCAAGCGGCCATAACGGGATTAAGCAAGGCAGCTCACTTACGAGCAGCCCTTATTTGCTCGTTCCTCGGATTGCTGCAGAACCCGACTCAAAAGTTGCTCTGGCATACACTCGTGATAAAACAAAGAATCGCCTTTATATCGCAGAAGTCCCCAAAGAATGGGTGAGCTGGGATTTTGCATCTCATTTCTCAACCGAATATGAGTTTATTTCACTGAAACGCATTCCTGCTCGAAAAATCGTGAAAAGCTTTACTCAAGAAGAGCTTTTTCAACCTACTCCAGAAAACATTCCAGAAGATGCCAAGAAGTTCATCGACAAACATGACATCGGCATTCCCGTGCGAGACCCGAATGCCAAAGACCCCTTCGATTGGGATTGGGGTGATCAGCCGGCTCCTGGCCCCGGAGGTACAGGCAAAAAAATGAAAAAGACGCTGACCCCTGGGGCTTAGAAGACAAACCTGATAAGAGCTAACGCCCGACGCTGCTATTGGGTGATTCCTTCGTTTCCAAAGAGACTTCGAGTCAGCTCGTTTCCAAATTGATCTGACGGGTCGAGCATTGTTTTGGTTTCAAGAAAGTCATCGAGCTTATATTCGTAATTTCCCAAACGAACGGCTTCTTTCAACACCCAGTTTTCGTTTTTCCCCCAATGGGGACGCGCCCCGAATCTACTCATGAGGTTGTGAACAAGCTCATAAATCGGTTGATTCATTCTCGTCCGATCCGCTCCGCTCACGCCTTGGGGATCGTAAGTGACGAACTCAAATACCACCGCCGGATCCTCCGCATCTCCGCTTGCGAAATTATAAAATCCCAGGCTCGCTCGGTCATCGTGTACAAACCGCAGCGTAATACCACCAACAGGGAAACACACTTTATGCTTCTTTGAGTATGTCTTCACGTAATTCAGCGCTGATCCGACGTTGAAAGCAGGTATCGCCAGGGCCCAATCGATGACGCTATAGAATTTTTGATCAGGATCCGGAAAATGACTGGTCGTCATCTTGTGTGAATGACCCGTGACGCTGCTTGATGAAACCAGCTTTCCCTTGCGATTCTCTTTCTTGAATGGCGGCGACTTCGAAAGCTCGCGAAATACCATCCACTCCGCGCTACAAGCGACTTCCGGGCTGCAGCGTGAAAAATGCATGACCTTGCGCAGCGCTTCCTGCACCTTGCTCTCGGGTCCGCGTTGCAACAAGATCGTATTCATCCCATTAGGATCGACAGGTGCAGACGTTCGAGTGCCGCAAAACCGAAGCGCCTTGCCCTGAGAAGGAAACCAGAAATACGTCTCGCTGTCGCAAGGTTGAGGCCAATCATGTGGATAACGTCGTAACAACACATCATCTTTGATCGCTGTAGTCGTGATATTCAAATGGAACTGCGGTTCGACTTTCAAAGAAAGTTTGGTGATAAAACCCAGTGAACCTAGCGATACTCGCGCCGCATTCCACAAAGTTGTATTTGGGGTTTGATGGTTCACCCGGAACACCCGTCCATCGGCCGTTACCCACTCTATCTCTCGAACGGCGCTTGCAAGCGTCGCGGGATGCAACCTCGAAGTGCCATGACTTCCGGTAGCGAGACCGCCAGCCATCGTAATGTGAGGGTAATTCGGCACCGCAAGGCCAAGGGTCAAGTTCTTTTCATGAAGCCAGTCTTGCAGGTCTCCCAGCTTTACTCCTGGTTGAACGTCAACCACCTGGTCCCCTGCAAATTCTCGTAGGCCCAAGATCGCATTGAGCTTCGCCGTAGAAAGCATGACTTCGTTGCCGCAGAAGACATCGGTCTGCGAATGCATGGCTCCTACGACACGGATCGACCTTCCCAAACTCTGCGCCATCAAAATATCGTCGACGGCTTCTTCTAAGTTCTTTGGAGACCTGAATTCCGCATTTTGACTGCAATAGGCTTGGGAATTGTAAGAGCGAAGCTCGAAAGTCTCGCAGTCAATCGGACAATTCTCAGCCGTCTCTTTTTTGCGAGGCTCGCACACAAGGTTTCCGCAACTGAGTGTTTTATAAAATCCCTTGCAGCTTTCGTAAGCGAACGAATTGCTAGAGCCCCAACAAACAAAGAAAAGAGCGATCAAACGATTGAAATGCGCCATTACTCCCCCATCGAGTCAACATGAGGCCTAAAGAGATCGCGCGGGGTTGTCAAGAAACCCAGGCTCTAACCCCGAAGAATTTGCTTTTCGCACCAAAACGAGTGTGTTCTAAGAAGAACCAATGAATCTTTCTGTAATCATCACCGGGGCAAGTGACGGAATTGGAGCTAGCCTTGCGAAAGAATTTGCGCGAAAGCGATATCGCTTAGGGCTCATGGCACGCCGCTCAGACCTCCTAAAGCAAGTGGCGGAAGAATGCAGATCGCTGGGTGCGTCCCAGGTGGAATACAGATCGGTGGATGTCACCCAAAGCGATGCCTTCAGGCGAATGCTCGGTGAACTTGATGAACTTCTTCAGGGAGCGGGTATCTTTATCGCTAATGCAGGCATGGGAGGAGATTTCTCTCCACTCGTCGATAGCGGAGCCAGAGCAAAAAAAATGATCGAAGTGAATGTTGGCGCGGCGATCGATGGGATTGAATTCATGAAAGTACGCATGATTCAAAGACGCGCCGGCATTCTCGCGGGAGTCTCTTCCGTCGCAGGGGCTCGAGGCCTTCCGTTCGGCGCGGCCTACAGCGCCACAAAAGCGGCATTGAGCACATATCTTGAAGGCCTCCGAATTGAAATGAAACCTCTAGGAATTCGGGTCGTCGATATCGCGCCAAGCTTTATCGATACCGCAATGACTCGCGATGCGCCTTTTCCGATGCCCTTCAAAGTCGAGGTGAATCGCGCGGCCCAGCTTTTCATCCCCGCTCTCCTGCGTGGAAAAGGAAGAATCGTCGAACCCTGGCAATACCGCCCGGTTTATTTTTTATTGAAGATCATCCCTTCATTTATTTTTGACTGGATCGGCGCGCAAATGGTGCGCAGGCTCAAGTTCATGAACTCAAAATAATTCTTAAGGAGAACGACTCATGCCCATTCAGACCAAGGCCTACGCCGCAAAAAGCCCTACAACCCCGCTTGAACCTTTTTCGTTCGAACGCCGCGACCCGGGCGATCATGATGTCGCGATCGAGATTCTCTACTGCGGCATTTGCCATTCCGACATCCATCAGGCCAGAGATGAGTGGGGCGGAGCCAAATACCCGATGGTGCCGGGGCATGAAATAGTGGGAAGGGTTACGCGGGTAGGACGAGCGGTCCGCAAATTCAAGGCGGGCGATACAGTAGGAGTCGGATGTTTCGTGGATTCTTGCCGCGAGTGCCCTTCCTGCAAAAAAGGAAATGAACAATATTGCACAGGTCACGTCTCTTTCACTTATAACGGTACTGAGAAAGATCAGAAGACCCTGACTCAAGGGGGCTATTCAACGGCGATCACCGTCGATGAAAATTATGTCCTGAATATTCCTAAAGGCATCCCTCTCGAACAAGCGGCTCCATTGTTGTGCGCAGGCATTACGACTTATTCCCCGCTCCGAAAATGGGGGGTGAACAAGGACCATAAGGTCGCAGTCGTGGGTCTGGGTGGACTGGGCCACATGGCCGTAAAGTTGGCCGCCGCCCTAGGTGCGGAAGTCACAGTTCTCAGCACCTCTATGGCGAAAGAAGGCGACGCCAAGCGACTTGGCGCAGCTTATTTTGCATCGACTAAAAATGAAAAGACTTTTGAGACCCTGAGCGAACACTTTGATTTCATCATTGATACCGTGTCAGCTCCCCATGATCTCAATTCATATCTCAACCTCTTAAAAATAGATGGCACGATGATTCTTGTGGGCGTACCCAGCGAACCGGCGGCCGTGCATGCATTCTCGTTAATCCCCAAACGTCGCAGCCTCGCAGGATCTTTGATCGGAGGCATACGTGAGACCCAAGAGATGCTCAACTTTTGCGCTGAAAAAGGCATCGCTTCCGACGTTGAAGTGATTTCACCTCAAAAAATCAACGAAGCATACGAACGGGTTTTGAGAGGCGACGTGAAGTACCGCTTTGTCATCGATCTTTCGACGCTTTGACGCTTCGAGACCAGGCACCGGCCTTTGCATAAAACAAAGGAATGAAAACTGATGTCATCGTCGTGGGTGCAGGAGTTTCTGGCCTGGTTGCTTCACGTGAATTCGTACGAGCAGGTTTGAACGTCTGCTTGCTCGAAGCAAGAGACAGAGTAGGCGGGCGTGTATTCACAGTGACCGAGCCTGACCTGATTTCACCCCTTGAGCTCGGAGCGGAATTCATCCACGCCCAACCCAAAGTTTTGAGGAACTTGATCGAAGAATCAAACTTAAAGACTTATCCGATCGAAGACCATCACGAATGGCGCAGCGGTCACCACCAACAACGAGTCATCGACTTCTGGGAAAAAGTTGGCAGCGTCATCAATACCCTAGGTAAGTCTTCGCAAGAAGAGCGCTCATTTCAGGATTTTCTGGACCAATCTTATTTCGATTCTTTCACAAAACAAATAGTCACTTCTTATGTGAAAGGTTTTCATGCGGCAGATCCTGGGAAGATCAGCGAAAAGGCCCTGGCCCTAGCTGAAAAAAGCGAAGACTCGGCTTCAGCCCATCGCATTGCCCGACTTTTTGAAGGTTATGGAAGCCTGGTTCACTTTCTGCTCGAGAGCATCCCCAATTGGAAAAATGTGCTTCATTTGAATACGGCAGTGCGCGAGGTTTCTTGGAAGGCTGGCCAGGTCAAGGTTCTTGCACACAATGACATCGAGAACCTCGGCTTTGAAGCAGAACGAATTGTACTGACTTTGCCCGTTGGCGTGTGGAAGACAGAACCTAAGACACAAGGTGCGATTTGTTTTCAACCTGACCTCATCGAGAAAAATGAGGCGCTTCAACGCTTGCACCCTGGAGCAGTAGTCAAAGTTGTTTTTCGATTCCAAGAAGATTTTTGGAACCACACAAGAGAGACTCCCTTGAGTTTCTTCCATGACCCAAACCTCCCCATCCCGACGTGGTGGTCTACCTTGCCTGTACAATCAGCTGTACTCACCGGTTGGTCGGGCGGCCCATACGCCGATCAATTGTCATCACTCAATGAATCTAAGATCATCGATGCTGGTTTACGTTCATTGGCTTCAGCCCTCGACGTCGACATCGGTGAAATACGGCGCAAGCTTGAATCACTGCACTTTCACAATTGGCAGAAAGACCCATTTTCAAAAGGGTCTTACACTTACCTGGGCCTCGGAGGAATCAAAGCTCAGCGTATTCTCGCCACTCCGATCGAGAACACTTTGTTTTTTGCGGGCGAAGCCTTAAATACCGATGGGCCAACAGGCACTGTAGACGCGGCCGTCACCACGGGGCTTCGCGCAGCAAAGCAGCTGCTTGAAACCTGGCCAGGCTCTAGATCAAAAACAGCAGCAGCTTGAACTTGCCATCGGTTCAAAATGCGGCTTTCAAAAAAATCCGTCGATTTTGCGATTATTCTAAACTCGACATTGACTTCACATGTCAGATCGGTAAAAAGACCCCCAGTTCTTAAAGGGGGTTTATCATGAGAACTTTTTTAATTCTTACTGTCGTCGGTTTATTTTCAACCTCGGCATTCGCCGAAGATGCCTCACAGCAGTGCAAAAAGCTTGCTGCTAAGGCCGCTCTCAAAAGAGCAAAAAAACTTGCTGATAATGCTTCGGTTACAGCGGTAAAAACGCTTTACTCAGGAACTTGGGCTCATGGCGATGTGATTTTGGTGAGGATCAGTGATGAAACTGAACCCTCTGACTACGTCGTCATCACAAAACGAAGCGATGAGATCCGAAATAAAAATTGCATCGGAATAAAGACAACCTCAGTGGTCGGAGACGGCATGCTGCCTGACCTTCAGGATTTGAATTGATCCAAAAATCATTCTTTTAAAATTTTAGGGAAACGGATTTCCCTTACCCTTCTTGTATTTCGCGATTTTGCGACTCTTCCCAAATACCAAAGAAAGCTATAAGGTCTGCTCATTCAAACTTGGGATTTCTCAACAAGATGAAAAACCTCGTAGGGCAAGCTGTTCATTTTGTTTAAAGTTTTTAGTAACCAAATGCTTTCAATAAACAACGTCTCTAAACAATACGGTTCAAAGGTTCTTTTTGAGAACGCCTCAGCACACATTGGCCAGCGCTCGCGTGTTGCTCTGATTGGGCCGAATGGAGCAGGCAAGAGCACCCTGATCAAGATCGTCTTAGGGCTAGAACATCCTGATTCGGGCGCTGTCAGCAGAGCCAAACACTTGGCGATAGGGCACCTTGCCCAAGAAGTGC
Source organism: Bdellovibrionota bacterium (assembly GCA_040754655.1). GTDB lineage: Bacteria > Bdellovibrionota > UBA1018 > UBA1018 > UBA923 > JBFMCE01. The sequence goes on along the minus strand of JBFMCE010000043.1, from coordinate 2,229 downwards.
CAAAATCGGCTGACAGAACTGTGCTCGAAGAGACTCTTCGGATGGATGGAAGACGAGAAGAACTTCTTCGAGCTAAAAGCGAGCTAGAGTTTGAGTTTTCTGAAGTGGCGGAAAGATCATCAAAACCAGAAGATTCACACGAACCTGCCCTTGAACGCTACGGTCGCATTCTTGAAGAACTCGAACATCTTGATGAATATCGCTTAGAGGCACGCGCTAAAGAGATCTTAAGTGGGATGGGCTTTAAGGCCCAAGACTACGACCGTCCGCTCTCACAATTCAGCGGTGGATGGCTGATGCGCGTGGCTCTTTCTAGGGTTCTTTTGATGGACCCGGATTTGCTTTTACTCGATGAACCTACCAACCACCTCGACCTTGAATCACTCTTATGGCTCGAAGAATTTTTGGAGCGGTACCAAGGAGCCCTTCTCGTAGTGAGCCACGATACTGCGTTTCTCAACCGAATCGTGCGCGAGGTCTTAGAGATCGATCAAAAGCGCCTCTGGACTTATAAGGGAAACCTCGACAGCTATGCCCTGCAAAAAGAAGAAAGGCTTACGATTTTAAGAGCTCAACACGCGGGCCAGCAAAGCAAAATCGCTGAGATTGAAGCTTTCGTGGCGCGTTTCGGCGCCAAGGCTACCAAGGCCAGACAAGCACAGAGCCGACTCAAACAACTTGAAAAAATGGAGCGCATTGAGCTGCCTGAAGACCGGCAGTCGGTGCGTTTTCGTTTCCCACCCGCTCCTCACAGCGGAAAAGAAGTGCTCACCGCTCAAAGTGCTTCAATGCACTACGGAGAAAAAATCGTCTTCCGCGACTTGAACTGGATCATCCAACGCGGTTCGCGAGTAGCCATCGTTGGGGTGAATGGGGCCGGAAAAACCACTCTCCTCAAGATGCTGGCAGGAAAACTCGCGCCCACTTCGGGCATTTTGAAGCACGGCCACCAGGTGCAGGTGGGTTACTATGCGCAACACCAGGCAGAAAGCCTCGTCCTCGCAAGAACCGTACTGGAAGAGTTGCAAGCAAGCGCACCGGAAATGCCCATTACTCAGGTGAGAAGCATTGGTGGGGCATTTCTTTTTTCAGGCGATGCGATCGAGAAAAAATGTGGCGTACTTTCTGGCGGTGAAAAAGCGCGCGTCGCTCTGGCGAAGCTTTTGCTTACGCCGGCGAACTTCCTGCTTCTGGATGAACCCACGAACCATCTTGATGTGGAATCACGGGGCGTGCTTCTTGACGCACTATCAAGTTTTGAAGGCACGCTTTGCCTTGTTTCGCATGACCGCAATTTTGTTTCGCCACTGGTCGACTCAGTCTTAGAGATCGTACCCTCGCCCGAAGGGTCTCAAGTCTTTCAGCTTGTCGGAGGATATGATGACTACGTCGAACGCAAGCTTCGTGAGACTTCTCAGGCGGCAAAACAAAAGCTGAGCATGGGAGCAGCATCTTCGGCGCCTGTGAAAAACACGGTATCTGAGGGGTTAAATCCCGGAGCTGGCAAGCCGACATCCCCGTCGAACAACCAAAAGCGGGCCTGGCAAAAAGAGCGCGACACCCTCGAGGCAGAAATCACGAGGCTCGAGAAGCGTCAGTCTGAGATTCATGATCTTCTCGCTGACGACGCAACCTATTCTGATAAAGACAAATCGATGAAGCTCGTCGCTGAACAGGGTGAAATTGAAAAACAACTGAACCAGAAGCTCGGTCGCTGGGAAGAGTTGAGCGGATTTCTTGGTTAAGAGCGGCTAGGCAAAACCAAATCCGCAACAAGGCTTAAGCGACACGAACAGCGCTATTGGCCGTTAAAAACCGCAATCTTATTTCTTGTAAGGCAGCCTCAGATCCAGCAATACCTTGGCTTCTTTGCCTTTTCTCTTTGCGGCCACTGGCATGACCTTGCGTTGAAGCAACTCAAGATCAGCTTGAGTGATTTCAGGGTCGCCCTTATCAGGCCAGTTCCAAGGCGAGATCGAAACCGACTTGATCGACGGATGTTCAATCGCCAGAGCAATCATCTCTTGCACAAAAGGGGTCGAGTTGTTCACGCGAGGCGCCCTGAGATTGAAATCAATGTATCCCCCCAGTTTGATCGCGTTGCCAAGTTGCTCACTTGTCATCTCGGGGGTGTAGCCATCTTGCAACTCATCTTCTTCAAACCCGATCGATATCCTGATCTTTGGGAAGGCTTGTCGCCACTTTTTCAAATCCTCGACATTTAAAGCG
>JBFMCE010000042.1:0-34574 GCA_040754655.1 Bdellovibrionota bacterium | reverse complement strand
CGCCGGGCGATGGTAAAGCAAAAGATTTGGAGGTCATTTTAAGCACGCCACCAAACTCACGCCAGCGATCTGTCCTCTTGTGCGGACAGTAATTTTTGCAAGTGCACGTGGAAATTTTTCAAAAAAAATTTCCGGGCTATTCCGGACCGTCGGGCTATCCCCGACCGTTCCAGAAATGTTCCCACGCCATCTCTAGAACCATCTCTAAGAGAGCCATCTGCAAAAAAACACTTTTGTAAAAACTTTTGTTTCATCAAAAGTTTTTGCACCAATCCCCCGCATAAAAAACCATCACCCCCCCATCGCTTTACTTTACCAAACACAGCCGCAACTCAGCGTGCGCCGAGTTTTCCGGGTCAACTTAAGCACAGCACTCGGCACGTGCCGAGTACTCCGACCAAAACAATTCAGCTTTTTTAAGTATATAGAGTGCGGTAGAGTTGCGGCCCCGAATCGGATTACGGATTACGTCTTCAATCCGTCGCGGGCTTCTTGCCAGCACCAGAGCCAAGAACTTCTTCCAGAATGCGTTCGACCTCGGGCATGCAGCCTCCGCAACCCGTACTGGCCAATGTTTTTGCTTGAATCTCAGCGACGGTGCGCGCACCTTCTTTGATCGCGGCCCGGATCTCAGCTTCGGTGATTCCATGGCAAAAACAAATCAACATCTCATCTGGTGAGATCCCGCCGCCACTGCCGGAACCCGGATTGGAAGCGTCGCCAGCCCCAGAACTTGACCCACCGCCCATCATGCATTTTCCCCTACGACCGACTCCTTGCTCATGGCTGATTTACTATTGTACCAGAAGCTGATAGAAACACTCCCACAAAGCAAAAAGGAGCCTCTTTAGTTTCATGAAAGCAAAACACACCTCAGCCTGCGACGCCGAAACCGATCGCTGCCTTAGAAATTCAGTGGCCACCATCATTGAAAGCCTAGGAGAAAACCTTGAACGCGAGGGCCTGCAAAAGACCCCCGAGCGCTATGCGAAAGCTTTGAAGTTTCTCACCTCAGGTTATGAAACCAGCCCTGAAGAGATCATTAAAAAAGCGATGTTCGAGGAAAAATATTCCGAGATGGTCATCGTCAAAGACATCGAGGTCTTCTCGCTTTGCGAGCACCATCTACTGCCGTTCTATGGCAAAGCCCATGTAGCTTATATCCCAAACGGAAAAATCGTCGGGCTCTCGAAAATCCCCCGCGTCGTAAATTGCTACGCACGAAGGCTACAAGTGCAAGAGCGCCTGACAGACCAAGTGAGCGATGTCCTCTTCCGCACACTCAATCCCGTTGGTGTCGGCGTGGTGATCGAAGCTTATCATTTGTGCATGATGATGCGAGGCGTTGAAAAACAAAACTCTTACACGATCACCTCAAGCATGCTGGGTTCATTTCGGGAAGACCGCAGAACTCGCCAAGAATTTATGGCCTTAATCTCGCGCCCCAGGGCATAATCGTTTCATGACCGACACTTGGGACAGCGAGAAAACGCCAATTCTCTTGCATCCAGCAAAGCGCGTGGCGATGCTCTCGCAAGGTCAAACCCTTTTCAATCGAGAAGAGTTTTTCGAAGCTCATGAGATTTGGGAGCAACTCTGGCTTCTTGAACAAGGACGCGACCGCACCTTCGTTCAAGGGCTGATACAAGTGGCAGCCCACTTCGTGCACTTGAGAAAAGCAAACTGGTCGGGCGCCAAAAGCATGGTGACCCTTGCCAAAGAAAAATTTTTGATGCCTCCATCAAACAAGATCTATGGTGAACTCGACATCACTCCCCTACTTTCGGCGCTCAATTACAATCTCGAAGTCTTGAATAAGAATCGACTCGGACAAGAGCTCGGGCCTCAAAAACTAACCGCTCTGCCCCCTCCGATTCCTGACGCGTTCATTGTGCCAAAGCTGTTTGAAAAGTAATGTGACCCTTCATTAGGTAAAATAAGACAGCGTTGGCGCCGGCTCATCTTAGGCCGGCGCAGCCTCTTTGAGGTGAGGCACCTCATCGTCCATCCAAAAGGCTTCGTAGCCTTCACCCGAAGTTTTCTTGCGAACCACCAGGATCTCTTCAAACTTGGCTCCAAACCCCGCTCCACCGATATGAGGCTCTATCGCCCAAAGGCCCGCTTTGTCCCCTCGCGTTTTAGGGCCTAGAAGTTCTTTAAAAAGGCCGCGCGACAAGAACATCCAATAGCTATGCAAACTAAAGGGAATGGTAAGTCCTGGAAGTTTGCTCAAAGGAATGCGATGCATTTGGTGCCCCAGAACTGAAAAAGGGTACATTGAATGGATGTTGTCGTATCCTAGGGCCTGGAGTTCGCGGTCGATTTCTTGCCAGATTTCTGCAAGTGAACGCTCTGAAGAAAAGAGTGATGGGATCTTTTTCCGAAAATCGAGCAATCGGCGCTTGGCCAGCTGCAAGCCCTCATGAGGCTCAACCGAGTACGCATAACCGACATCCCCCGGATAACCTTCAACGATCGGCGCCGTATCTAAAATGATGACATCCGTCGGCTCGAGCCTGCGATTTGAAGGCATGAAATCAAAATAATTCTTGAACCCCTGGAACCTGCTGCGATCGCCAAACCATGCAAATGAGCGGTGAAAGAAGGTCCGTACGCCGTGGTCTTGAAGGTAGACGTCCATCAACCTCGCCGTCTGTTTCTCCGTCCAACCAGGTTGAATCTCTCGTTTGATTTCCAAGACGCACTGATAAGCGAGGCGCTGGGTCTTCGTGAATGCTTCGAGATCATCAGTCTTATGCTTCATCTTTTTTCTCTTTAATCTTTCCAAGAAAGCCTTCGATCAATTGATTCACTTTCTTCGGCATGCTCTCATGAATCCAATGACCGCCCTCCAAAACACGAATCGTCACTTGGCTCGCCAAGGGTTTGAGTTCATCGGCCTTCGGCAGCTCTAAGAACGGATCACGGCTACCCGCAAGCACCAAAACCGGTGCCTCGATTTTCGCAGGTTTAGCTGGATAGATTCGTACCAAGGTCTTGAAGCCCTCTCGGTATTGAGGCAAAAACTTGACGATCGAAGCATTCTCTTCGACCAGCGCCTTCTCACCAACGCGATGGCTCAGGCGAATCAGATCCTTTTCCTTCCACCGAATCAGAGAGTCTGAGATCACGGGAATTTGAAAAAAACCTGCATACCAACTCTTGGCGAGCTGCCTTAAGTTTTTCGCCCGATGAGCCATTTGATAAGCCGCTGGGCCATTGATCGTGATCAGAGCTTTGAGACGCCGTCCAAGAAGATGAGCGATGTTCCAGGCTTGAGGGCCGCCAAGATCATGGCCGACCACGATGATGCTTTGGTCACGTGACTCGCCGGATTCGCGCAGAATCTCAAGATGGTCTAAGGCGATGGCATCCAAAGAATAGCGTTTGGAATCGCGACTCCCCTCGCTCTCACCGATCCCTCTCGCAAAAGGCGCTATGCATCGTGCACTCGTACTGAAACGATCGAGCTGGTGTTTCCAAGTAAACGGGGTATCAGGGCAACCATGCAAGAAAAGAAAGACATCACCCTCAACATTTGGCGGGCCTTCCTCGAGCCATGCTGTCGTCAAATCCCTGATCTTAGTGCGCTTTAGCATTCATTCTTTCAATAAAGGCGCGGGCTCTGGTGCCGGAAATGGTATCGAAAAAGCCCCCATCCTCTCGGTAAACTTCAAAAACTTGCGGTGATAAAACGGATTTACCAGAGAACTCACGTAAGGAACACTCGTAAAAAGCCCCCAGAAAATGCGGTGCACAGGTTGTTTCTCAAAGAGCGGGTAAACCTTAAGCAGAGCGTCGAACAAAGGATGCTTCTGCTTTATTTTCTTAAGTTTCTTCAAACGACTGAGCGAATTCACCGTCCACATCGCCTGCAGGAGTTGTGAAACCATCAGATCGGCCTTTTGATGCACGAGGTTCAAGGGATGGGTGCTTCTTGTAATCAAGAGCTCTAATAGCAAATACGGGAATGAAGCGTGACGAGCCTCTTCTTCAAAGTGCTTTCGATGAATATCAAAGTAGAGTGGTTCGAGACTTTGCTTGAACGGGGCAAGCGCATTGTAGAGCAGCAAAAATTCTTGTTCGACCTGCGCAACGATCCACCAAAAAGAATATCCGCCCAATTCAAGGTTCTTGCGCAAAATGAACTCTGTCTTGGTGCTTTCGATGACGGGCAATACCTCGCGCAAGACTTCGAACTCAATGCCAGCCGTGTCCGCGAATTTCTTAAGATACCTTCTAAAAGCCTCTGAATGTTTTTCTTCTTCTGCGAAAAACTGCTCGCCAAGTTCGACGAATTCAGGATTCACCGGGTACTTCGCCGCAAGCTGATCCCATCCCACCGATCGCAAGCGGATGAGGCTCTCCTCCATCTCGCATATCGCCGCCGCGATGACTAAACCCATCATCTGTGAGATCGCCAGGCGCTCTTCTTTTCCGGCGCCGGGGAAAAAAAGCGCTTTTTCATCAAGAGGAACCAGAGGCTTGTTCAGGTCAATTGGAAGCTGCCAATCAATCGCCTTCTCGAGATCCCACTGGGTCGCCTTCTGCAATTCGACCATTTTTATGAGCGACTCTTCGTCATAAAGCGAAAGCGGCTTCATGTGTTCTCCTTAATACCAGTATATACCAGTAGTTTGGCCCGTGTAACTTGTTGAAATAATTGGAATTGAATCACAAATAACAGATTGATTTAGTCAGAATAAAGGCGTATTATGTCTTTGCTTTTGAGGCGATATGTTGAAAACACAGTGGTTGTTCGCCCTAATTTTAACCCTTGGCGCGATTTCCTTTTCTGGCTGCGAAACCAGACAAGAAGACAGTCTTGCGCCCAAATCGTATAAAGCCGTTGCTCGAACAGTGTCGGTCAGTTTTTCAGAAGAAACGATTGCCGCCGTCGCGTTGCGCGCGAAAGTCCACAAAGTGCATTTGATCGAGAGCGGGTCTGGGTTCACATTGTCGATGCAGGTTCTTGCACCTGACAATGCTTCTCTGAGACGCTATACGAAGTCAGTGGCTCAACGCATCGAAGAGTCGATTGACGCCAATCTTTCAAAACACGATGATGTCGCTCTCAGCATTCCCGGCATTTCGTGTGATGCAGTGACTGATCAGGAAGGCGAATTCAAAATCGTGCGCAGTCCTTGCCTAGAGGTGCTTACCTTGGCGGTTCCGGTTAGAGAATTCAATACCGCTTTTTTCTTGAACGGATCGCAAATTGATCTTTCTGATCTCATCCAAGCCATCCAAGAGCGCCCGTTCAAGGCAGATCAATTCAAGGCGGCGAAAGATTATCTGGCCAGCCACACCAATGAAAAAATTTTTCTGGATTCAAAACAGATGCGCCGCCTGCTCTCTGCGATGAAGTTCGACGAGCCCAAACTAAACGCACTAAGGCTTTTTCGAAATCAACTGCTAATCCCCGTCGATCTCGAAGTCTTAGAGGAAAGCTTTACTTTCTCTCATTACAAGAAACAGATCAAAGAGGCTACCAGCGTCGACGAGGATATGACGCTTTAAGCGGGACTGGAATCAGAGGAAGCCATTGGCACGGCGACGTCAACAAGGGGCGCAGCAGCAACCAGGGTTTCAGTGGCCGTATTCCACTCGCCATAACTTTTTGAGAGCTCGTCAAAACGCGCGATGAGCGCTGCCTTGATTCGAGAGGTGAGCGCCGGGATATCCGCATCCGCGCCAAGTTGCCGCTCAAGCGTGGTCATGATCGACCCGCTGAACCCGCAAGGTTCAACAGCTTCGAAGTAACGCAAATCCGTTTTCAAGTTCAAGGCAAAGCCGTGGTAGGCAACCCAATGCTTCACTGCGATGCCGATGCTCGCGATCTTCCTGTCTTGGATCCAAACCCCAGTTTGCAACTGACCCGGTTCAAGCAGCAAGGTTTCAGGGCAAGGCCTGGCCGGAAGCAAAGTCTCTTGAATCAACACCGACATCAATACCCGTTCAAGGTCACGGAGATATTTCCTCAGATCACGGTGGCCAAGTTTGAAAATCGGATAGCCTACAAGCTGCCCAGGCCCATGGAACGTGAGTTTGCCCCCGCGTTCAATCTCGGTCACGGGAACCGAGCCTAATTTCCTTACTTTAATCTCAGTAGGCGCATCTTGTCCTACGCTTGGAGTGTCATCTGAGAGAGGAGCAATGCCTGCCCGACCCACGGTATACACCGGTAGATGTTCAACAAGGATCAGAGTATCTGCGATGAGGTCTTGTGCGCGTTTTTCAACCAGCTCTTTTTGAAGATTCCAAACTTCTTCGTAACTTTTTATACCAAGATCCAAGACTTCCATGACATTCACCTCATTTGAACTTAATCAAGCCGTCTTTTCATGAGCGGGCCGCGCTTTCGCCACCACATGTATCGGGTGCCCAAGCGCGACTTCGGCCGCTTCCATCAATGCCTCAGGCAAAGTGGGATGCGCATGAATCGTGAGCGCAAGGTCCTCAAGAACCGCGCCCATCTCAAGTGCAAGCCCGGCTTCTCCTAACATAGCACTCGCTTCAGAACCTACAATATGCACCCCAAGAAGACGGTGAGTTCTACGATCGGCCACGACCTTCGCAAACCCCTCACTTTCTCCTGAAGCTAAAGCTTTCCCTAGAGCCCCGAATGGAAACTGCGCCTCATGGGCATCAAAACCCTGGGACTTGGCCTCGGCCAACGTTAATCCAACCGAGGCGATTTCGGGATCGGTAAAAACAACCGCCGGAATAATTGTCGTATCAAAGCTGCTCTTGTGCCCCGCGATGACTTCGGCGCAAACGATGCCTTCCTTGCTCGCCTTATGCGCAAGCAACATCCCGCCCGCGACATCTCCAATGGCGAAGATATGCGGTACTTTCGTTCTGCATTGGCGGTCAATCTCAATGAAGCCCTTTGCATTTGGTTGAAGGCCGGCCTTCGCTAAATCCAGGGTATCGGAATTGGGCTTCCTTCCGACAGTGACCAAGATCAAATCACAAACCGTGGTTTGAACGCCTTGCTGAGTTTCATAACTCACTTCAAGACCTTGGTTGGTCTTCTTATAAGACTTGGCCTTGGCCTCAGTCACCACGGTCACTGTCCTGCGCTTAAGACCGCGCGCTACGACTTGCACGCAATCTTGATCCATCGTACCGAGCAATGTTTTGGTTCCTTCGAGCACCGTGACTTGCGACCCCACCTTCGCGAGGTAAGTGCCAAGCTCAAGACCGATATACCCGCCTCCGATCACCACCAGCCTCTTTGGAACCGCAGTCAGGTCAAGCGCTTCGGTCGAGGTGATCACCTGTTTCCCGTCAGGTTCAAAGCCCGGGATCACTACGGAACGAGACCCGGTGGCAATGACGAAGTTCTTCGAAGTCAGCGCGACCTGTCCTGATGAGGATTTGACTCTGATCGTCGTCGGATTTTCAAACTTGGCCTCACCCTTGAAAATGGTGACCTTATTCGCTTTGAGCAGCATCTCAACTCCGCCCGTAAGCTTCTTGACGACTTTGTCCTTCCACTCTTTCAATTTACCCAGGTCGATGCCCTTCACTTTGAGATCAATCCCAAGCTCTGCGGCATGCGCTCCCAGCTTCTCGTAGAAACTGCCCGCGTGGATGACGGCCTTTGAGGGAATGCACCCCACATTCAAACACACGCCACCCATGTATTCGCGCTCAACAATCGCTGTCTTCAGGCCCAGTTGCCCAAGTTTGATCGCGCAAACGTACCCGCCTGGGCCCGCGCCGATCACGACAGCATCAAAATGATTCTCATTACCAGACATGAAACTCTCCAAATGTTAAGCCATCTCGAGCATCATTTTTTTTGGGCTCGAGAGGTATTCCATCACGACGTTCGTAAATCGCGCAGCCGTCGCGCCATCGACCACGCGATGGTCAACGGCAAGCGAGAGATAAAGCATATCAGCCGGAACGATCTGATCGTTCTTCACGATCGGACGCTTTACGATCTTATGCACGCCCATGATCGCCACCTCCGGCCAATTGATCACCGGAGCCGTGATAAGCCCGCCAATCGGCCCTGGGTTGGTGATGGTGATGGTTCCACCCTGCATTTCTTCAAGAGCCAACTTTCGTGTTCGCGCCCTCTCGGCCAAGTCTTGGATTTCGGCTGCGATTTCAAGGATGCTCTTCCGGTCGGCGTCTTTCACATTGGGAACCATAAGCCCATCTTCAGTATCGACCGCAATGCCGATATTGTAATAGTTCTTCACGACGATGTGGCCGCTTTCTTCATCAAGCGAAGCATTCATCGTAGGATAGGTTCTCAAACCCTGGATCATCGCTTTCACGATGAACGGCAAATAGGTCAGCTTGACGCCTCTTTTTTCCGCCGTCTCTTTAGCTTCTTTCCTGAACGCCACCAGTTCGCTGACATCACATTCATCCACATAAGTGAACTCAGGGATTATTTGCCGGCTTCGAGTCATGGCCTCTGAGATTTTTCGACGGATTCCGCGAAACGGAACAAGCGTTTCACGCTCGGTGGGCGTAGTCGGGCGAACAAGGGCTTGTTGGGTTTTGCCGGGAGCCACTCTACTTGTCGCACCGGCGACAGGAACTTGAGGGCCTGCAGCCGAGGCCCCTGCGAAATGTTGAACATCTTCTTTGGTGACGCGGCCATTTGGGCCAGTGGCCGGAACTTGGGCGAGATCCACTCCAAGATCACGCGCAAGCCTTCGCGTAGCGGGCGTGGCAAGCACTGTTCCTGGAGACGCAACATATGACGAAACGCCAGCCGAGCCACCACTCGTTAGCGCAGGGCTTGAAGCCTGCGCGGATATCGGGCTTGCGCTTCTTGCTGCCGCCGCGGCTGCAACGGCAGGACGTGAAGCGACACCGGGCCGTGGCTGAGCAGAGGCGGCAGGACGTTGCGCCACTGGTTGGGTCATGGGCTTCGACTGCGAAGCCGCAGGTTTCGGTGCGGTAGCCGCGGCAGTAGGTTTCGCGGCGCTTGCGCCAGCCCCGCTGCCCTCCAGGCTTAAGATCAGTTGCCCGACCTTGACCATGTCGCCTTCTTTGACATGAAGTTTTTCGACTTTGCCTGCGAAAGGCGACGGGATTTCCACGGTCGCTTTATCCGTCATGATCTCGACCATGGGTTGATCTACGGCTACATTGTCGCCTTCCTTCACCAACCAACGAACGATCTCCCCCTCGTGAACGCCCTCACCAATATCTGGAAGCTTAAACTCCATGGTTTGTTTTTCCTTTCAGCATATTTGTCATGAAATACTCTCCGGCCCGATAACTTGAACGCACCAGAGGTCCTGAGGCAACATATAAAAAACCAAGTTCTTTGGCTTTTTCCTCCCAAATCCGAAACTGCAGCGGTGAAATGAAATCAGCCACCTTGAGGTGCTTTCGAGTGGGTTGCAGGTATTGCCCAAAAGTAACCACATCCACAAGGCTCTCTCGCAGGTCATTGAGCGTCTCCAAGATCTCTTCATGCGTCTCGCCGTGGCCGACCTGAATCGAGGTTTTGGTGAACATCGGGCGCGAGATTCTTTTTTCCTCAAAAAAACGGTTTGAAATTTCCTTTGCGGCTTTCAAAACGCGAAGACTCTGGTCATAGGTCGCCCTGCGATCCCGCACCCTGGGCGTCAGACGCCTTACCGTCTCGACGTTGTGCGCGTAAACGTCAACGCCGCTCAAAACGAGTGTTTCAACCGCCGCAAGGCTTCCCTGAAAATCAGGAACGAGCGCCTCACACAACACTTCTTGTTTATTTTTTTTTATCGCACGCACGGTATCCGCGAAATGGCCGGCCCCGCCATCTTCCAGATCGTCGCGATTGACTGAGGTGAGAACGACGTATTCCAGCCCCGAAGCCCCGATCAAGCCACCCACCTTGTCAGGCTCGTCACGATCAACAACGCCGCCGGGTTTTCCAGTCTTGACTGCGCAGAACCTGCAACCCCTGGTGCAAACATCGCCCAAGAGCATGATGGTCGCCGTGCCTCCCTGCCAGCACTCCCCGATGTTCGGGCATCGCGCTTCTTCGCAAACCGTGTGCAATTTCAATTCTCGGAGTCGAGCTTTGATCTCAAGGTACTTCTCGCCCCCGGGTGCTCGCACCTTCAACCAGTCTGGCTTTCGAATGATTTGCGCTGCGACGGAAGTGGAACCACTCGGCAATGTCGTCCCAGTTGCAGCCACAACCTCAGCAGGATCTTGAGGAAGCGTAGGCTTTTGATTTTCCATGGAAATACCTTTTATGGTACCGCCAATCAACCATCGATGGCTAAAAAACTCAAGGTGAAACTCGCTGGTTGAGCTCGCGGGCTGGTGGTACACTTTTGAGCTATGGCTGAGCACCCAACAGAACCCGTTGCGCCTTTAGCCCAAGGCATCACCGCAGGCAACGAAGAAGGAATTGTGCCCTCGGCGAAAGCCGCTTATCAAGACCTGTTTTTGCGCTCAATCGACGCAATTGTTTTGGTCGACATGAATACCGGCAATATTCTTGAAGCCAACGACGCTTCCATCAAAGTGTTCCGGCTTCCCCTTGATGCCCTACAGAACACGAGCATTTATCAATATTGCAGAGAAGACTTCCTGGGCGAACTCAAGAAAATGATTCGAATCGCCTCAAGGCGCTACCATCCCAAAACTTTTGAGATCCCGCTGGTGGTCGGAAATCCCAAAACCCCCATCAGCGCTGAGATGGCGGCGAGCCCATTGAAACTCAATGATCAAACCGAAGTCCTTCAGCTCATCTTTCGTGACATCACCGAGAAGAAAGAGGCCGACCGCAAGATCGCCGAGTACATCCAACAAGTCGAAGCGGCCAACAAAAAACTTGAAGAGCTCGCGACCACCGATGGGATGACCGGGCTCACGAACTTCCGCCAGTTCTCGAAGCTGCTTGACAACGAACACCTTCGAGCTTCGCGCTATGGATCTTCGTATTCGATTATTTTTTGCGATATTGATCACTTTAAAAAATACAATGACCAGAACGGCCACCCCGCAGGAGATGCGTTGTTAAAGCATTTTGCGAAAATCTTGAAAGCTTGCAGCAGGCTCACCGACATTCCGGCGCGGTACGGCGGGGAAGAATTCGTCGTCTTGGCCCCTGAAACGGATATCAATCAAGCTGTCATTCTGGCGGAACGCATACGAGCCACCGTTGCTTCCATCAAGTTTCCAAACGGCGAAAAACAACCTTTGGGCGTCGTGAGTTGCAGCATCGGGGTTGCCTCGTTTCCTCAAGACGGGACCACCGCCGCCGAGGTTTTGAAGACATCGGATGAAGTGCTTTACTTGTCGAAGGCTGGCGGAAGGAACCGCGTTACTTTGAGCAAAGGCAAAGGAAAGAATCCGCCGATCCCAGCTGGCGGCCACTGAATGCACGAGCTTTAGCCGCGCCCCTGACGACGAAATGTTGCGATCCTCACCAAAAAACGATCAACCCATGAATGGGCGAAAACAAAATTTGGGGAACCTCAACCTGGTTTTTTTCGGTCTGAAGAGCCCGCGTGCGCAATTTTTCAAAATAATTCACTGGAAGAAAGCTCTTTCCGCAACGGAGGCACTTCGAAACATCGCTTTCGTTATTGCTTTCATTCACGGCTGCGCACACGTGGCAGAGCCTAAAAAGCTGACGTGATTCCATACCATTCTTGTCGTAAAGACGCCGCCTTCACTCAAGATGTGTCAGGGAAACAGGGTAAAAAAGGAAGGGGCGGCATCTGTGGCTCTCGCCACAGTAAGAGAGAGAGGGAGAGAAATGCCGCCCCACTTGAGAAAACCTCTAAATAAATTTTCAACGCCAACCCAATTCAAGGCTAGCGAGCGTAATAATACGCCTTCACGGGATCAAAAACCTTGTCAGAAAGGTTTGTTCCCAGAGCTTCATTGATAATTCTTGCTTCTTCCGCCCACGACAGCCTGGCCCGATCCGCAACCGGATGGAATGCTTGTACGATGCGAAGACGCTCATCTAATGGCCATTCGTAGGGACGGATAGGTGCCTGATGTACCAGTGGCCCACGGTCTGCACGTGCGCGAAGTCCGGCGGCCAAATTCGTAAGAGTATCTTTCTGCAAACCGGCGATACCCTGCCCGGGATTTACAAACGCGCTGTCGGTGCCCACGAGATTTTGATTGATCAGGCCTGAAAGGTTTGAGGGTGTGATCGGAAAATCAACCGCCTGGGTGTGGCAGCCAACACAGTCACCAAAGCTGGTGACAGGTCCGGCGCCCAAAAGGCCGAGTTCTGCAATTGATAATTGTGAGGCCGCAAGTCCAATGGCGACCCAATACAGCTTCCGCTTCAACATAAACTTCTTTAGCCTACTACAGCTCCTCTGATTACTAGACTAGAGCAACCGATATGCCAGTTCGGAGGTTAGTCAGAGCTCTGTGCTTCGTGCTCGATGGATTTGTTTAGGCTGCTCACGGGCATGGGCAGGTGTCTAAAACTTAGGCAGCTCGGTCTGTGCGGAGGAGCAATTGTGTGGTTTTTGTGAGGTGCTTTTGCATGCGATTTTTCTGCTCATCGATGCCGTGCTCAAGGCAGGCGTAGTTCATTTGTGGTTCGTCACGATCCACCCCTTTGACGATGGCAACGGTCGGATCGCGCGCGATAGCCGACATGGCGCTTGCGCGGTCGGAAAGCAGCCCGCAACGCTTTTATAGTATGTCGGCGCAAATCTGTTCGGAACGTAAAGCTTACTATGAAATACTTGAGGTAACCCAAAAGGGTGATCTCAATATCACGGATTGGCTCGACTGGTTCCTGGGGTGTTTGGGCCGCGCCTTTCAAGGGGCCGATTGAAATGGGCGCAAGTCATTGGGCAGTTCCACAGTAAAAGTAGTGCCACGGCAGGAGGAGCTCTCAATCGAAATCTTGCCACCAAGCGCTTCAATCACGCCCAACAAAAAAACGTCGTGCTAAAACTCCACCCCACCACACCACTAGGCAAAAACGAACTAGCCCACCGCCGCAGACAACTGCCCCACAAAAACAACACAATCGCAGCCACCCGCCGACCCACGCCATGTTACACTATACTCTACGTATGAACCTCGGGCATGGACGCCTTGAATCGCAGAACCTTGCGCACGAAAAAGGTCCCGGTCGTCGACACGGTGGCCAGATCAGCGTTCTCATGGTTTTAAGCCTGATCCCGATGTTCACCCTCTTTGCTTTTGTCGTGAACATCGGAATGCTGGTGAACGCGAAAATCTCTCTGCAAAACGCAGCTGACTTTGCGGCGTATGCCGGTGCCGCGACTCAGGCCCGCCAGCTTACTCATATTTCGCATCTCAATTATCAAATGCGCCAAGCGTACAAGAAATTCTTGTTTCGTTATTACGTGATGGGAAATTTAAGTTTGCGCTGTTTTCCTCGCGAAGCAGGTCAACCACCAGCACCAGGATGCAATACCAACGGTGTTGCAGACATTCCTTTCGTTTGGGAAAACCCATCCGGGTCGAATGCCCCAGGATTTCCGGGCGTGCCTGTCGTATGCATCGCACTTTCGACCGATTCAAATCCTTGCCAACTTGCACGAGCGGTTCCGATCGTCACACGGCCTCCTTGCATCTCTGCTGACCCAACTTGCCAAGCCTTGATCAACGCCTCAACCGCGATCGCCGATATTCAACGCACCAGTTGCCGCGCCAACTCAGCCATCAACGTTGAAGTGCTCACCCACTGGCTCTATGCCACCGACAACCAATTGCAGCTGCAGAGCAATACCAATTTGCAAGGTTTGATCGATGACATCGGACTCGTGACTGAAGAACTTCTCTTGCGCAGCCGCATCAAGACCATCGAAGCCTATATCAATGCGCCCCCGCAAGCCCGGCTCTCAACCGTACAAGCAAGACGCCTTGAAGAAGCCGTCGACCAGGCCACCACTGAAAGAACAATCCTGGCCTATAAAAGCGCCATCGGAAACCTCAATGAGCGCGTCTTTGACTTGGATTCAGTTGAGATGAGCGAGCTTCTTCCCTCGCAGCCCCTGCTTGAACTGAGAGAGATTCGTCCTCGCATCGACACCGGTTACGCTTTCATGGACGGAGATGACCCCTCAGCACCCGGAGGCTGCGATATGAAGGCAGAATTCATTCAGTCCAATCCAATCGTAGGCGTGGCTAAGAAACCAAACTCTTACGTCTATTACGCAGTCAAACTTACTGCGCAAGCACGCCTTCTCTTCAATCCTTTTCCTTTTGGCAACCCTGACGAATCGATTGAACTCACGGCTTATTCCGCCGCCGCCCCTTTTGGATCACGCATCGGTCCTGACATCAGCGAAAGTGACTTTGTTAGGCAGGGCACGCCAAGCATCAATGGAGTCAATCAAACCCCGGTCAACTACCCATGGCTTCAACTTGGAAAAGACCTTTCCTGGGAGCACTCTCAAGTCTTAAGAGCGTTTCGTTCGCTCTTGCGCGGCGATGGCTCAAACGGCTCCGTGGCCGGAGGAGCGGTTGGAAAACAAGACCTCGACCGAGGACTCAGGGCGGCGATGTTTCCTGAGGAAAATGAAATCGGGCAATACAATATTCCGGTCGACACCGACACCATCAACTCTGATGAAGCCCACGAAATGATTCCATATTATCGAAATAATCCCGGAGAGCATTACACCTTTTGGGCTCCCCTAATGCCTATTGGAGGCACCGATGAGTTTACCCAACGCATGCGAGGAGAGCTTGAACAGGTCGTGTTTTCGCTGACAGCGGCAGGCAACGTCACCACACAAGTGAAACAAGTACTCGTCGACCGTTTCAACACGCAGCTACAAACCTACCTTGGCAGGCTGCCTTCAGAGCGGAATTTCAACATTGCAAGAATACCCGATCCGCTAAGTCAACGTTTTTGGGGTAATAATCCTATTCCTGGGATTCCGGGAAAGATCGCGGGCCCTGCGGAAAGCGTAGGCCCTCGTATTGCAAGCTCGTTCACCACGAGCCACGATCGCACCTACTACGAAAATGGACGAGATGGTTATTCGGTAAAGTTTATCCCATTTAAGATGCTGGTTGCCGCCCCCGGACAACTCACTCCAGCTGCAAATTGGCCCGTCGTAAATGGCAACTTTGGCGGCGATATCGAAGACCTGCGTTTACTCGCCCACTAACTTTTTGTTTGCCAACAGTGCGAACGTATGTGAAGTACTTTAATCAAAGATTTGGATCATTTTTCATTGAAAATAAGGAGTTTCAAAGATGGCAAAAGCAAAGAAAAAGGCAAAACGCCCGGCAAAGAAAGCCGCACGCAAGGCCGCACCAAAACGCGCTAAGGCTGCAAAGAAAAAAGCAGCCCCGAAGCGCAAAGCAGCAGCAAAGAAAACCGCGAAAAAACCAGCTCGCAAAACAGCAGCTCGAGGACGCGCAACTACCGCGGCACGTAAGACGACTCCTGCTTCACGTGGCACAACTCCTAAGAGCACGCCGAATCGCGGCAACGACTATACTTCACCTGTATTGAGCGGCTTGGCTGGCGGAGCAGCAGGCGCAGCGATCGGCAGCGCATTTGGCGGTTCAAGCTACAGCGGCTACGGCAGCGAAGACGAAGAATAGATTTTAGTTTGTAGAAGAATTTGCCGCGAAAGTTTCGTGGCGGTCTTTCTAAAAGCCCTGGTTGGAAGAGATTCTAATCAGGGCTTTTTTGTTTTTGGCGGATCAACGAGATCTGCTGCCCCACTCGACCCTAAACCTCACAGACCACTGACAAAGGGGACTGCCTTCTTCCATTCCTCAAGCGAAGGCAATGAAGCATTTCCTATGTCTCCAAATGCAATTTCAAACTTGCGATACAACGGATCGTTCGACATGCCAGGAATATCTAGGCGGCCATTTGCCTCATCTTTTTGTAAACCGGTTTCCTGCATTGCTTTAAAAAGAGTCCTTCGGTGGATCCCCAACTTCTTTGCGGCTTCAGTTCTATTTTCTCCGTATCTCTTTACCGTAAAGATCATTGCGAAATCGACAAGCTCCTTAGCGGTGAGCCTGATCGCGAGCCCTTCTTCCAAAGCATTTCCGACAAAAGAAGTGAGTAGCTTTGCTATCCCACGAATTCTTTCGGCTGAGTTCTTGTCACCGATTAAAGTCGGCGCCGGAGGAGAACGTTGCGCTTCCGCTTTGATTTGCAAATCTGACTTAACCTCTGGCACGGGCTTTGCCACTGACGACAATCTAAGATCTGCAGCCGAACTCTTTTCGGGCAGATACAACGACAGATCAATCCTGTCTTGATCTCTCTCACCCCTTGCATCGATGATTGCACGCTCAACACGGTGGCGAAGCTCTCTAAGGTTGCCGCGCCATTCGTAAGCATCAGCCGCGACGTAAGAGCTCTCGGTAAACCCGATGACATGGTCGACCTGATGTTGGGATTTAAACTCCTCAAAGAACTTATCGAGAAACAAACGAACGTCGGATGGCCTGTCCCTTAATGGCGGAATAAGGATTTCATAAGCAAAGAGACGATAATACAAGTCTTCGCGAAAAGTCCCTTTTTGAACCATTGCTTGCAGATCTCTGTGAGTGGCGGCGATGATCCTCACATCGATGGGTTTTGATTCCACCGCTCCCACCGGTGTGATCTCGCGTTGGTCGAGAACTCTGAGAAGTTTTGCCTGAGCTGTAAGGGGAAGCTCTCCGATCTCATCGATGAATAAAGTTCCCTTATCAGCCGATTCAAAAAAACCACGCTGATTCGTGATCGCTCCTGTGAATGAACCTTTCAGGTGTCCGAACAATGTGCTTTCCAACAAGTTCTCTGGTATCGCTGCGACGTTGAATACAACCAAGGGCTTATCTGCCCTGAGACTCAACGCATGCACGGCCCGGGCGACAAACTCTTTTCCAGTGCCTGTCTCACCACGAATGAGCACGGTAGCCTCAGTTGAGGCTACCTTCATTATCCTGCGGGTCACCCCTTGAAAGGCTGCAGGATCAGCAGTCATGAATTTATCTACTTGATAGTAACGCTGGCCATTGGGCGCCAGAAGCTCGGTGCACTTCAAATTTGCATGGGCTACCTGGGCATTAAACAAGCCACAGAGAATAATCGACACCAATAGAACCAAAGAGATAAAACAATACGACGATCTATACCCCACCACACTACCCTCTTCGTGGAAAGAAGAACTACAAGAGGTGCTTATATGAAGTATTGCATTGCGTCAATCGCAGGCCCTAGAATATTTACCTTAACTTCTACTTCAGTTGACTGCTCTTGAGACGACCGCTCGCCCTCGCGCGGATCACTTTCCCCGCACACGCTTAAGGTATTCGCTCTGCAACCTTGCATAGAGCTCTTCACGACGGTCATACAATCGTTTCAGTTTACGTCGCTTGTGCGACTCAAGTGCATAGGCCGTAATGAGCGGAAGCGTGATCGTAGTGTCGCAATAGCACACAACGGTGTCAGGAAGCCTGTCCGGATCAACCTTGCCCCAGCTCACCGCCTCGCTAGGTGTCGCACCTGAAAGCCCACCCGTATCTGGGCGAGCATCCGTGAACTGCAAGAAAAAATCGTGCCCTTTCTCATCTAGTCCCAAAACCTCTTGGATCTGTGGTTCAGTTTGGAGGAGAAAATTCTTTGGCGAACCGCCGCCTGCGATGAACACGGCGCTTTTGCCTTTCTTGGCGCTTCCGTAGGTGCCCTTTTTCGCGCCGTAAACAATCGCCGCGGTCTCATTCACATCGCGTGACACATCAAACGCAAGCCTCGAGCCGCGCAACGCCATCGCCGCGACGTTCATCCCGATCGAGCTGTCGCCGGGCGAGCTCGTATAGATCGGAACGCCAAGCCTATAGGCCGCCGTAAGCACGCATGAATCTTGCCCTACGCCAAGAGCACGCTCGCGCTCAGCCAAGAACTTTCCGCAGAGCCAATGAAACTCGGCGGTTGACATGGGTTTTTGAAACTCATCGTGCTGGATGATTTCGCGAAAAAACGCATCCGTTGAAAGAAGCACGTCGTAATCAAAAAGAACGTCATAAATGCGAATGACGCCTTCTTTGCGTAAAACGCGATCATCGATATTGGGGCTTCCTTGGATAAGACGTTTTTTCAAACCAAAGTGCGCGTCATGATAAAGATTGGCGCCCGTGCTGATCATCCAATCGACGAACCCCGCCTTCATCAATGGGATCAAACAAGAACGGCCAATGCCCGCCGGGGTCAAAGCACCCGTGAGGCTCATGCCTACAGTGACATCGTCTTCAAGCATGCTCTGGGTATAAACCAAGCAGGCCTCGCGCAAGCGCGCTGCGTTATAAGCCATGAAGCTGTCTTCGATGAGATCCAAGACGCGCTGGCCCTTCTTTATGCCTCGAGGCAGGATTTGTTTTCCCTGCAAATACCGGCTTTTAGATTTGCCGACGATCGCGTGACCGCCTAAAGATTTTTCGTCGCTGTTTTTCTTTGTTTTCGCCATAGCGCGCTGTATACCCAGAGTGAAACCAATTTTCTATGGAAATCAGGGACGTCATTCACGGCAATATTGAAGTTTCTTCGAGCGAGGCGAAAATCATTGATTCGCCTTTTTTTCAGCGCCTGCGGAACATCAAACAATTGGGTTTCGCCGAGAACAGTTATCCAGGAGCAACCCACAACCGCTACATCCACAGCCTCGGCGCAACTCACCTGGCGGGGCTTGCTTTCAAGAATGCCTTTCGTGGCAAAGACCATCCACTTGCTCAACAGCCCAAAGTGGCTGAGCGTTTTCGGATGGCGCTTCGCATCGCAACGATGTTGCACGACATCGGGCATGGCCCGCTTTCGCACACGACCGAGTTCGCGATGCCCGGAATCGAGAAGCTGGAATTGCGATCGCTCGCTTGCATCCCAGGCAAACCCTGTCCTTTTGACGGAAACCGCAGGGCAAACCACGAAGACTACACCATCAAGATCATTTTGCAGTCGTCGCTCACGCCACTTTTGAAAAAAACGCTCTCGCGATGGGATATCGACCCGATCCATGTAGCCTGCATCATCAATGAAGACATCGTCTGCCCGGATGATTTTTTCATCGTCGACGGCAAAGACGGGAAAGTGGATTACCGACCGATCTTGCACCAAATCGTCTCAAGCGAGATGGATGTCGACCGGATGGACTACCTCACGCGCGACTCGTTTCACGCAGGCGTCAACTACGGGAAGTTCGACGTCTCGTGGGTGCTTTCAAACCTGACCCACCACATTTTTCGTGGAAAGTGCTACCTGGCGCTGCAACACAAGGCCATCTATACATTTGATGATTTTCTGATCTCAAGGTTTCACATGTTTCTCATGGTGTACTTCCACCACAAGAGCGTCATCTTTGATGAAATGCTAGGACGCTATTTGCGCTCTTCAGATTGTGATTACGAAATTCCAAGCGACGTGGAGTCGTACGTGTTCTACGATGACTACCACCTCTACACCCACCTTTCGCGCTCAAAGAACTCGTGGGCCAAACGCATTTATCACAAGAATCCTTACAAGATGTTGGTTGAGTTTCACTCAGGCATTCCGCAGGGAAGCGAGAACGCGCGCGAGCAGAAGGCGCACCTTGAGAAGGTCACTGCTGAACTCGCTGCAAAAGGAGTGGACTACATCGTCAAAACGACGACCAGCGAGTTTTCGAAGTACTTCAAGAAAGATGACCGCATGCCAATTTTCGTTCGCTACGACAACAAGGTGCTGCCTGAGAAATTCATTCCGCTTGAAGAATGCACTGATCTTTTTGAGCGGTATTCGAAGAACAGATCCATCACCCGGGTCTATGTTCCAGAGATCCCATAGCCAAGAGCCCTCTGAGCTGCGGATCAAAGCGAGAGGCGATCGCACTCGGTCGCATCTGAAATTTCGCGAAACCGGATGTAATCAAACGCACCGTCCATGTCGGCAACCGCCGTAAGATAGTCGTTGGTCATGAGGCCCACGCCAACGTTGTTCCCGACCATCCCCGCGTGGGTAAAGGTGTCTCGTTGAGTCCAAGCAGGATCTGCGGGCAATTTGGTCAAAGTCGTGATGTTGCCATCAACCACGCAAAGACGCACGAAACCCACGTTCTCACCGCTTGAGCTGTAGAGCCATAAATTCGACACGTTATTGACGGTATTCTTTGACTCAAAACCCAGTCCCGTGGCCACGTCCTGGCGGCCCAGATTGACTACGACCCAGTCTTGAAAATCAGTCAGATCAGTATAGATGATCAAACCCGCCGAATGAAACTCGGTTCCCACCGGCGGAGGGTTCACCATTGAGCCACGTTCGTGTGCACGAACAGAAGCTTCAACGATAAAACGTGAATACCGCGAAAGATTGATCCGTTTGAAAAAATTCAACCCGCGATTGCCTTGATAGAAATAATTATTCGCATTGGGCTTAAGCAAGAGATAACCGCCGCTGATGAGCGAGCTACCATCTGTTCCGGTCACTCCGCCTTCGGCGACTGACCGCTCTTCCCAGTTTGAGATAGATGAACTGGCATCAAACTCGTCATTGAGGTCAGAAATAGAAGCAGCTGCACTGGCGTTTGAGCTTGAACCCCCGGTTCCGCCTCCTCCGCCAGAGGCCGCACCGCCTCCGCCTTTCTTGATCAGCTTTGGATCACATCCGCTTGCCAATGCGACGCTAGCCGCAATCGCAATGAGTAAACTTTTGGTACTTAAACCAGAGCTCGAGTTTGACTGGTAGTTTTGATTCCACATACGTTCCATACCCCCTATCCAAGACCTAAAACCGGACTTCACAAATTCTTGACTGTTTAAGTTTACTACTTTAAAAGTCCGGTGCAACACCAGCGCTAAAACCTTGAATTTAATAATATTTAAGCCAACTGAAGTGGGAGGTAGACGGAAACTATGGGTAAAATTTGCCCCAGAATCGGCACGCCCCACTAGCGCCAGACGGTGTTTGGAAAATAATCAACTTCTTCAGAGGCTGTTTGGGAAGTGATCAACTTCGCCGGCGGAGCGATCAGTCTGTAAACACACTCCGTCAAAACGAGAATAAAAAAAGCCCAGCAGATTTTCACCCACTGGGCTTTTTTGGCTAATAACCAAAAGTTCTGGTTGTTGTGCCGCGATCGATCAGGTTCCTGCCGAATAGTCGCGAGCATAACGAACTTGCTCTGCGGTCAATTCATCAATTCGAATGCCTGTGGCTTCAAGCTTCACTCGAGCAATCTCTTGGTCGAGCTCAGGATCAAGCGTATAAACCAGAGGCTTCATGGTTCTGCCTTCTTTAGCCAAACGCAACATGCCTTGAAATTGGTTCGCAAAGCTCATGTCCATGACTTCGGAAGGATGACCTTCTGCCGCGGCGAGGTTCACAAGTCTGCCTTTTCCCAGGACATAAATGCGTCTGCCGTCTTCTAGAGTATGTTCATCGTTATTCGAACGCACTTCACGAACGCGCTTTGACATCTTCTCAAGATGCTCAAGATTGAGTTCACAATCGTAATGGCCCGTATTGCACACGATGGCGCCGTCTTTCATCGAACGGAAATGACGGTCTACGATGACATCCTTCATCCCAGTGGCTGTAATGAAGATGTCTCCAACCTTGGCGGCCTGGTCCATCGTCATGACTTCATAGCCCTCAAGAACTGCTTTCAAAGCAGAAGTAGGTTTGATTTCCGTCACGATTACTCGAGCCCCTAGTCCGCGAGCGCGCTGCGCACAGCCTTTTCCGCAATGGCCATAACCAGCGACGACGAAATTCTTTCCGGCCAACATGACGCTTGTAGCGCGCAAGATGCCGTCAATAGAAGACTGGCCAGTGCCGTAAACGTTGTCGAAGTCCCACTTGGTTTCAGCATCGTTGATCGCAATCACCGGATACTTCAACGCTCCATCTTCAGCCATGGCGCGCAGGCGATGCACACCAGTCGTGGTCTCTTCGGTACCACCGATGATGTCTTTCGCCATTTGCGGAAATTTATTGTGCACCGTAAAGATGAGGTCGGCGCCATCATCAAGGGTTAGCGTCGGCTTAAAATCCAGCGTCCGCTCGATGCACCAGTAGAATTCTTCTCTGCTCAAGTTATGCCAGGCATAAATCGAGATGCCTTCGGCGGCCAAGGCCGCTGCGATATCATCTTGAGTGGAAAGAGGATTGCAACCTGACCAACTGACTTCGGCTCCGGCTGCTTTGAGAGTTTTGATGAGGACGGCTGTTTCCTTGGTGACATGCAGGCAACCTGCAATCCGTTGCCCTTTCAAAGGCTGGGTTTTCGCGTATTTTTCGCGAAGCTTCATCAAAACGGGCATTCTGCTCTCGGCCCATTCAATCTTCAGACGGCCCTGCTCGGCCAGCTTTTCATTTGCCACTTTATAATTTGGCATACACGTGTGCTCCTTCTACATTTGGCTATTTTTAATTTTCCGGAGGGCTCTCCGAGATGATCTTGATTTGGTCAAAAACTAGCTCAGTCTAGTTTGAGCTGGGGAGAAAATGCAATAAAAAACAGTGAAATTGAGAAGGGCTTAAGCCTAACGCGCACGGGGCGCGCTTTAAGCTTAAGCCCGGGCAAACTTGAGAAAACACGCACCCATCGGGATGAGGCGCGTTTTCCCAGGTCGGTTAATCTTTATTTGGCCAGTTCGACGCTACTTCAGGTTTTGAGAGCGCTTGTATCGTTTGCCAGAACGATCAAGCTTGTTTGCACGTTTCGGATACGACGCGTTCTTGTACGGCGTTTCCATCACGCGTTTCATCGGCGCTGAAATCCTCAAGGGCAGGCGATGCGATTTTTCCTGCGCCGAAAGCGCGTCGATATCGTTTTCAAAATCTACCGCCTTGACTTTCTTCACATTGATCTCGTGCAAGCTCTGGTAGATCGCCGTGTCATTCGCGATCTCACTTGAACGAGGAACGCTCGCCAACACCAATGGAACTCCTGCTACGCTGACTATGGCGAAAGTCTTGAGCAGGCGTGCTAATTGTTTCTTCTGCTTCAACATGTCGGTTCCTCCTTACGCTTGGGCCTCAAGATAGGCTTGAGGCCCGACCGCACATGAGCAAGTGCGATGCCAAGGCCCTGCGCCCGCGGGCCTACGGCTCTACAGGCTCAATATTAAACATTAAAAATTTATATAGATACACTTCTCCGAAAGATCGCGCCCGAAAGCGCCCTGTCGAAGTTTTTTACAGGTGTTTGATCCTCAAACGGGGCGCAAATGAACCAATGAGACTCGATATCGTCGAAGACCGTCATATGCGCTTGATTTAAAGCGCTCGAAGCGTAAGAACGGCCTTGGCACATCATGTGCACCCAAGGCTCGCCCATGAGATATGATCCAGGCGCTGCTTTTGTCGCATTGTGGACGGTGTTTTTACTGTTGGGGGCGATTGGAGGCACTTTGGGTTAACAGATGCTGGCACGAGCGGAAAAGCCCTCGTGGCGAGCTCGTAAAGTTCTTCAGCAATTCCTTGTCTCTTTCAGTGAGCAGGCCAAAGAGCTTCAATTCTTGCAATGTCAGAAGCACTTGGCGAGCCTTCGCCCTCGTGGGAGCCTTAGCCAGATCGTCTAGGATCCTCTGAGTAGCCCTACGCAGAAACTCTGAAACAACCTCTGCATCCGAAGACGCGACTTGCCGTATGGCTTCGCTTTCAATGAACTCGCGCAATTTCAACCGTTTTGATTTGAGAGTGCGGGCGTTCAACGCCTTCTCAAACTTCTTTCTCAATTCGGTCTTTTTTCCGGTGTAGAATTCGGCCAGAGCCTGCGGACTCCAAAGATCAATTTCAGGATAAAAATAACCAGACTCTCCCCCCGGGTTCAACTCGATGATGCGAAAAGAGCCATCCTCAAGGCGCATGACATCCATCCCATAGCAGAGGCGATGGTACTTCGAAGGCAATTTTTTCAATACGTGAAGAGCAAACTCAGCCGCTTCACGCATGCCTTCTTCGGTATAGAGCCGGTTGCTTTCCCACCTGTATTGATCAGCTTCGGGCCATGCTTGCCCTTCTTCGAGGTGGATCCTGTACTCTTCGATCAATACTTTTACTTTTCCGTTCGGCAACGTTTTGCGTCCGAGGATGCGGGGTTTTAGCCTCTCTTGCACAATGACGCTTTCAGGGTTCTTTAAGAGCGCCTCGAGAATAAAACCGCCGTAGAACTCTTTGGTTTTAAGCGCTAAATGCACTTCGGTTTCGTTGCCCAGGGTTTCAAAGAGTTGCTCGCGCAATGCTTTGATGTGAGTCAGGTATCCTTCATAAAGTTCTCTGGGTTCAGTTTTTTCGGTCGGAAAAATCCCGTCTGAGTTGAATCCGCTTATGGGTTTGATGAAAAACCCGTTGGGATAACGTATTTTGAGTTTTTCGAATAGAATCTCTAGCTGAAGCGAGTGGTCAGACTCGACCAGATTTGCGCGGTCCGCGGGCGAAAGGCCCAGTTCTCTGAGCAGGCGCTGCATGTTTTCTGTTTGCGGATAGGCCTCTGGAGCGTGTTTCACCATGAGCTGCGCCTCAACCCATTTGTTGTTCGCAAGCTCAATGATCTCAGGATCGGTAATAAGCGCAGGGTTGTGGGTACCCACAAAGTAGTGGGCATCTTCTGGAGAGCCGTGCCATACGACTCCGTCGATGCGCTCAGGCAACGACTTGGCGTCTTTCGTGTAGAGCACCTTCGTGCCGTGCAGGAGCTCATCAATGGCTTGTTGCTTTGGACCAGGATTGGGCCCATGGATGATTCGATAGAAGGGCTGCTTGTGGGTATTGCCGCCGTTGCCCGCGAGATGTTTCGCTTCATCGCCAGTTTTTTTGCCAGCCTCTCGGCCAGCCTCCGGCGCCGGAGGTTGTGTAGTATTCTTTGGGTTTGGATTTAGATTCGGAACCGAGTTTGGACGTGCATGCGCCTCAATGGCTGTGCACCAGAACACGCAACATAGAGCCCAGCTTAAGTACCGCAGGTCTCTGTGTAGAATCCCCATCTTCCCCCTTTTATCAACGCGACCCGTTCCCCAACGGATTACGTTCAAATCTCTTCTACAGAGTGCGCTTAATCAGCCACCGAGAAAGCGGCTTGTCTAGGTGCATCGCGTCAATTGGATAACAGGCTGGAGTTCTGGTGGTTAGCGATTGCGACTGTATCTGGCGCCTACCCTAGAGAGCGGCTACCG
Source organism: Bdellovibrionota bacterium (assembly GCA_040754655.1). Taxonomy (GTDB): domain Bacteria; phylum Bdellovibrionota; class UBA1018; order UBA1018; family UBA923; genus JBFMCE01. The sequence goes on along the minus strand of JBFMCE010000042.1, from coordinate 9,482 downwards.
CCGCCAAGACTCACGCTATGAAATAAACTTTAAGGCGACCCCTCCCTCTCTAGAGAGAAGAGCCGCCTTTGTAAGTCTGTTTATTTTAGAACTTCTACAAATGACTTTGGCTTCTTACTCAGAAGCTCCAGCAGCTGTGGTCGCAGTATCTGCGGCAGTAGCCGTTTCAGCCAAACCAACAGAAGCCGATGAATTCTTGGTAGCAGCGACACTTGCAGTCTTCGTGGGCGTTGAAGTCAACACCTCGAGGTCTGCTGCAGGGCTTGCGGTTTTCACTTCGGCCAGTTGTTCTTCGGCTTTGGGATTAGCTGCTACGGATGCAGTTTGTGCTGCGGCGACAGATGCTGTGTCTGCCTTATCAAGCGCGTTGTCTGCAACCTCGGCAGCAGACTGAGCAGAGTTCCACGGTTTATTGATATCCGCATGTGTGCAAAACACACCTAAGTCTCCCGACGTATAGCTCAGTTCGTACTTCTCCGGATTCCTTAGCATGTCGCGTGTAGGTACTCTGGGAATCTCCCTACTCCTGGCGAACTCTTTTTTCCCTTCCGGAGTATCTCCTTCAATAACAACAGCAACAGCCGGTCTACCGACATATTCCTCATAATCCTCTCCGAGCCCAAACAACTGCACTTGTTCAGTTCGAGAGCAGCCAAGACTGCTTACATCAAGATAAATTTTGGTAGAGTCTGCACTAAAGCCCGCATATAAACCAGGGATGCCCGACGTTGCTGCATCTGCCATCTTGCTCGGCGAATCCCAGAGAACAATGCTTTTGTCTCCGCACCAAACTTCGCAGGCATATCGAAAATCATTCATCAAACCAGCTGCCGAAGCATTCGCCGCGACCGCAGAACCCAAGACCAAACCCAAAACCAAATAAGCGCTTTTCATCTTAAAACTACTCCTCTAAAAAAATCAGACAACCTTCTCTATTGTGACGATACGTTGCATTCAATGTGCCAGCTGCAAGAGTGGCAAAGGGGCTGCCAACATCTCTCAAGAAAAGTCACGCGCGACCCACAAAAACCAAAACGCATCAAAGACTTAATCCGCATAACCCGAGCAAACCTACGCGCAAGTCCGCACAAACGTCACTGTCTAAATTTTCGACAGCTGAAAAACCGCAACTCGCGAAAACACCGCGACTGCGCCTGCGCAAAGCCAGCCCAAACCGGCACGACCCTTGCTCTACTGATAAACATGAAATTAGTTGTGATTACTTGCTACGCCACGATGGTGTGGATGCTGCTCATCGCGAGCGCATAAAATAAAAGTTATTTAAGATAGATCTGCGTAACTCGCGGGCCGAGCGGTAGAGATTGCCCAGCCACGCTTTGCGAGCCTATTTTTTGAAGTTATCTTTAAAAAGATGGGAAGGCGCAAAAATCTAACGTTATGCCTTGCACTCTCTTTCATTGTCGCGGCCGCTTACTTCGCAGCCCATCAATTTATTGAGAACAGGCCTGCCCCCCATCTGCATGCCGACGCCACCCAAGAGTTTTCCCAGAGCCGGGAACTTTCAACCCAAGTCGCAGGCAACAGGCCATCCCCTTCGGCAAATCTCGAATCAGCGAGCGAACGCACTCCTCGCACCGGCTTCGAACCCAACCAAGAAAACGCCTCTCTTCTTAGATCTCCAACTCAGACTAGCGCGAGCGACGCCGACGCCAATGCCACCGCCCACACCCAGACTTTAAGCCCACTCATCGACCAAGCAGTGAATTCCCGGGAGCAAGCGATCCAAATTTTTCCAAAACTCGAAGCTTGCATCACCCAATCCAACCACGCTTCCCCTTCAGGGCCGCCAAAACAGTTCGGGTGCCTCTTAGGAGCCCATCGCATCGCAAAAGCTTATCCTGAAGAATTTAGAAGTAGATTTGAAGAGCTGGTTTACCAATTGCCCAACCGTTTGAGAGAAATCTTTCACACGATCGCTCGAGAATAGAGCTAAAGCCCGCCTCTCAATGCACCGTCACTTGGTATACGACCTCAATGCCGGTGTGGTCGGAAAGACGCTCACCAGGCGCGGCTTCATCAAAAACTTCCTCTGCATGCACTGGAGTCAATGAAACAGGCCGTCCTGCAGCATACCCCGCCAAATAAAAATGATGATCCACCGTTTGCTCCAAGACAACTTGCATGTCTTGATCGCCGGTGCAGTTTCGAGCACGGGTGCAAGTCTCAACCGCGTTCTCGCCTCCGACCAATGAGGCAAAAAGATTATAATCCGGGCGACCGAGCTGAAAATTGTAATCCCCCAAAAACAACGCGGGCAGTTCGCCAACGCGCGATCTGCGCAAGAAATCGCCGCCGTATTGGCGTATTTGGCCAAGCCTTGCCTTGCGGGATTGATTGTTGTTTGAAACCACGTCGTCATCGGCGTTCATATGCGTATTGAATACTTCGAGCTCGACATTGATCCCACGTCCCGTCGGAATTGAAAGCGTAGCGCGTTGAATGCCTTTGGCAGCGAAACAATCGGTTCCGGCGCAATCGACGTATCGCACTTCATCGTAGGCCGCCATCCGGTACTGGCTTAAGAGAAGCAATCCCGAATTGATGCCCATGGGTTTTGCGCGAGGCCCGAAAGCGGCCCAAGGATAACGAGCGAATCGCGGAATATTCCTGCTGTCGCTGTGAAAGGCTTCTTGGATGGCGACAATTTGCGGAGCATTGCCCCGCGCTTTGCGCTGACCAAGGATGCGTCCGATTTTCTCATACTTGGTGTGATCGATGTGGGGAAGCGGCAGTCCTTGGATATTGTAGGTGAGAACGCGCAGCTGAAATGAAATCGGAGGAGAGCCGCTGCTCGCGACCTCAACAGGGCTCACACCGCCAGACGCTTCGGGTCTCTTTTTCCCGAGCGCAAAAGCAGGCGCCGTGAACGTAAGAAGATAGAACAGAACTACGAATAATAAGATGATGAACTTTTGATCGGCCGCGATCCTCGCAGCCTTTTCCCTTCCGTGGAAAGCCATTCGCCAAAACTCCTTCCTTGAACAGCAGCGCTCATCCTATAAGCGCTGAAACCGCTCATATCCGTCGAGCGGCCATACTTCTAGACTAGCGACGACGGAGACGAATTGCAAATTAGCCCTCGATTTAGACTCTATCGGGATTTCGTTAGGACTCAGAGTATAAAACCTGAGAAATGAATATAATGCGCTCTTATCCCAATGATCTTCTTGCCATTTTGCTCGTCTTTGATTGAAGTCTTGGTACACCGGGGAGCAAACATGAAAAGTTTAAAAATACTTTCTATTGCGGCGCGCTACAAATTATTTTTGATCGCTTTCTTATTCATCAATACCCAAACCCTTGCCACCACGCCTAGCCATGCTTCAGTACAAGAATTCTGGGTTTGGGATCTCACAGTGATGCCTCCGGCATTTCGAAAACCAAAGTTCTGGCACCACTCAAGAGACAAACTTCCTGACAGGCAAAATTGGATAAATATTTGGATAGAAGAAAATTTAGGCGAGCATGAGCCTCAGAATGCCTCGATCACAGAGTTGATGAATCTGCTCGTTCGCAACACTCCCGAGGGGTCACTCGATCCGTCGAAAGGAATCTTGCCGCTAGGTTACGACTACTTCGGCCCTCCCCCTATTCCTCCCGGCGGTGATCGTGACATTCATCTCGTGATCGCAGCACTTCCTCCGTACAAAAGGAAGGATGGGAAAACTTTCGGGTTTGATGGTTTCTTCAACATCTACGATCAATTCACCGAAGCGCAGGCGCAATCGGAAACACCTACTCCCCAACATTCGAACGAAAAGAACATCCTTTACATCAATGCGCTCCAACCCTTGCAGACCGATTATATGAAGGCCGTTGTGACGCACGAACTCAGCCATCTTCTCGTGCATGGCAATCAAGGCAAGGAATCAAAGCCGATCGATCCGTGGTTGAACGAGATGCTGGGTGAAATGGCGATGCAGATCAGCGGTTTTTTCACTGAGATCCCTTTCGTGCTCAAGTACGCGTCGCACACCGAATGGCCGCTCGCGGTGAATGGTTACGGAGCGAGTTACGGCGCTCTTTCGCTGTTTGGTGAATACCTGCTCAAAAGCTTCGATCCGAAATTGATCAAAAAAATCCCAACGACACGGGGCTCTGCGTTCGAACGCATCGAAAGCGTTTACTCACGCTCATGGGCTGCGTTGTTTGAAGGCTACGTGAAGTGGCTTTTCGAGCAAAACCCCAGTTCTTCCTTCGCAGACCCCACAGCTCCTTTGCCTCTTAAAATCAGGGGACGCGCGGAAACTCTCGGCATCGCGCCGACCGGCATTCTCTATCTGGCTGATACTGAAACCGACCGGCAGCCATCGATTATGAAGACCGCAAAGACGTGTACGAGCTCGAAGAATGTGGTACGTACCGTGAAGGTTGAAAGAAGTTCTCTTCAAGCCACGGCGGTTTGGATCGAAAGCTCGCCGCCTTGCGCCGCAAATCTCGGTGGCGAAGGTTTTTCAAAAGAGGACGCATTTGTTTTGAAATAAATAAAACATGCAAGGAATGATGAAGCTGCGGGGCGCCCGCACAAACAATCTTAAAAACATAGACGTTGACCTCCCGCTGAAGAAATTCACCGTGATCACGGGCGTCTCAGGCTCAGGCAAGTCTTCGCTGGTCTTTGACACGCTCTATGCCGAAGGACAAAGAAGGTATGTCGAGTCGCTGTCGACTTACACTCGTCAATTCCTCGAGAAAATGACGAAACCCGACATCGATTCCCTCGACAACGTCAGCCCCGCAATCGCGCTTGAACAGAAAAACCACATCAACAACAGCCGTTCCACGGTCGCAACGATGAGCGAGCTCTATGACTACTTCAGGCTGTTGTTCGCAAAGATTGGCCACACGTTTTGCTACGGCTGCGGACGAGAGGTCATGAGCGACTCCGCTCAAACAGTGGCCACGAGTTTGAGCCATGATCCGCAAAACAGCAGGTTCTATGTTTTGTCCGTGCTTGATCTTCAAGGATTCACGAAAAAGAAGTGGCAAGAGACCAGAAAAGCCTTGGTCGCCGCTGGCTTTCAACGCATCGCCCTCTCGACCGAAAAGTCTGGTGACGAAGTGCATGAGATCGTCGCGCTGGAGAGTCCGCCGACGAAGATCAAAGCGGCCTACCTCGTGATCGATCGGATGAGCATGCCAGAAAATCCGTCAAAAGACTCGCGGCTCATGGACGCGCTTGATCAAGCTTTCGAACACGGACTCGGGCGAATCGCCATCGCCATGGTCGGAAGCGCCAGCGATAAGGCTTGGAGTTACCGTTTTTTCTCAACCCGCTTTCGATGCGACCACTGCGAAATAGATTATCGAAAGCCAGAGCCGCAAAACTTCTCATTCAATAGCCCGCTCGGAGCATGCCCAGGATGCAGCGGATTCGGGTACAACCTCGAGCTTGAGGAAGAGCTCGTTGTTCCCGACCCGCGCAAGACCCTCAAAAATGGCGCGATCGATCCTTTCACCAAACCTGCTTACCAAGACTGGCACCATGACTTGATCAAGTTCTGCGAGAAGCACAAGATCGGCGTGGGAAAGCGCTACGAAGATCTCTCGAAAGAACAGAAACAACTCATCTGGAAAGGCGATGGCGCAAAAAAGGGCTTTCCCGGCATTGAGGGCTGTTTCGATGAGCTCAAAGCCTGGAAATACAAACTCCATGTCCGCGTTTTCATCCGGCGCTATCAATCCCAGAAACTCTGCACGCAGTGCGGAGGTTCAAGACTTCGAAAAGAAACGCTTGCGGTTAAGATCGGCAAAGAAGGCAATCGCCGGGACCTGGCCGAAGTCCTTGCGATGTCGGTCGAGCAATCGTACGCCTACTTCAGCCACCTGTCTTTGCCCCCACACGAACTTGCCATCGCGAAAGACGCTTTGAAGCAGGTCAACGGAAGGCTCCAATTCCTCACTGACGTGGGGGTGGGCTACCTTACCTTAAACCGCCTGGGGAAAACCCTCTCTGGGGGTGAGTGCCAACGCATCAATCTCGCCACACAACTTGGCAACAAACTCTGTTCAACCCTTTACGTGCTCGATGAACCAAGCATCGGCCTTCATGCGGCCGACACCGAAAAACTCATCGCCCTTTTGCACCAACTGCGCGATCACGGGAACACTCTCGTGGTGGTGGAACATGACCTTGATGTGATCGCGTCTTCCGACCACATCGTCGAGATCGGCCCGCACGCCGGGCATCGCGGCGGCGAGGTCGTAGCTCAAGGGGAGCTTTCGAGCATCCTTGAAAACAGAGGGTGCCTTACCGCAAAATACCTCACCGGAACTTTTTCCATCCCGCGCCCGACTGCGAGGCGACCTTCATCAGGAAAAGCGCTTAAGATCGTAGGCGCTTGTGAGAACAACCTCAAAGACGTGACCGTGGAATTTCCGTTGCACCAACTTGTTGCCGTGACCGGCCTTTCGGGCAGCGGAAAAACGACGCTTGTCCACCGCACTCTCTACAATGCGCTCGCAAGGCTTTTTCATAAAGAGAACTTGAGCGTAGGCAAGTTCCAGAGGCTTTATGGTGCAGACCTTCTTCAAGACGTGGTTCTGCTTGACCAACGCCCCATCGGCAAAAGCGCGCGATCGAATCCAGCGACCTACCTTAAGATCTATGACGACATCCGAAGCGTGATGGCCAATCAGTCGATGTCGATCAGGCGAGGCTACACGCCGCAATACTTCTCGTTCAACGTTGACGGAGGCCGCTGCCCGGTCTGCAAGGGCGAAGGCGAAATCACCCTCGACATGCACTTCATGGCCGACATCAAGTTGCCTTGTGAAGAATGCGAAGGAAAGAAATTCAAGAAGAACATCCTTGAAGTTGAGTACAAACGAAAGAACATCTTTGAGATCCTTTCCACCACCATTGATGAAGCCATCGATTTGTTTCGCGAGTATCCTGCGATCACGTCAAAGCTTCAGATCTTAAGGAACGTCGGCTTGGGTTATTTGCAGCTAGGTCAAAGTTCTACGACGCTTTCGGGCGGCGAATCGCAGCGGCTCAAGATCGCCAGCATCCTCACCAGCAAGAATGATTCGAACATGCTCTATATCTTTGATGAACCCACGACTGGCTTGCACGTCGACGATGTCAAACGGCTTCTCAAGGTCTTGCATGATCTCGTTGATCAAAAGAACACCGTCATCGTCATCGAACACAATCTTGAACTCATCTCACAGGCGGATTGGGTGATCGACATCGGCCCCGGCGGAGGCGACCACGGAGGGCGAGTGGTTGCGGCGGGCCGCCCGGAAGACGTCATGAACGTGCCTGAGTCGCTCACGGGGCGCTATCTCAAGAAGCTTGAGGCCTCTCCAGACCGAAGGATCTTGCGCGCGCATGCGCCTGGCCAGCAATCCCTGCAGGTGTGAGAGGATGAAACCTAACATGCTTCAAAGGATTAAATACAGCTCGTGTGAGATTTATATTCTTGATAGCAACTTATGAAAAAAGTGACGTTCAATGACCCGTCATTGAATGCCATAGAAACGTTAGGATATCGAGAGTCGGCCTCTTTTTGGAACACGCCAATCCCGCCGTATGAAAACTCGAACTCCCCTTCTTCTTCGTCAATTATTCTAGAATCGCCGTCAACGACTTTGACCTCAATGATTCTTCTGTCTAAATACTGCGTTACCACGACTATTCGATCAGGCGTGACAATATCCCTGGAATCAAAGGTGATCTTTGCGGTTTTCGTGGTTTCAAGCCGGTACTCATCGACTTCGTATAAACCAAATAACATCGATTGCTTTTGGCCTGTCGGAATTCTATCGGGACGAGAATCTATCGTTAGGGTATCCTCATAAAACTTTCCTTGGGCGTTGCGCGTAATCTTACACGTCAAATAGTCAGGATAGGAATCTTGCCGGCAAGCTCCATAACTCAAGCTCGCCCCAAAAACAGAAACCGAGAAAAGAACCAAACAGGCCTTGATCGATAAACTCGACATGAATCACCCTTCCGTCAGAACCACTAGGCGCGACTCTTTAACACATAAATAGAAAAAATTCACGCACGGGAACGACGGGATTGCCATTCAAACAACCGTGCGTTAGAGACATTCCCAATGAAACCAGCACTTTTTATGGTTATTTTTTTGACGATCGTGTCCTTTGAATCTTCTGCCTTCGAAACCGTCGACGTGACTTGTTATGGGCAAGGCAGGAAGTTCGATCTCACAATCGAACCTTTTGAACATAAGATTGAGAAAGAGGAAAACGGTAACGACATCACTTACATTACCTCAACCAAACATATTCAAGTCGAATCTGATGGCTGGAAACACTACAAGTTTGTTTATTACGAAGCCCCGGCATGGACCCCAGGCCAGCCTGTGTACTTCTTGAGCTACCATGCCGAAGCAGGGAAGAGCTGCAATCTGCTACGGATGGGACGGATCTCAGGAGAGCCGTTGACAAACATCGACGACCTCAATGAAGCTCCGTTCTTTAAGTCTGAATTTTGTTGTTATGAGTATTAGTATGGTGCAGGCCATCCCAAGGTTTGCCCAACTCGACCCACCACCTCCTTTGAAGTAGGACAAGATCTCAAAACCTTAATTCTTTACAAATACAGTCAATTATTATAAAAGACTCCCATTCTGGAGGCATGGGCTCTCACAATGGGTAGGGTAATCATTTTAAAATCATTCCTTCATGGGGCGATGCTAATAGCTGCCCTAGGCGCAGTTGATGCCGCAAACGCCGCCACCCTTGGCCACTGTGAGCAGATTTTGTCTTTAAAAGACAACCCCTTGAGCAAGACCTCGGGCGGCCCCGACTTTCTTGACGTTCGACCTTCAAAAACCTTGTCTCAAGATCCTTTTCCTCTGACAAAAACGATTGATCTCAACGCTGAATACATACGCCTTCACGCTGAAGCCCCGGTGACGGATCTCGCGCAACCCGGCTCTTTAGATTTGAGTCCTTCCTACCGGGCCATTTTACCTCGAAAACTGAGAAACGAGGCGGCTCTGGACCTGCCATCCTTGAGCCGCGCAGAAGAAAAAGACTTTACCGACATCAACCTTGATTACTCTGGCCAAAGAGAGCGCCTTCCTTTTTTTATAGGCCGCTTTCGGCAACCCTCACCCCCAAAACCACAGGCACAGACACAGGCACAGACACAAGAAAACACACTTCGTAGTCTTATCACATCAGGGCTTTTGACCCCTGTGGAAGCCCAAGAGCTTAAGCGACATCATGTGGTCTTGGCGCTTGTGAACAAAGATTCAGCTTATCTTAGAGGAGAAGCAGCGTTCTACGACATGGCTTTGCATCGCTTGTATCTTGGCCCTGAAAGAGATGACGCGGCAATGGTCCAAGCATTAACGGCAATTCGAGTCTTAGCTCAAGACTCGACCATCGGTTTTAATGCGCGGCTTAGAAACATCGACTTCATCAGCACCGAATTCATTGAAAATCATGAGATTCCAGTCCTGAAGGATTTGGTCACAGGATAT
>JBFMCE010000041.1:0-35098 GCA_040754655.1 Bdellovibrionota bacterium | reverse complement strand
GCAAGTTTTCTGCGATAGCCAAGTTTCCGAAAGTGGATCGTGACCTTTCTCTGCTGGTTCCAGAGCAGGTTTTGGCGGATAAGGTGATTGCGACGGTTCAAAAGCTGGGCAAACCTCTGGTTGAAAGCGTGGGCATCGTCGACGTCTATGTGGGTGAGAAGATTCCGGGCGGAACGCGCAGCCTTTCGCTTTCTCTTTTGTTCGGTGATGCTTCCAGAACGCTTGAAGACGCCGAGGTTGAGTCAGCCATCCAGAAGATACTGACCGGCTTGGACCGGGAAATGGGCGTAAAACTTCGCCTTCAGTAACAAAATCGAGCAAAAAGCATTGCGTTTCACCCCTCTACTTGTATCATATTGATATTAATGGCCTTTGATATGATCCAGGAGAGACAATGACCAAAGCCGATATCATTGAAGCGATCTACCAAAAGATAGGCTATTCCAAGAAGGATGCTGCAGATTTGGTTGAGCTGATCTTTGACACCATCAAAGACACGCTGGCTAAGGGAGAGAAAATCAAGATCAGCGGCTTTGGGAATTTCGTTGTGCGCGATAAAAAAGCGCGCACTGGCCGAAATCCGCAAACGGGAGAAGCGATTAAAATATCGCAACGCCGTGTTCTTACCTTTAAACCCTCGCAAGTCTTGAGGTCGGATGTGAATACCTCGGCTCAAGGGGGATCTTCATCAAAGCCATCAGGTGAAAACAACCAAGGATAGCGGGGCGCGGGCTCTCAGTAAGGAATGATCTTCAATGGAGTTGGAAAAACCTGTTCATATTCCGGATCGAATGTATTTCAGGATTGGCGAAGCAGCCGACATCGTGGGTGTGAAGCCATATGTACTTCGTTATTGGGAGTCTGAGTTTTCTATTCTTGCGCCGAATAAGAGCAATAGCCAGCAGCGCATGTACTCAAGAACTGATGTCGAGAATGCGCTTTTGATCAAACACCTTCTTTATGACCTGAGGTTTTCAATCGAAGGCGCAAAAAAACGCCTCTCTGAAATCAGGCGCAAGGGCGAGCTCACCGAGCAACGCAAAGTGAAAGTGGTCTTGAGCCCCGAGAAATTCACCGCGATCGAAGAAGCCAAGCGCGAACTCAAAGAGTTGATCGAGTGGTGCGAGATTTCAAACTAGCTCTGTTAAAGACGGCTCAATCTTTCAATGATGGCTTCAGCCGGTTCTTCAATGCCGAATACGATTTGATTTTTGTGTCGTTCCCAATTTTTTGATTCAGGGTCGCTCCGGCGCGAAATTACCGCGAACTTGTGCGACTGAGCTCTGAAGTTTGTACTCGAAATGTATTTCAGCATTTCGGCCGCGAGTATCGCGCATGAAGTAGACGAAACCTTCTTGTGATCACAGAGTATTGTCAGGTCGCTTGAAGCGATTTTTTTTCTTACTTTCTTAAATGCGAAATAATCGATCATCTCAAGCGCTGAAAGATTGTAAGACAAATAGTTGTCGTCACCGTCTTGAGTTTCTTCCCTAAGAAAAATGGAATTGTCATGCCTTTGGCTCAGTTCTTTCTTAATGACTTCGCTTACTTCCAATAATGCCTTCATACCGCGGTAGCAATTCAAAACGTTTGGGGAATAGCATGAAATTGTGGATCTTAGTTTCTTTTTCAACTCAACTGCAATCCCATATGCCTCGAAAAGTTGCCTTATTTCTTCAACCGACTCGACATTTGAAGGAATTTTCAGCGTCGTTGGATTGAAATGGTAATAGGAGTCGGACGTAAGAAGGGCTGGTGAGATCGTCTGAGGAGGCAACGTTTCGCGCCGTACCGTGTTCACAACAGAAACCTGTTCCGGAAATTCAGGTGGGAGAGCGTCGGCAGAATTCTGGTCTAGAAAAGCATTCACGAACCGAAGTGTGTAGAGGCATTCTACTGGGCCGGGATCTAAATGGCTTTCGAAAGAACTGTCATGACAGGCTGCATCAACACCATGGGTGCTTTTGATTTCTGCAGATAATGCGTTTGCTTCTAAAGCGGCCTCGCTTGGAAAAGCAGTTTGAGCAGTCATCAGTAAAACAGCAGAAAAAAATAGCCTCGAGCGCATCGTGAGTTCCTCCGGGATAAATGCCGCATGAGTATAAATAAGTTGATTGATATAGTCAATAAATCTGCTTCGGAGTGTAGGTAACACATCAAATGTCCTGTGGGATGAACAAATAAAATGTCCGGTTGCGGGTAAAGGGCAATGATTACCGTGGTTTGTCATCTGTACAGTGTTGCGGATGAAAAACTACGAGATCATAGAATTGGACAGAGTGATGACCAGAAAAGAAGTCATTACCCGGGCATTACGTAGAGAGATTACATGGATTGCTGCTGCAGAGATCCTAGGGCTGTCTGCTCGTCAGATCAGGCGCATTAAGGCTAGATATGAGAAGTACGGAGTAGAGGGTTTTGTAGACCACAGGCGCCATAAACCAAGTCATAGGAAAATTCCTGCACCAATCCATGAGCAGGTTTTAAGGCTATATCGAGAAGAGTATTTTGATTTTAGCGTGATGCACTTTCACGAAAAACTCATCAAGGATCATAAGATCAAAGTAAGCTACCAGTGGACTAAAGATGCTCTTCAAAAAGCAGGGCTAGTCATTAAGCAAATCAAGAAAAACCAGCATCGAATGAAGCGAGAAAGACGGCCACTTCCAGGAATGATGCTTCACTTGGACGCCTCCACCCATCACTGGTTTGGAGAAAACTATGCTGCTTGTGATCTATTGGTCACTCTTGATGATGCAACAAGTGAAGTTTATGCGGCAGCCTTCTTTGAGCAAGAAGGTGCGCACTCGGTCATGCATGTACTCAAAGAAACGATCAGTAAAAACGGGATTTTTTGCTCACTTTATACCGATAGAGCTACTCACTTTGTCGTGACGATGAAGGCAGGAGAAAAGCCCGATCGTTCGCGCAAGACCCACGTCTCAAAAGCATTGGATCAACTGGGAATAGAGCTCATCCATGCTTTTAGCCCACAAGCCAGGGGAAGAAGTGAGAGGCTCTGGAGAACTTATCAGGGAAGGCTTCCACAAGAGCTTAGACGAGAAAAGATTACAACGATTGAAGCAGCAAATCGCTATCTGAAAGAAGTTTTTGTTCCTTGGCATAACTCCACTCTGTTAGTTCCAGCACGAGAACAAGGCACGGCTTTTGTTGGGTTAACGCCTGGAATCGATTTAAATCGGATATTTTCTTTTCAATATGAGCGACTGGTAAACAACGACAATACGGTGAACTTTAAGACAATGAGTTTGCAATTACCGAGGTCAGCGTTGAGATATTCATTTGCCCAATGTCGGGTGATCGTTTGTCAGCACCTGGATGCAAGCCTTAGCGTCTATTATGGTCACCATCTGCTTGGGCATTATGATAAAAATGGCATCTTAATCTCGGATGCCAATACACCGATAACAAATGTGATGGCCGCCTAAACCACCCAAGCTTCTGAAATCACTCAGAGAGACGGCCATGAACCGGACATTTTATTTGTTGATAAAACCGGACATCTTCACTTGTTACCTACACAATTACAACACAATTACAATTACAATTTGATTAAAGTTCTGGTGCCTTGAGGGAGGAAGATTTATGAATGATTTCATATGACTAAGAACTAGAAGGTCGTCCGAAAAATAAAGAGGGTTTAGTTCCCAATATTCTCCCAATTTGGATGCTCTGAAGCCCTTTTCTTTGTTCGGCGCTCTGCCTTGATTGGCGATGCCTCGGTGTATCTAAGATAATCAAGGCCCCTTGCTTGTACATTCACGATGTCGTCGATATGTGCAAACCGATAAGCATACTGTGAGCTTGGCGCGTCTTTCATGAAAAGGTACCCGTCTGCAAGATAGACGGCAGTATGGGCCTCACCAAACCGGATTTGATCGCCAAATTTAAGTTCGTTTAAGTTTGAAATAGCTTTGAAATAATCAGGTCGAGTTAAATAAAAACCAATGAAAGATGTCATGCGACCTGCACTTGATCCAAGCTGCTGTCGTTTTCTTCTCCACTCGGGATCAACAAACGCCATGCCTAAGCTGTGACAGAGGTCGCGATCGTTGGAATCAAAGGTATTCGAATCGTCTTTGAGTTCTTCAGGAAAAAACTCAGTAATCTTAATTTTCCCCTTCCTTTTTGCTTCATTGAGAAGTGCTAATGCCCGATTCGCAGGAATCACATTTGAAAAATACCCTGCGGCTTTTCTAAGAACTTCTGGTGAAGCCTGTGAGTCAACTTTGATATAGATTTCGTAAGAGTCAGACGCTTTTTTTTCCATAACTTCAGCATATAAATTCGCCCAATCTACCGCTTCCAGGGTGGTGAGGTTTGAGTTTCGTGTTGTTGGATCAATTTCAATGGCGGGCAAATAGACGGTGTCATACACCGTATCTGCATCGCAATGTTCGAATTTTCCTTCTAAGAAAGAGACGCAATTTCCTCCCGAACTTGGAGGGATAGAATGTCCGTCAGGAGCAAGAATGCGGTTAAGAATGGTCTTTCTTTCTATTTCGTTTTGAGTGCCAAAGAATTTTTCCACCACCTTTCGAGGTGATGTATTTGAGAACGTCAGCCATGGGAAATAGTGGCGTCCGCCATTTAAACTAGATCCTAGGATTTGATCGCGATCAGCTCTCACCTTCACATGAGTGGCTTCAATGGGAAATGGAAACTGATCATCCAGTCCATGATTCGTTTGTAGCCCGGAAACCTTGTCTTTCTCTGTTCGTTTTACTTCAATTGGATTCTCAGTAATCTTGCTAGGAGCTATTCTAGAGCAAATCTTTTGCATCGGATCGCCGGCTCCTGTCGATGCATGTTGGCGACACTGTCGGTCGGGGGAGGCAGAGGTTTTTTGCTTTACCTCAGGTTTACGAACTACAACTTTGATAGATCCATCCAAGGGATTGTTGAGAGCAAAAGCTCTATTTAAGTGTTGAAAAAGAATACTGCCAGTTTCAAATTCAAATGAAGAAACGCCTAATTCAATTCGATCCAAAATATTATCCTGATTAAGCCCGAACGCCCCCTTAGTCGAAAAAGCTCCTGGGGCCGCTCTTTTCCCGAAGACCAGCTTTGTCCCCGTGGTGTATTTCGGAAGTTCTTCTTTCCAAACACGCAAAGGAACCAGTTGTTGAGAGGCATGCAAGTAAAATGGAGCACCTTCTGGACGATAAGCTGAAAAGTAAACATATAGGGAAAAGAGCAGATCGTTGGTGAATAAAAGGGGATCATCCTCTACGACGTGAACATTGAATTCAGATGAAAGCCTATCTAGGACTGCTTCGCGCCCAAATAAATTATGGGTTTCGGCACGGACACACAATTCATCAAACCCAAGTAACGGTTCGGCATAAAGTTCACGTGTCTGTAAAAATGAAGCGATTACAATCATGACGACGGCAAGCCTGAAAATCCTCTGAACCATATTTTTAAATTTTGCAAAAAGGGTACCTGCGGAAACCATAAAATCACTATTAAATATAAAGGTTTTCCTGGATAGAGGCAGTGATTCTCGCCCTAAAGATGCAAATAAAAACATGAAGTGTCGATAGTTTGAGCAACGGGATCAACAGAGTGTCAACTCAATAAAATTAGTTGACTTAATTGATCGTGTTGCATTAAAATCCACGCCATATCCTTAAATGGAGCCTACTTTATGAGAATAAGTTTTTTACTTGCCGCCTTGTTCAGTATTTTTTCTACGACTTTGAGCTTGGCGCAGGAGCAACACCCTTGGGTCATTCAAGGCTCAGAGGGCAAGACCGCAGTTTGCACCCTAGAAGTTTTTTTGGCCGAATTTCATTCGAAAACAAAAGATAAACCGCTTCGAGTCTATGAACGCAAGCTCAGCGGAAATAGTGCGACGACGATTGTTGTTAAGCGGATTGGCGATTCCTTTGACATCAGCAGTAAGTGTTTTTTTAGAGCCGTGGATTTCGCAAAGACCCTGCCGAGGTATTTAGAAGAAAACATTTCTGGAAGGGAACCCGCTAGGCGGCACTATGTTTATGTGAAATGGACGCTTGTAGACGAGACTTTAGGCTTCATCGATACGACGGGAATGGTGACGCGGTCCTCGACCTTCGGGACGCGCGACCCTGAAGAGCTTAATCTGGATAACGACTTTTATGAAGGCGATCGTAGATGCCTCGATGAGAATCCACTTTATACTTGCAAAGGCAGAGACTGGGCTGCTTACGAGGTGATCGAATTGGATCCCCTAAAAGCGCGTTTTACTGACGATGGCGTACTCAGGTATGAGGATTCTTTTGGACAGGCACGGAAGGCGGTTTGCGGCTTTGTCTATCCGAATTTGCCTGAAGATGAGACGCCTCCTGAAGTGTGTCGCCGTAGCGTAGATTAAAGGCTGTTTTTTTGTGGCACGGATTTTTAAACGCAACCAAGTTTTATCCGAAAGTTACGAGAATCTAGGCTACCTCTGTGGCTTTAGATGGCAAAAAATTTATAATTTCGCCCAATACTTTGTCGCAATTTTCTCTGAAGCACCGACTTGCGAATCATACCAACGAATCAAGCCTGGGCTCGTTACATTGATCTCAAGAATTTTATCGCCGATGAAATCAAGGGTCGCCAAGTGTACTCCCTCTTTGGCGAGGGTTTGACCGATGAAGGTTGCACGTTCTTTTTGGAGAGGCCTGAGCGGGGCGATTTTCATCGTGGGTTGGTTCTCGGGAGGCGCGTCCAAATTCATGATCACATGCTCGGTCTTGGGATTTTTTTGGATGGCGCCTGCGATTTCCCCGGCCACTAAAAAGACCCGGGTTTCGCCATGGCGGATGATCGAGGCTTCGAATTCTTGCAAGACGAGCCAAGGACCAAACTCAGTTTGCATCTGCTTCAATATCTCTGAGGCGTCTTGCCAGGTCGTTGGCAAGAACTGCACTCCTCGACTTGCGGCTTCCGCCGCAGGCTTCGCGATGAGGCGTTTTTGCGGATGAGAATGAAAGAAAGCTTCGAATCCAAACATGGAATCCGCGACCAAGCTGGCGATGGCCCACTCATGGAATCGCAAAGGACTGAATTTCTCATTCCAGCTCAACAGAGCGCGAGGCGGGTTCACCAGTTTCGTCCGAGAACCAAATGGCGATGCTTGGTAGCAATCCAAGAGCGACCATAACCGTAAGGTCCTGAGATCCACCGGTGGATCGGCCCTCCAATGAACGGAATGAAACTCATCAAGCGCTTTCAGGATTCCATTGGCCTCGAGTTTCTCGGAAACCACTTCGCCCGAAATCTTCGCAAACATTCGGTCGTTTCGAAAAAACAGGTTCTCGGGCAATGCCCAAAATGAGCGCATCCCAAAATCGTTTCGAGCCACAGTAGTAAGGTACAGGGTAGAGTCACGAGGAATGTCGAGCGTTTCCCAAGGGTCGCCAACGATGAGGATGTCTTTTGACATGATTTTTCCTATCTTATTGCAGGCGGTTCTTTAGCGCGTCAGCAAGCGGCTCAATGATTTCATGAGCTGCGCCCACAAGTCCAAGGGCTTTTGCTTTTTCAAGCAATTCGGCTTCCAGGCTTTTTATCAAGTCGACTGCTTCCGAAGGCGCCACTGAATAGATCACCGAGAGCGACTGGCTCGAGGAAGGAAGCGAGATGAGCTCATCTACCCAGTGCGAGAATAATCCAAGCTTCTTGAACCAATCCGCAAGCCCAGATCGGTCTATAGGGTCTTTCGCTAGCAGACCCAGTATTTCACCTGAGGCCTGATAGACGGGCGTTACCTTTTCTTGTTGAAGTTCGAGCAACTCTGGCCGCGTAAGCGCTAGCCGATTTCCCTCGCGTAAGACTTGGCTTTCTCGGTGAAGCGCTGAAAGGACGTGTATCGGAGACGCCGCGCGAGAAAGAATCTCTGCGATCGAATGGCGTTCTTCAAGGGTCAGGGCCTCATTCGAATTGAGAACCATTTCGAATGCCAGGGGAACCAAGCCATAGGTAGCTGCCTCTAGAAGCGCAGGCTCAATGAACCTTTCGTGACGGCGCGTGTGGTTTTGGTGGTTCCTCGTTTTGATCGCCAGCGAGCAACCAATCGCTTCAATGGCGCAAGCGACTCGCGAGATTCGCTGAACCGAAATGCCCAGCCTGGGCGCTACAAGCCACAGAGCGCTGATGCAAAACCTGTCTCTTGTGCTGAATAAGACGTAGTGCATGGCGTCCCTAGCTTCGGAATTTACTTTCCGCGTGAGCGCCTCAAAAAGTTGGTGCAAGACAGGTTCGAACTCAATGGCTGCTTGATCTCTGCTCGGTGAAGAAGGCAGGTTTGTCATAAGCGACTCCTAGCGACTTCTTTTTATCACCGGCCGGGTTGGGCCTCAAGGGCTGAGAGTGTACCGCTTAGGCGATAAGCGTATTTCCCATCAGGCGTCTTGCCGGTGCCGAGCAGCGCGTCAAGAAGGGGAAGGCTCTGAATCAGGTTTTTTGAAAGCTCAAAATTCGCTTTCGCATTGATGCGGGAGCGTTCGATTCGACGGTCAAGCGTTCCATCGCCTGTTACTCGCGCCACGATATCGTCTGTTTTGATATCCTTGCCCACTTCAAAGGCGCGAATCTGCAGCTGCCCCTGATTGATCGCAAGATCGATCTTTGATTTGCCAATACCCACCTTTGGGAGGTTGAAGCCATAAACGCTCTGAGCGGGGAGAGTGATTTGATTCAGCTCAAGCTGAATTTTGCCCGTGCTTTTTTGAGCATTCTCAAAATCAAGGGCGACATCAATTTGACCGTCGATCAATCCCGAAACATCAACCGGAGCGAAGTCTTTCAAGAGGTTTGCGATGTTTCCTCCGCGAGCTGAATCAACGCGCACGGTGTCGAGATCGAGATCAACCACCGCCGCAGCAGCCGAGGCTCCCACTGCGCCCGAGACTTCTCCTTCCTGCAATTCCGCCGTAATCGAAGCTTTTCTCACTTTCGAGATCAAAGAGAGCAATTGCGGCCTGATTTTGAGGTAAGGGATCTTGAACGATTGCCTTTCGTCTGCGAGCGATTTGAGCTCGATGTTTTCAAATTTCAGGGAAGGACCCAGGAGCATCCCAATCTTCACTTTCTCGGCCGAGAAAAGAAAGCCTTGTTGCTGGGCTAGGATGCGGATGTGGGCTACGATCAGGTTTTGGATACGGGCCTCGGGAAGTTTTAAAAGCAGGAAGGCGAAAAACAAAACCACCCCGAAAATGGCGACACCTACGCGCTGGAAGAGCCTCGAGCGTTTCTCAGGTCCCTCAGGCAACATCGCGGTTCGCGTGGGTTCAAAATCAATGGGTTCTAGACGGTTCATTGTTTAGCCCTGAAGATGGAGAAAGTGACGGTCGCGTCGATGTATCCCGTCGGATCGCCCTTGGTGTCGACAGCGAGGTCTTTGATATTCAAGCCTTTGCCCGTGCCCCGAACAGTGGCGTTAAACAAGAATTGAGTGAGCTGTCTTAAATTGATTTGATTCAATTTAACGTCAAGCAACGCCTCCGAGGCTTCCTTGGTCTCTTGGCCCGGACGCTCTGATCCCACTTCCGCTTTCGCAGGGGCAATGGCGCTGGCTCCGAGCAGCATTTCGGCGAAGGCCGGAAGGTTCGAAGCATTCTCGGCGCCCTTGGCTGCTTGTTGGGCCCGCAGTTGTTTGATGTTGTCAGACGCTGAATTCAAGTAACCGATGAGTTCTTCTCGTTCGTTGATCTCTGATTTGATCGAATTCACTTTGGCGATGCCGAAGAATACGGTGAATAGAACCAAAAACAATCCACCGCCTAATACGCCCAGATTGACGTAGAGTTTCGTCTGGCTGTCGAGCTCGTCGTATTTCTGTTTGAGTTGTTGGTAGGCTTCGGACTCGCGAATGGCGTCTAGAGCTTTATCGAGTCTTGACATCTTTCACCTCCGCGGGTTTTGCTTCGGCGACTTTCGCGCTGAACTCAAAGGTGGTGCGCTTGGTCTTGGGATCTTCTTCGACCTTGTCTTTTTTGACTTCAGTCACGATCTTGGTCTCTTCCAACGCTTTGACGATGCGATTTGAGTTCATGATCTGATCGACCACGCCTACGAGCTTAAGGCGGCCTTCTTTGACCTCGAAATTGGTGACATCTAGCGTCATGTCTTTTGGGATGGCGGCACTGACTTTATTCAACACATCAAATGCCGAGATCTGCGGCTGAGCCGGTGTGATCGCGACATCCTTGTATTTTGCGAGCTCTTTGGTGACCGCCGATTTCAAAGTTGATGGGCTCGACTTATAAGTGTTGAGAACCGAGGGGCTGACCGCGCCTACGACTGATTTGATTGCCCGTTCAAGTTGAGCGTCTTGTTTGCCTGATCTTGCCCCCAGTATGAGGGCCTGAGCGATCAAGTTGAGGTAGATGAAGGCAAGGGTGGCCGCGACGTACTTCAAGGGCCTCTTGAAGGTTTTCAGGTCGAAAGAACCCAAACCGCTGCGCTTCGAGAAGCCTTCCTTCCGAAAGTTGATCAAATGAAAACGTTCTAACTTGGCTACAGCCGTGGCTCCGCCGGAAGCCACCGAGATCTGGGCCTCGCTTGCTTCCGACAGCCTTAACGTGGGGCCTACGATGCGCGACATGTAAGTGAACGGAAATACCGGGATCTTGAGTTGCTCTTCGAGATAAAGTTGGAGGTTGGGGATGAGGCTTCCTCCGCCGGTGATGTAGATGGCTCTTGGCGAGACCTTGTACTGACTCTTGTATGACATCAAAGTCTGCTTGATCTCGCGCACCAGCGGCACCAAAGCGCTTCCAATCACAGTAGAAAATTGCTTTTGCTCAGGGGTCAAAGGCTCGTCTCCCACATAACCCGCAAGGTGGGTCTGAGTGAGCAGGAACGCGCCCTCGACTTTCGCCTTTTCAGCCTGATCAAAAGTAAGGTTATAGGTCTGGGCGATTGCTCGCGTGACGTCTGCTCCGGCGCAAGAGCTCACGTGGGTAAGGAGAGGATCCGCGCCGTTGCAAACGTGAATCGAACTTTGCCTGTGACCGATATTCACGACGCATAGAGGTTGGCCTTCGTGGTCTTTCTGGATCGTGCGCCTAAGGATCTGACTCAAGCTCCAGCTCTCTATCGTGATGATGTCAGGATCGAGCCCAAGGGTCTGAAGCTCTGAAATCAACGCCAGGATGTCGCTGCGCAAGGCGACAGCGGTATATAAAGTTGAATGAGGCCCTTCCTTGTTCAAGATCGCAAAGTCGTGGACGATGTCGCCCATCGCAAAAGGCACCTCATCGTCGAGCTCAAAGTTCAGCGAGTTCTGAAGCGTCTTCTTGTCTTTCGTCGGAAAATTAAAGACGCGGGTCGTGATCCAAGCGCGTGGCATGTTGACGACCAGGCGATCGTAGCGAAATTGCCGGTCGGTCAGGATACGCCTGATTGCTGCGAGCTGGGCGTTTTGAAGGACCTGGCGAGAAGGTTTGGGCTCAACTTTTTGCGGCTGCGCTTGATGAGCGTCATTTTGGGTGGTTTGAGGTTCTTGGGCCTTAGTTTGAACTTGCACGTCTTCGAGTTCGGTCTCAACGACCTTCTCGATCAAATAATCAGCCAGTTCAATTCGTCCAAAGGTTGACTCGAGTTCTACCGCTTTTACTGCATACGAGCCAATATCAAAGCTAAGTATGCGCATTCAGGTCCTCACATCATTCGCCAATAAATTAAGTTTACTCCCGTTGGCTTCTTTGCAGAAGCGCCAACTTTCTGGTTTGGGTCGGTATTCGGGGGTTGTCCTGCAACATTTACCCCTGGCAACGGGTTGATGACGTTATTGGGGTTCGAGCTGGCGTTTTTGGCCTGGTTGCCCGCATTGGGATCAATGGTTACGAAGGCTTCGAGCCGCCGGGTGGCTTGGCCCACGTTGGCGAGAATACTGATCTTGAAGCTTTGTTCTTCGGTGATAACCCTGAGATTCGCCTTCTGGAAGCGGTCTTTGACCTCGTTGAGGTTGCGTCCGGCGGCAGATTGTTCGATGGCTTTCCAAAAGTCTTCTTCGCTGGCCCAAGGCTGCCCTACGTCAGGGTCGTCGCGTTTTCTCAAGACTTCCTCGGCTTCTTCCATGGTCTGCAGCTCTGGGATCAGGCTGATGAGCATCTGTTTGGTGAAGGTATTTACGTTGATTCCCGGAGTCGAATAAACAGTGAGAGCCGATTCAAGAAGGTTGTAGAGCTGGTCGTCGATTCCCGGGATGAAATGCAACTCGGTCAAACTGTAAAAGGGGGCCTGCTTGGGTTTGATGGGCTTGAAACCCGGCAAATTCGACCCAGGAGTGTCAGGAAAAATATACGCGCGAATGGCATCGATCACGTCTTGTCCCGTTACATTCCTGTAAGTATCAGCGAAATCGCGGTCTTGATCTTTCTTGGTTTCGATCAACGTAGTGATCGCGGGTTCGAGCACTTTGATGAACTCAACCGGCGATGGCGAACCGCTAGGGGTTGGTTGGGCGGTCGTGGCAGTGGTTGCCGGGCGCGGGGTCGGAGATGCGCCAGGGCTCGCTGATGGCAAAGGAGCCGCCTCTTTCACGAGCAGATTGTTGAGGTTGAGCTTCGAGCTTTCGCCCGTGATCGAAGCGGTGAAACTGCCTCCCAGTTTGCTTTCCTTCAAAAATTCTTTGATCGCGTCGGTTTCGCCCATTGAAGCTTCTTTCGGGATCGGGAGCGGGAAAATGAAAGGCATGCTCCATATTTTTTCAACGACGCTCTTGTCCAAAGTGTCTTTGATCATCTTGTTGCTTGGATTATTCAGGAAGTCTTTCACCTGCAAATAAGCCTTCAGCCGCAGGAGCGAGAGTTTGTAGCCCGCTTTCGCCAAGTAATAAGCTTTCAAGCCGTCGGCGTAGTTGTAGGCAAGGCGCGAATTCATCTGGCTAGAGTACGTCAGCTCCGCGACCAGCACCGACAAGAGCGCTACTGCCGACATGACCATGAAAAGAGCGATGCCGCGTTCGGTCTTCCCTTGAGAGCGTTTTCTCAGCGGGTTTCTCATAAGACGAGCTCCGGCCGATAGTGTTGCGACACCTTGAAGGTATGCTCCGTTGAGTTCGGCAAGAAAACCTCTAGGTTTACCTCGATCACCGATGGAAAGATGTTCTTGTGGTCGATGCCCGTGGTGTCCCATCGCGCGAACCAAGTATCTTTCTCGCCATCCAGGTACTTGAACTCGATGCTCTTGATGTTCGTAAGAAGGGTGTATTTGATCTCTGTTTCCGAGTTCACTGAGTTTTCTTCAATGAAAACTGTTGTGTCTACCCGTTTGACAAGCGCCTTGCCCGGGCTGTTCCTCGGCGCCAATGGGTCGTCTTCAAGAGCGTAGGCGATCTTTGCGAAGTCGCTCTCGGGAGAATCCTTGAAGAGCCGCATATGGGAATTGATGACGAAACTCATTTTCGCGGCTTCGCCCTGGAATCGAGAGGGCCTGAACCCGTCTTGGTTCAAGGCATCTCCCCAGTACGGCGTGGCTGGCGCAAGCGGCTCAAGATTGTTATTGATGGCTTGTATCACTGGGTTCGCATTCTGAGGTTGGGTCGATCTGCCGAGATTCCCGGGCAGGGCCTCGGATTTCGGCGAATAAATGTGGCTGATGTCTCTCCCCAATACGTCAAGCGTGACTCGAATCGCGTTGTAGAAGTCTCCTTCTTGCTCGATGTTTTCACGCAAGACGAAACTCTGCGAAGTATTTTGATAGACCGAGAGCGCGATGAAAGACAAGATCGTCATTGCGATCAAGAGTTCTATCAGCGTGAACGCCGATTGAAGCGAAGTCGGCTGCCTTGCGGGGCTTGAGACTTGAGGCGACTTCGCGATCAAGGCGTTTGGTTTATATCGCAAAATTAAACTCCGCGTTGAGGTCCACCAAATAGGTCGTCAGAACCAGTCGCTGTTCAGAGTTGCCTTGCATCCAGGTCACTGTGATCACCAGTTCGCGCATCGAGGTTGAAAGATATTTCGTGATCGTTTTCGCCAGAATTCGCACAGGCTCGGGAATCCCTTCGCCTTCCTTGGCAGCTTGCACGAGATCCGGGAACTTCAATTCCCGAACTTCCCGTTTCCATGCGAAGCGCTCAAAAGGCGCTTTAAAACGCTCGCTTTGGATCTTTTCCACTTCTGCAAACGGCTTTCCTTCAAGAAAGTGCTCTGAATCGACCATGATGTTATGGGCAAGCCAGCCGGCAGTATTGAGGTCTTTGGTTTTGATGCTCAAAAAAATGCTTCCACTTTGCGAAGTCAGTATCGCCGTGAATGCCACGGTCATGATGGCCACTGCGATCATGACCTCGAGAAGAGTGAAGCCGTTTTTGGCCAAACGTCTTTTCATTTCTCATCCTCCTTCACGTAGCTCTCAAAGACCCGGGATTTGCCGGTGACTGAGTTCACTATCAACGTCGCGTCGCGTTCAAAATCGTCTTTGAGGTGGATGATGAGCTTTTCAACGAAACCATGCGGGAAGACATGCGCGTAAGCCAGCCCCCCCTTGACGGGTTCTCTTGAGCGCGAAGTGATGACGTCATTGAACTTCACACCCTTCGGAAGAGCGATCTTTTTCTTCGTGAGGCTTTGCGCAAGAGAGAAGGGGTCTTTAAGCTTCTCGCGTTCCTCTTCGGTGAGGCGTTCTTTTCTTCGCCGTTCATCTTCTTCTTGTTCTGATGAACGCATCAAGAAATTGCGATCGCCAATTTCTACCCAGTATTGGCTTCGATCCAGGTCAAAAACCACGCGATGGACAGTGCCCTTTAAGACGGCTTCATCGTGCGTTGAACGGATGAGTGTGGCGAGTTCTCTTGACGAATTGCCCAAGTTGACCTTGAGCGCCATGCCGAGATTGGGCACGACAAACGACATGATCAGGGCGATCAAACCGATGACGATGAGGACTTCAACCAAGGTGAAGCCCTCATTGGGTTGGTTTTGCAAAGGCTTCCGCCGCCACGTTGAAAGGCCTATGCCTCTACGGTCTCGAAAACGCAACCGAAGTGCGAGTGCTTCCGTGCACGCCTGTAATCTAGAAGTCAGGATCGTCGACGCTGATATCCTTATCATTGCCTTCGCCGCCCTCCTTCTTGTCAGGGCCGTACGACTTGAGCACATACTTTCTTCCATCGTCGCTCAAGTAAAAATAGTCTGTGCTCCAAGGATCCTTTGGAACATTCTTCATGTTTGGACTGTATTCTTTGCATGATCCATCCCCTGCGCCGCGTACCAAGGCTTCAAGCCCTCCTTGCGCCGTCGTGGGATAAGCGTGGCAGACTCTCAGGTAGTCATCGAGAGCCGTTTGAATATTGCGCAACATGATCTTTGCCCCTCGGCGGTTGCCTTCCTCGAGGCTCGCCATGTATTTGCGAACGCCAAAGGTCATGATCATCCCAATCAGGGTGATCACGATCATGATTTCGATCAAGCTAAAGCCAAGTTGGCGGCGCGCAGCTTTGCGGCCTGAAAATCTTGCCCAATTCCTAAGTTGTTTCGACATCGAAATTCTCTCCTCAGCTGGCGATGTTGTTCAGTTCGATCAGTGGAACAAAGATCGAGGCTACGATACCACCTACGACTAGGCCCATGAAGATAATCATGGCGGGTTCGAGCAACGAAGTTAACCCCTCAATCTTTACCGCGACCTGCTCTTCGTAAGTCACGCTTACGTTTTGCAACATCTGCGGAAGTTCACCGGTTTTTTCGCCAATGGCGACCATGTGTATCACCAATGGAGGAAACTGCCGACTTCTTTTTAAAGGTTCCGCGATGCTTTGTCCTTCGGTAACATTCTCACGCGCCTGGACAATAGCCTCTGCGATCAAAGTGTTGGTGACAATATTCTTGACGATATTCATCGCCGTTAAAATGGGAACGCCCCCTGAGAGAAGAGTGGCCATGGTGTTTGAAAATCGCGCGACCGCGATCATTCGAATCAGCGGCCCAAGAATCGGCGTGGTCAGTAAGAACGCATCCCAACGCCTTCTTCCTTTGGAAGTATTAATGTAGCGTTTCAATAAAGTAAACGCGACGAAGACGCATGCCAAAAGGAACCACCAATAGTTGACGAGAAAATCGCTGATCGCAATCATGATTTGGGTCTGAATCGGCATCGGTTTGTTCATTGATTCGAAGATCTTTACGATCTTTGGCACGACGCCGATGAATATCCCAACCAATAATCCCAAGGCGGTGAGCATCATCAATGCGGGATACATGAGCGCCGAACTGATCTTGTTCTTCAAGCGCACTTGGCTTTCCTGAAAGTCAGCCAGCCTAAGGAGAACAAGCGGAAGCGTGCCTGACGATTCGCCTGCCTCGATCATATTAACATAAAGCCCGGTGAAAACTTTAGGGTGCTTTGAGAGAGATTTAGCTAAGGAAGAACCTTCATTCACATCCGCCCTCACTGTACTTAAAACCACCTTCAAGCGTTCATTCTCGGTTTGATCGATCAACGCGGAAAGCGCATCCACCAAAGGAATGCTCGCCTTGATCAATGAGGCGAGCTGGCGAGTCGCCAGAGCGACGTCGGTGATTTTCACTCGCCCGAAAAAACCAGACGCCGCGTTTTTGCTGGCGTTGCCTTTCATTGCGGCTGATTTTTCTTTGATGTCGGTGAGAAGCAGGCTGTTTTTCTTGAGCTTGACCCTGGCCGTCTTGACGGAGTCGGCCTCTATGATGCCTCGAATCGTTTTTCCAGCCGCATCGAGCGCTTTGTATTCAAAAATCGCCATTCTTATTCATCCGCTTGGGTTGCCCTGAGCAACTCTTCTATTGTGGTGATCCCTTGCGCGACTTTTGCGATTCCGTCTTCTCGCAAGGTTCTCATTCCCTTTTCCACGGCTTTCTTTTTGATCGTGCCTGAGTCCAGGGACTTCACGATCAATTGCCGAACCTCATCATCAACCAAGAGAAGCTCATGCACAACGGTTCTTCCAGAGTAACCGCTTCCTGAACAGGTCGGGCAGCCAACAGCCTTGAAAAAATTCGCTCCTTGCACCTGCGTTCGCGTCACACCAAGTTCCTGGAGTTCAATATCACTGGGCACGTACTCTTGCCTGCATTTCTTACAAACCCGCCTGATCAGGCGCTGGGCGACGATTCCCAAGAGCGATGAAGCGACAAGAAAAGGTTCCACACCCATGTCGATCAACCTGGTCGGGGCGCCAGACGAGTCATTAGTGTGCAGCGTAGACAACACCAAGTGTCCTGTCAGCGATGCATTCACTGCGATTTCAGCCGTTTCTTTGTCACGAATTTCACCGATCATGATCACATCTGGGTTTTGACGCAAGATGCTCCGCAGCGCACGCCCGAAGGTAAGCTCGATCTTTGAATTCACTTGAATCTGATTGACGCCGTGAATCTGGTACTCGATTGGATCTTCGACGGTGATGATGCATCGTTCGGGACTGTTCAACTTCGCAAGCGCTGCCGAAAGGGTGGTCGATTTTCCGTGGCCCGTGGGGCCGGTGACCAAGATGATGCCGTGTTTTTTGTTGATCAGTCGCTCGATGTGCATCAACGTGTCGCCAGAGAAACCCAGTTGGGGAAGTTCAAGCACTTGTTCGGTCTGCTCGAGGATACGCATGACGGCTCGCTCGCCGTGGGCGGTCGGGATGGTGGAAAGACGGATATCGATGTCTTTGCCGGCAAGTTTGATTTTGATCCTTCCGTCTTGGGGCAAACGTTTTTCGGCGATGTCGAGATTTCCCATGACTTTGATGCGCGAGGTGATGGCGGCGTGAGCTCGTTTGGGCTGCCTCAAGATGTCGTAGAGTACGCCGTCGATGCGAAAGCGGATGATCATTTCTTTTTCAAACGGTTCGACGTGAATATCGCTGGCTTTTTCTTTGACCGCGCGAAAAATCATCGAGTTCACGAACTTGATCACCGGAGCATCGTCTTCGCTGGCATCGAGGATATCGATGGGGCCTTCGAGGTCGTAGGCTTCGTCAAACTCATCTTTGATGTCAGTGATCATGTTCGCGGTGGCGCGCTCATAGACTCGGTTGATGGCGTCTTGAATCCTGGCGGTCGTGCTGACGACAAGCTGTATCCTGCAGCCAGTGAACACGCGCAGATCTTCGAGCGCCGATATATTGAAGGGATTGCTCACGGCTACAACCATGGTGTCACCGATCTTGATGTCGGTGAAACGGCTGATCGGCAGCACTTCTTTCGCTTTGGCGTAGTTGATGGGCAGGTTGGTGACCAGGGCCGGATCTATCTCGTTGGGCTTAAGGTCATCAACAAACGGGAGGTCAAGTTGAGCGCACAAGGCTTTGAGGATTTCATGCGGCAGCACGAAATTTCTTTGCACCAGGATCTCACCCAAAACCCCGCCTTCGCGAGACTGAATTTCAAGGGCTTCTTTAAGCTGGGCTTCGGTAAGGGAAGTCGTCCTGAGCAAGATGCTGCCCAGTTTTTGATGGTCTTTCAATAGAGTGCTTGTTTCCGCCGCCATAGTCGCTCTTCTTCCCTAAAATCCCGATCTTCCATTATTTGGCGCCGTCGCTCCTGAACCCCCTTGGGGCATGATGCTAGGATTGGTGGGCGCTGGGGTTTGTCTTCCTGATGGGTTGTTTATTACACCGGGAGCAGTGGCACCGTCTAGAGTTTGCGGAGATACTGCCGCCCCCGGGGTCAAATTCCCTGGAGTTGGCGCGGCAGGCGTTGCCGTTTGATCGTTGCCGCTTGGCGGAGTCAGCATGCTGTTGGCGCCGGAGTTTGGAATTGGAAGCGAAGGGGTATTCAAGAGGTCAGCTTCTTCTTTCACTTCATCCGTATTTTCAACTTGATCGACGTTCTTGAGCTCCTCAACCGGAGGCAAGCCTTTGATCATCTCAAGTTTTTGATCAAGGAAAGGATCTTCGCCTCCCACGTTTTTCTCGATGAACTCATCGCGCTGTCTGAGTTTCTTGTCCAGAATCTTTCTCGCGTTCTCGTATTGCTTGATGATCTTCGGCGTGATGAACACGATCAAATTCTGTTTGATATTGCTGGTGGTCTTTGACCTGAAGAGCCAGCCGAGCAGGGGAATATCGCCAAGGAGCGGAACCTTGTTGGTGGTTTCCCGGATATTGTTTCTCATCAAACCGCCCATGGCCACCGTGTCACCGTCTTGCACGACAACCGTGGTTTTTGACTGACGCCCTGAAGTCGCGAACGCAAATGCTCTCACGCCTTCCGGCAACGCCCTGTTGTCGATGTCTTCAAGTTTTTGTTTGATATCAAGTTTTACGAAATCAGACGCCTTATTGATCTGGGGCTTGATCTCGAGCGAAAGAGCGATCTTCTCCCGCTGAATGCTGGTTTGAACGCCGGCTCCTTGGACAGCGGTTTGCTGTGGAATCGGAATGTTCTCTGAGATCTCGATCTGCGCTTCTTGATTGTCGAGGGTCAAGATCTGCGGCGTGGCAAGTACGTTTGAATTCGTATCCCGTTGCAACGCTTTGATCAAGCCTTGCACGCTAGAGACGTTGACCGTGTCATTCGTGCCGGGAATTTTGAACGCTTGCGAGCCTTTGCCGCCTTGAAACCCGAGCACGAGGCCGGGGACGGTCAAGGGATTCACAAGAAAACTTGCGAATTCCGCCGGATCAGACATGAACCCCACGCCGGTCTTGGGGGCCGCGATATTGGTTCCGAGTTGGAATGTTTTATCGATCGTCATTTCCATGATGATCGCCTCGACATAGACCTGGTCGCGAGGAACATCGAGCTTTGAGATGACTCGGCTGATCGTGAGGAAGTCGGTGGGTGTCGCGGTGACGACAAGCGAGTTGGTCGACTTGTCGGCGGCAATTTTAATGGAACCCTCGAACAATTGCGCCGAGGTGACCATGGGAGGCGCCGCTCCCGGGGCGGGGATCGGAGTCGTGCGTTGAGGCGCGCCGCCGCCCCCGGAAGCGAGGTTGTTCAAGGTTTGCGCGATTTGTTCCGCATCGCCGTACTGCAAGTAACGAACGTGGATTCGGCTCCCGGTAGTCGCGCTCACCCTGGTGTCGAGCTTTCCGATGAGTTGCTTGACCTGGTCTAAACCTTTTGCATTTGCAGAGACGATCAGAGAGTTCGTGCGGTCGTCGGGGATGACGTGCGAGATGACGCCGCCTTCTTTTGTTTTGCGCGCCTGGAATTGGGCGCCCCTGAATCTTGGAATCCCTCCGGGCGCTCCGGCTGGGGCTCCGCCGCCTTGATTGCCGGGAAGGAGCTGATCGATGAGTTTCGCGATGTCTTGTGCCGACGCGTACTTCACGCGGATCACCTCCAGGCCCTCGTCGAAACCTTCGATATCAAGCAATTGGACCATGTCGACGATCTTCTTGATGTTCGAACCCGTATCAGTGATGATCAACGTGTTGGTCTGGTCATAGGCGATGATGCGAGTGTTAGGAGGCATGAAGTTCCTGAACACGCGCGCGACTTCATCGGCGCTGATGTACTTTAGCGGAAGCACGCGAGTGATGTACAAGTCGGTGTTCGGGGTGAACTCTCCGCTGTAAGTCTTGATCTGCTTGTCTTTCGCGTCACGCTGGCGCGCGATTCGAAGGTATTTCCCTGAAGGGATGATCGTGAAGCCATTCACATCGAGAGCGGTGAGGAACGCCTTCCACGCGTCGCCTACGGTGATCGAAGAGTTGCTGACGACTGAAATCCTTCCTTTGACGTCCTTATCAAGGATGAAGTTCAAGCAGGTGAGGCGTCCAAGCGTTTTAGCGATTTCGACGATGTCCGCGTCGGGAAAGTCGAAGTTCGTGATGACATCGGGGCCGATTCCGCGGAATGGGTCAAGCTTGAGGCAAGCGCTCCTGTCTCCGGGGGTGATCTTCGTCTTCGCTCCTCCGCCCATCGACGTGGCGCCGACATCCTGACTTGCTTGCCCGAAATCAATTCTATTCTGAGTGGGCCTTCCATTGTTCGAAGGCGCTGATGGGCGAGAGGCGCCAGGTTGAGCCGCTCCCGGTGAGCCTCTGTCTTTCATCCTCTGTTCCATTCGTTGCCGCAAGATCTCTTCGCTGATGTCATCAACTTCTGTTTCCTCGAAGTCGTCGTCTTCAAAGAAATCATCCTCTCCACCCGGAGGATTCGCGAAGGGGCTGTTCCCGAAGTTGGTGCCAGGTTGCGAGAACCCCTTCCTGTCGGCATTCGGCGCCGGAGCTTGTGCCTGCGCCAGCGCCGACGTCGCGGTGGCTGAGAGCATCCATACGGCTATTAAGAGCGTGTGGACTGCGTTGAGGTTTTTACCTTCCATAGTGCGCCTCGCTATCGGATGTCATAGTTGAAAACGGTCTTTTTCCCGTTCCGTTTAATGCAAATCTCGACGTGGTTTGACGTCTTGAGTTCATTGAATGTTTGAAAAGCCTTGCCCGGGTCGTTGACGGGTTCGCCATTGAGCCCGCAGATCACGTCGCCATTCTTAAGGCCAAGTTTGTCGTAGATGCTGTTCGGCACGATCTGCAGGATTTTATATCCATCAGGCATGCCGTTTTCGAAGTTGGGAACGGCCCTGGCTTGTTGCAAGACTTCGCTCAAGTTCGTCGTCGCGCGGTCGATCACATTGCGCTCGACTTCGAACTTGGTTTCATCGGTCTTCGTGATTCCTTCAGCCTTTTGAGGCGCGCTCGACGTCGGTCGCAAGGGTTGCATGTTCAAAGTAGGGGCGTCTTCGACGATCTCGACGTACTCGAGATGGCCAGTGCTTTTGTTCACGAAATAAACTTTAAGGTGCTCGATCTTTGTGACTTTGATTTTGTCTTCGATCGTGTCTTCAATGCGAACGGGGAAGACCAAGTTTTGAGAGCGGTCTTCGATCGCCGCGATCGACTTGAGTTCGTCGGCGAGGACGACCGTGCCAATGAGGTTGAGAGGGAGGTTGGTTTTTCGCGCCGGCCCTGAAGCGAGATCCGTTCCTTCTTCGGGGATGAGCCCTTGAGAGTTGAAGATGTTTCTTGCCAATACCGCGCTGTATTCATCGATAGAGCGAAACTTTTCATTCTTCTTCGTCATCGCCGGAGCGGGCACGATCGGAGGTTCGGGAATCAACGAGGCTGTGAAAAGAGAAACGGTGTCTGCGAGAAAATATGCAGCAAAGGCTGCCGCTCCCAATCTGAGATAAGTTCCGTAGTGCCGGCTCGACGAAAACTGGCGTATGCGATCAAGAGCTTCTTCCGGCCTGATTTTTTTTAGATCTTCAAGATTGCGCGGAAACTTCTCTCTTACGGTTTGGGTGAAATCGCTCCACCGCTGCTTAAAACTCTTTCTCGGTTCGTTCGTTGCTCCTGAAAGACCTTTCTTGGCTTTCAACCAACGTGCAGAGAGCCAGTCCGGCTTGCCTGACATTTTTAGTTTCTTAAGGCGTTCCCAAATTTTCATTCCAATCCAGATAAAGCAAGGGACCTGCCAGAGTGGTAGGTACGGTGCGGGCAAGCGTGGAACGGGAAAGAACGACTCGGCAAGTTTTGGAGAGAAAGACAATTTGTCAAAGTTCGAGTCCCAAAGCCTCGGTTAAGCTGTCATTTTGTCAGCAAATCTAAAGAAAACCAGAACAGTAGGACTCTTAGGCTAGATCAAGAAAATGAGATAGGGATAGGTTCGAAAAAACACAATAAATTCAGGTTATTACATTTAGCACTTAAGTTGTTCGGTCGGGTTTTGAGTCTTTACTTTAAACCTGGTTTGTGTTAACTTTGCCAGCCACTCGGAAAGGGAATTTTTTCGAGAAAATGAAAGGAAGTCCGTCAATGATGTTCAAAGTTGGAGACAACGCTGTCTATCCCGCGCACGGGGTCACTGTCATCAAGAAAATCGATGAAAAGGACGTAGGGGGCAAGAAGAAAAAGTTTTATGTCCTTCAGGTGCTCGACAACGAGATGACCATTATGGTGCCAACCGACAATATTCAATCTGTTGGCCTTCGTCCCATTGTTGGCAAGAAGGAAATCTCCAATGTTTATAAAATTCTGCGTCGCAAAGACGTAAAAGTAGACAATACCACGTGGAATCGTCGCTATCGGGAATACATGGAGAAGATACGCACTGGATCTGTTTATGAGATCGCGGAAGTTCTGCGAAATCTTTACGTGCTCAAGCACAATAAAGATCTCTCGTTCGGTGAACGAAAAATGTTGGATACGGCAAAACAGCTTTTAGTGAAAGAATTGAGCTTGGCCAAGAATCAAGATGAGCAGGCCATTGAAGCTGAGTTAGATTCAATTTTCGAGGCTCATTAAGCACCAATTCAAGTGAAGATCGCATGAAATTTGAAAAGCCCTGACTGATTCTATGCAGTCAGGGCTTTTTTGTTGCGCTGGCAAGAAATAGACCTTGAAAAACTGAGCGATTCTATCTAGGCGATTTTATCATTATGATTCCCCAGTTTCCTGATCTCTCATTGCCCCCTAAGGTATTGGATGCGCTTTTTGATTGCTCGCCTTTCGCAGTGGGAGTGATTGAAATGCCGACCCTGCGGTTCTTGGCTGCGAACCAGAATTATTGTTCACTGCTATCTGAAACGGTGGACCCCCAGAAAATTATCGGACGTCCGCTCTTTGAGGTCATGCCTATCCCGAGCGATGACGCTCTAGAGACATTGCATCGAGCCCATTCTTCGGGGGGTTCGGTTCACATCAATGCGGTGTCTTCTCGCAACTTGGGAAGACAGGGGCTGTCGTATTGGAGCGGGATCGTGGCGCCGCTTCTTTCTTATGAAGGCAAGACCGCGGTCATAGGTTTGCTTATCAATGTGACGTCGCAGGTGAAAGCGAGAGAAGAGCTTGAGCTTGCTCACAAAACTATTGAAAGACAGAGCGAGTTCAACCGTCGTTTCGTCACGATGGTCTCGCATGAACTTCGCACTCCTTTGACGGCTTTGAAGGTCGCTACTCAACTCACTTTGAAGAGGCTTCCCCACCTCTCGCCCGAGGAGTTGCAAAGACAACTTGCGGTTCTAGATGCGCAGTCTTCAAAGCTCACGAGCCTCATCAATGATTTGATGGGATCCGTTGAGCGGGCGACCTCAAGAGAGATCAATGAGAAATGATGAGGGGGGAAATCGTTGAGATTAACAACGACCTTTCAATTGTGGGTTGGTTTGCGGGATCTCATCGTTGGGATTTGCTTGGCGCTCTCGCCCCTGGTTGCGGTGGCCTCAGATCAAATTAAATTTCAAGGATGCGAGAAACTTTTAAAAACCGCAAAACGAGTCGAAATCGACTTCAGCACTGTGGAAAGCTACGGCCAGACGGCTCATCAGATCATTCTTGGCGTTTTTCGGAAAACACCGGCCACGACTCGCGGTGTCCGGGCTAACCTTTCGTATACGGGTTTAGTGCGGCAATTCGACGATATCCGCACAGAGTTTTACGATCAGCTTGCGGAACGAGCCAGGGGTATCGTGATTCCTGAATGGCGCAAGACTCACGAGATCGTCATGAAATTCCTTGAGAAACACAAGGTAAGCCCGACAGGCGCGTACGCTGATCCGCAGAGCGAGCGGGCTTATGCTGCGTTTGCCACTGCCTTGCAACGGTTTGCTTCGTTATCAGTGCTGGCCTATGCAGTGCAGGGTACCGATCTTCTACGAACGTCGACGATAAAGATTCTAGAACTAGGGGTAGGGCTTGGCGACAGTTATTGGGCGATGAACCGCCTCTTGCCGGCCGCGAGCGTCGAGGTTTCAGACAAGTCGGACCAGATGATCAACGGGTTTCAAAGAAGATATCCCTTGGTACCGATTTCAAAAGTTGATTTCAGGCTGAAGCCAGGTGAAAGGCTTCCTTATCCGGATCAGAACTTTCATGTTGTGTATGGGGTTTCTTCGATAAGCCGCCATTTGCTTCCGGAGGAGCTTTATCTTTTATTGAAAGATCTGCAACGCGTGCTCAAGCCCAGGGGATACGTCGTTTTCGACTATGCGGCTTTCTATAAGCTTGCTGAAACCGGAGTGAGTCTTGCGGAGGTTTTAGAGCAGGCAAGAAACCTGGGTTATGACAAGGAACCAGAAATTAGCCTTGAACTCAATTGGCGAGGAACTTCTTACTTGCCCATCGTCTTGCAGCTTCGTGAAGTTCGCTGAACACCACTAAACACAAACTTTCCTGTGTTCTTGACGAGAGAAGTCACGACACTTAAACGACCACTAGAACTGGGGGGAGTTTATGGATGTCAGGTCTTTTATTTTATCTTTCGTTCTCGGGGTCTTTTTTTCGAGCACGCTTCTCTTGGCCGATGCTTCAAATCGTGTAGACCGTTTCGACTGCCAAACCACGAAGAAAATGGTTGGAGAAGTTCAGAAGCTTTCTTTTCGGATTGAGAATTTAAGCCATTCGAAAAAAGTCGGTTTGTATCTGACCGAGAAGCAGAAAAGAGCTCTTCACGATGGAAAAGAGGTGAATGCGATCCGGTTATCGTCAAAAAACTCGCCCCTTCAAGCGATCAATGAAGAAACCAGCGTGCGTTTGGTTAAAAATAAAGAAGGGAAGCAACTTTTAAGGCTCTATGGGAATTCGATTGATATCCATGCGGTTGAGCTTGGGCTTTATCGCGATTCGGGATATCGCGCTGGGTTTATTCGCATCGTCGATTTTGGCGTCGGACCGGGACATCCCAAAGGTTACGGTCTTGGGAATCATTATTCAAAGCTCAAGTGCGAACGGTCTATCAAATCCATCAGGGGTAAAAAGCTGTAATCCTTGTTTTTCCCGGGGTCTTCCCCAGGCGATTACGAATCCTGAGACATGTAGAAGCTAGGTTTCCTAGCCCGAGGGGATTTCGCTGCCCCCGCTAGGGCTGGGCGGGCATCTCGGTTTTCCTGTTCATAGGGCTACTTGGATATCAGTCGAGTTTGTGCCAATATGCCGGCAGGATTTTAAAGACGTTCCAAAGGAGACCCTCCCGTGAGCTCAGAAGTTCGTGTTCGATTCGCCCCAAGCCCTACTGGTTATCTGCATGTTGGCGGTGCACGCACCGTTCTGTTCAACTGGCTTTTCGCAAAGCACACCAAAGGAAAATTCATTCTTCGCATTGAAGACACTGACCAACAACGCAGCACTCGTGAACATGAGCAAATGCAGATTGAAGACATCAAATGGCTGGGAATGGACTATGATGAGGGGCCGGATGTCGGAGGTCCTTACGGACCCTACCGGCAGTCTGAGCGGCTTGATATCTACGCCAAGCACGCCAAGGAACTTCTCGATACCGACCGTGCTTACCATTGTTTCTGCAGCGACGAACTTCTCACCCAAAAACGCGAAGCCGCGATGAAGCTGGGTACGGTTCCGCAGTATGATGGAACTTGCCGCAGGATCTCAAAAGAAGAAGCGCACAAACGCTTGGCCACTGGGGAAAAGGCCACTGTTCGATTTAAGGCGCCCATTCGTGAATACAAACTCAATGACGCTGTTCGCGGCGAAGTGGTGTTCCAACCCAATATGGTGGGAGACTTCATCGTTTTGCGCGGCGATGGGATGCCCGTTTATAATTTCTGCTGTGTCATCGACGATCACCTGATGAAGATCAGCCACGTTTTAAGAGCGGAAGAACACCTCTCGAATACAGTCAGGCAGATGATGCTTTATGAAAGTTTCGGGTGGACGATGCCGGTGATGGCGCATTGTTCTTTGATCTTGGGTTCGGACCGCTCAAAACTCAGCAAGCGCCACGGCGCTACGAGCGTGCACCAGTACGCCGAAGAAGGTTTTTTAAGGGAATCACTTTTGAACTTTTTGATTCTCCTGGGGTGGTCGCCTTCGAATCAGAAAGAAATCATGACCATTGATGAGATGGTTGAGCAGTTCACGCTTGAAGGCTTGAACAAATCGCCCAGCGTATTCGACCCGGTGAAGCTCAAATGGATGAACGGCGAGTATATCAGGGCGTATCCGCTGGATAAGATCACGGCTCTCGCGTTGCCTTATTGCGAACAAGCCGGGCTGCCGGTGAAGGCGCGCGATCGAAAATGGCTTGAACAAGCGTTTGACACCATTCGTGGCCATTTGCAGACTTTGAATGATGCGCCGAAGTTCATGCGCCTCTACTTTGATGAGACTTTCGAGCTTGAGGCTGATGCTCAGGCGCTGAGGTCTGACGCGAATTTCAAGACTGTCGCCATGGCTTTGAAGCAAGCCGTTGAAAAGCATCGCAGTGGTCAAGGAGAAGATATTTCACCGGATGATTTTGCGAAGATCCAAGATGAAGTCAAGACGACGACCGGAGCTAAAGGAAAGGGGCTTTTCATGCCTATTCGAGTTGCATTGACGGGGCAAACCCATGGCCCCGAGCTAAAGCTCGTGGTTCCGTTGCTGGGCGCGAAAGCCGCGCTAGCGCGAATCGATCGCGTGCTGTCGGGGTGAACGAAGATGAGCGAGCGTCGTTACGAGGAAAAGGCGTTTTACCTCACGAATTCTCTCACGGGAAAACGAGAAGAGTTTAGGCCAGCGGCTCCTCCCAGAGTGACTTATTACAGTTGCGGGCCCACCGTGTATGGGCCGTTGCACATCGGAAATGCGAGAGCGCTTGTCGTGGGGGAGCTGATTTTTCGGTGGCTCAAGCACATCGGCTACGATGTGAACTTCGTCAGGAACTACACTGACGTCGATGACAAGATCATCAACCGCGCGAATGAAGAGAAGACGACCGCGGATGAGATTGCAGACCGTTATATCGCGTATTGCGAAGAAGACCTGCGGTTGCTTGCACTGCAAAAACCTGTAAAAACAGTGCGCGTGCGGGATACGATCCCGGAAATCATTCAGCTCATCGAACGCATTATCGCGCGGGGCCACGCATACATCGTGGATGGCGAGGTCTTGTACTCGATTGAGTCGTTTTCAACCTATGGAAAGCTCTCAGGCAAGAATGTCGAAGATTTGCAAGCAGGCGCACGGGTCGAGGTCGACAAGAAAAAGCGCAATCCGATGGACTTCTCGCTCTGGAAACCGCAAAAGGCGGGTGAACCGGGTTGGGACAGTCCATGGGGAAAAGGAAGGCCAGGTTGGCACATCGAGTGCTCGGCGATGGTTTGGCGGTGGCTTGGCGAAACGATCGACATCCACCACGGCGGGCAAGACTTGATGTTTCCGCACCATGAGAATGAAATCGCCCAAAGCGAGGGCGCCACGGGCAAAACCTTTTGCCGCCATTGGGTGCACCATGCATTCTTGACTTCGGGCAACGAGAAGATGAGCAAGAGCCTTGGCAATATCCTCACGATCCGAGAGTTCATCGAACGTTACAGCGCTGAGGTTTTAAGGTTCATTTTTGCGAGTTTTCAGTATCGATCGAGCATTCCATACACTCAAGCCATGATGTCTCAGGCCTTGGGTGAACTTGAGCGCATTTATCTCGCAAAGCAGTGGGCTGTGAACGCAGCCGCTCAGGCTTTGCCCCCTGGTTCCCACGCCACTGACAAAGAATGGACGCCGTTGGTGGCGAAAGCAAATGCCGTCTATCAGGCGATCGAAGAAGAGATGTTCAATGATCTAAATACGCCGGGCGCTTTAGGCCACTTGTTCGCTTTTGTACGAGAACTGAATCGCACTGAAGTTCAAGCTGCCGGCAAGCCGGGCATGCGCGCGCCGGCGAGCCCCGTTCGTGCGCAAGTGGCGCGTGAGTTTTTAGAGCTCTTAGAAAAGCGCGTTCAACCTTTGTTGAATGTGTTCGCGGAAAATCCTGAAACAGTGCTCGCCAAAATTCAGGCGATACGATTGACGAACCTCGGCTCTTCGCAGGCCGACGGACTTCCTTCGGAAGAAGAGATTCAAAAGTTCATTCAAGAGCGAAACGAAGCTCGAAAAAACAAAGACTTTAAACGCGCGGACGAGATTCGAGAGCTTCTTGACAGCCGTGGTATTGTCCTTGTTGACAGCGTCCAAGGCACGATGTGGCGCGCTAAAACGTAGATCTGTTGAAATTTGATTTCGAAGAGGTCACTTGAGTCATGTCAATCATCGCAAAAGCAGGCGGAAAGTTTAAGCTCGCGACCGAGTTCAAGCCGATGGGCGATCAACCTGCGGCGATCGAAAAACTGGTCGAGAGCATCAAGCGTCAGCAGCATCATCAAGTGCTTCTTGGCGTGACGGGGTCGGGCAAGACTTTCACCATGGCCAATGTGATTGAGCGTCTCAACATGCCGGCGCTCGTCTTGGCTCCGAACAAGACGCTCGCAGCACAACTCTATTCAGAGTTTAAGCAGTTTTTTCCCGAGAACGCGGTTGAGTACTTCGTCAGTTATTACGATTATTACCAACCCGAGGCTTACATTCCCTCGACTGACACCTATATCGAGAAAGATTCCGCCATCAATGAAGAGATCGATAAACTGCGCCACTCAGCCACGCGGTCGCTTCTTGATCGCGATGACGTGCTGATCGTTTCAAGCGTTTCATGCATCTATGGTTTGGGTTCTCCCGAAGCTTACGAAGGCATGCTTTTGTACGTCGAAGAGGGCAGGGATTTTAAACGCCAAGACATCCTCAGAAAACTCGTCGAAATCCAGTATCAACGGAACGATATCGATTTCCATCGCGGGACATTTCGCGTCAGGGGAGATGTGATCGACGTCTTCCCGGCGTATGAAGAAGACAGAGCGGTTCGCATTGAATTGTTTGGCGATACGGTTGACTCGATCTATGAGATTGACCCCCTCAGAGGGGTGCGCCTTCGCAAACTTCCTCGGATCACGATTTATCCCGGAAGCCATTACGTGACTTCAGGTGAAACAAGGAAAAGGGCGATTGAAAGCATCCGCGTTGAATTGAGAGAGCGGCTGCAAGAGTGGAATGCGCAAGGAAAGTTGATAGAGGCTAAACGGCTCGAAAGCAGAACATTGTTCGATCTCGAGATGATGGAAGAGCTGGGTTATTGCCAGGGCGTTGAAAACTACTCGCGCCATCTCACGGGAAGACCGCCCGGCGCCGCCCCACCTACGCTGCTAGAGTATTTCCCAAAAAATTTCCTCATGTTCATTGATGAGAGCCATGTCACTGTTCCTCAAATTGGCGGGATGTATCGCGGTGACAGAGCGAGGAAGATGACGCTAGTCGAACACGGTTTTCGGCTGCCTTCGGCGCTCGATAACAGACCTCTGAACTTTCAGGAGTTCGAGCAGTGCGGTGGGACGCGCATTTACGTCTCAGCCACGCCGGGTCCTTATGAACTTACCCAGTCGGGCGGCGAGATCGTGGAACAAATCATCAGACCAACGGGTTTGATTGATCCTGAGATCGAAGTCAGGCCGGCGCGGACTCAAGTGGATGACCTGCTCACCGAGATCAAGAAAGTGGTGGCTCAAGGCAACCGGATCTTGGTCACCACTCTTACCAAAAAACTTTCAGAAGACCTTACGCAGTATTACTCAACCTCGGGCGTGAAGGTGAAATACATGCACTCAGACATTGAAACGCTTGAGCGTGTTGAGATTTTAAGAGAGCTTCGCGAGGGTGTTTGTGACGTCTTGGTCGGCATTAACTTGCTGCGAGAGGGCCTGGATTTGCCGGAAGTCTCTTTGGTTGCCATTCTTGATGCCGATAAAGAAGGTTTTTTGCGAAGCGAGCGCTCGCTGATTCAAACGATCGGAAGGGCCGCCAGAAATGCCGAGGGCAGGGTTATCTTGTACGCGGATGTCCAAACCGAGAGCATGCGCAGAGCAATGAGTGAGACCGAGCGTCGTCGCAAGATCCAACGCGAGTATAACGAAAAACATGGAATCGTGCCGAAGACGGTGCGTAAAGCGGTCTACCCGAGAATCGCGCCTGACACTTCAGAAGAAGGATTGGCTGAACGCTCTAAGCTTAAGGGCATCGCTGGCGATTTGGCGGACTTCGTTCAAGAGGAGATGCGCGCCTACGCCCAATTGCACGAAGCCGGCTTGGCTGAGATTCCAAAAGATCTCGATACGCTTTCAAAACAAGTACGCAGCCTTGAGAAAGAAATGAAAGAAGCGGCGAAGAACCTAGAGTTCGAACGCGCGGCTTCGATTCGCGATCAGATCCGAAAGCTGCGCGAGGCCGAGATGCGGTTGAGGTGAGAGCGGAAGTGCTGGCGGTATTTGTTTGTTGGCTAATGCCTCAAGTGATCTTGTGATCTCGCAATACCTAATGGTCTTGAAAGTACTGGAATAAACAGATAAACCGGCGATCAGGCTCGGAATGAAGTTTAAATTACTTTTTCTTGCAGTTTTAATCCTTTTTTTTCCTCAGTCGTCATTGGCTGCCTTCAATTTTGCGGCCCTCAAGTCTGATTGGGAGAAACTCTCGGTCCAATATTCTCCGACAAGCTTTTCAAAGAAAGATGCATTGATTTCAACGGCGTCGACGGCAATCTCTTTGAGCGAACCTGCCCTTTTTCAGAAAGAGTTTTTTCGTCTCGAGTTCGTCAATAGAGAAGGTTTTGTCAGAGCAGCGCTTGTAAAACTGCCCAGGAAACCCGGACTCTTCTTTGTTTGCATCTCAGGTTTAGGAGGAAGAGAAACATCGGGTTCACTGAAGATGTGCACTGAAGGCATGTTTCTATCAGAAGATTACGGTGTGATTCTCTTAGAGAGTGATTCGAGCAAATCATGGATCGAAAGGAATCAAAGGATCACCACTAGTGGATACGAGTCAGGGTGGGACTTGTACCTCAGTCTCGAAACTCTTAAGCAGCATCCGCTTTTAAAAGACAGCATGAAATCTGTTTTGCCGATCGGCGTGAGCATGGGCGGCAATGATGCGTTGTACATGGCGTATTTTGACTCTATTTTGGATACGAATTGGTTGTCTAAGGGGTTGCTTGTTTTTTCAGCGCCGGCAGATCGATTAGAGGGATTCAAGTACGCTTTTTCAATGCCATACGAGTACTTGCCCATAAAGGCAGGGTTTAAGTATTTCTTTTACGAATCGTATGACGCCGGTAGATCTATTTTAGGGAAGCACACGGGTTATACTCCTGAACAAGTCATGATGATATCGGTTGAGGAAATCTTTGAGAATATTCTTTTCCCGTTGTCAAAAGCGTATCTCTCAAAATTCGAGGAACACTTCAAAAATGAAATGCTGCTGCCTTTTTTCATCGGGAAGAAGAGTATTGAGCAGTATGAGGTGAGCGATCTCATAAAACAGTACGAAACGTTTGGTATTCTCAACCATCTTCAAGCAAGAATCATTTTCATCCACGCAGAGGATGATCCGGCCGTGCCCATCCGCCTTCATGAACAAAACGCGGGGATGAGCGGGGGAGCCTATCTGTTTTCGACCGCTTACGGCGGTCACGCGGGTTTTCTTTCAAGCTACGGGCCAAGGTGGTTTGAGGGGCTTATCAAAAGTTATTTGAGGCAGATAGACTGACGGGGCCGGTCAATAATGATCCGGCAGTTCTTCAAAGCCTAGGTATTGTGGATTCACTCCAATTTTTCTGATCCTTAAACAGGAAGGAGCGATTTATAACGGATCAGAATAGTCAAAACGCTCGGCGCAACGCCGAGTTGGTAGGGCATGGACGGAAATGGAAATGCATTGGAGGCGCAGAGTTGGGGAAAAGGCGATTAATCGGGTCTAAGAACGGTTTGCCTATCGTGTTTTTTAGGCAATTATTGGAAAATCATTGAGAATGAGAGGAAAGGTTTGCTTTCAACTCTTAACGGCGTTTCTGTTGATCGTCAGGGCATCGGTATCCGAGGCCTCAACGCCGCCATCTTCCTCGTGTTCGAAGTTATCAAGTCTTGTGCAACGCTTTGGCTCTGCTCAAGAGTATCTCAAGCGCAGGGAAGTAATTGATCGCGATCTGGGTGAACTTAATACCATGCTATTCGGACCGAAAATCGAAACCTTCATAAATCGCCTCTCGTCAGGCGCAGTCGTTTATGATTCAGGAAGTGGACTTTCGATTTACGGCATTCAACTCGCTAAAATGGGAATTAAAGTCATTGCCGTTAGCGCTCATAATCTTTATGACGAATTTTTGTTTCTATTGAAGGAGATCACTGCCAACGAATTAGAGCTGGTCCGTACTTCAGAAGACGGGGCAACGGTTATCGGCAGGGCTAGAGGAATGAGAGTGGATGTTTTGGGCACTCTAGCAAACGCTATCGAGGTCTCGATTCCTCCGCAATTCAGGGTTATTAGCCTGGTGGGGCCTCCTTATGGCGCATGGGAACTTCAGGAAGGCGTAACCCTCGAAGGGGCTGCAAGAGCGATCGCGGGGCTTGTGACCGAAATGGAAACGAGGCTTGCTTCACCTGTTTACAAGCAAAATCTTCAGAGAGTCACGAATTCCGTGCAAGAGCATCTTTTAGAAGTCCCTGATAATTCTTTGGATGGGGTCGTAGATGCATATGGCGCCTACTTCTACTCTGAAGGCAAGGTTGACCTGATCAAAAGTTTCTACAAGAAACTTAAGCCTGGAGGAAAGGCCTTTATCGCTGTCGCCTATGAGCCCACGTTTTCTGGATACGAAACAGATCCTCTTTATGCGCACTTGAGTCGCGTTGATCCTACTCGATTTGAGCTTCATCAAAGACCCAGCCCTCATATTGTCGTCAAGAAGCCCAAGAGAGGTGGGAAGTTGAGAGATAAAGTATTCGAATTCGAACGACCTCAAAGACCGAGAGTGGATCTTTCTTATTGAAAGAGCTCCGTTCTTCACTCCGCCTTTTCTTTGCTCTTCTCGCGCATCTTCTGTTCCAACTCGCGTTCACGGTTGATCTTGGCTTTTCTTTGAGTGGCGTTCAAGGGCTTGTCTGCATCTTTGATCAGAGCGTACACTCGTTTAAGCACTGGTGCAGCCGCGGTG
Organism: Bdellovibrionota bacterium; assembly: GCA_040754655.1. Classification (GTDB taxonomy): domain Bacteria; phylum Bdellovibrionota; class UBA1018; order UBA1018; family UBA923; genus JBFMCE01. Next base: position 1,343 of record JBFMCE010000041.1, on the reverse strand, counting down.
ACGAGAACCCTGCCGTTGGGCTCGTCTGCGATGATCCGCGAGTTTGGCGGCATGAAGTTTCTCATGATCCTCGCGATATCCGACCCTGCTTCCGCATTTTTGAGTTTGAAAACAAGATCGACATAATCCCAAGTGTTCGGCAGCTCGGGCGTTTGGCTTGAGCTCGCATAAACCTGAGGAAGGTGCGAGTCTTTGGCATCGCGCTGGCGCATGATGATGTAAGTCCTTGGCGCGCCTGAAGCGACCCTAGTGTATCCGTTTTGATCAAGCATCAACGTAAAGAGAAGCTCGGCGTTTTGCGCAGTGAAGGGAGTGCTCGTCGTTGAGTTCAGCTTGCCTTTGACGTCATCCGTGAAGAGGTAATGATCGCCGGTGATCTGGCTCACGGCCGATGCACAGGCGGGGATATCAGGACATTTCGCTGAAAAAGCGTCTTGGGCAAACGCTGGCGCAGCAATTGCCGTGGATAGCGAGAAAAAGCAGGCCGAAAGCATGGCGATTTTTTTCATTTTTTAATCTCCTTTTGACTAAACCAAGAGGCTCTTGCGCGGGTTTGCCCCGGAAATGCTTATTCAAAAGTACTCGAGCCCCGAAGCTTCGTCAAAACGTATTTCGCTTCTTCGCGCCCCTGGGCAAAACAGAATAGCCTCGGCCGTAGATCGATGCGATCTCGTGATTCCATTTTGAGAGGATCTTGCGTAAACGAAAGATATTTAAGTCAATCGCGCGATCTGACACGTCTTGCCCGGCGAACGCCAAGTTCAAGATCGCCTCTCGCGCCAGAAGGCGGCCCGTGTTTTTTGCCAAGACCTCAAGCACATCCAGTTGCTTGAGAGGCAAATGAATCTGTTCTTCTCGATTTCGAAAGACGATGCGCACGCAAGCTTGGGCGCGGTCGATGGTGAGGTTTCCGCATTTCAACGGAGCCTCGCTAAAAGCATGGCCTAAACGAAGTTCAATGCGCCGTAAAAGTTCTTTGAGGCGAAAGGGTTTCACGAGGTAATCAGTCGCCCCTAATTTGAGGGCCTTCTGCATCGATTCTGAATCGGCCTCTGCCGTGAGAAAGAGCACGGGAAGTTTCGTTGTTTGAGGGTCGGCTCGCAAGGTCTCACAGAGTTCAAACCCGTTCATTACAGGCATATCGATGTCGAGAATGACAAGATCTGGCGGAGATTCTTGAATAGCACTAAGCCCATGAGAGGAATCTCCGAAGGTTCTCACTTTGTAACGGTTTGTAAGAAACTCTGAAAGCAATTCAAGGTGTTGGAGATCGTCGTCAATAATGACTATTTTCGTTTTATTCAATTTTTAAAAATCCTTTAAATACGATATATTATATCGAT
>JBFMCE010000040.1:0-36215 GCA_040754655.1 Bdellovibrionota bacterium | reverse complement strand
GAAGTTCCCTTTTCCTCCCGTCGCAGCGACTGCGGCCTCAGCCTGCAGTTGCCCTACTTTTTCAGAGTCTTCGGTGACATAGAAATCCACCGGCGCGTTTCGAATGAGTCTGTCATAACTCACTACGGGAACCTGATCTTCTTTGGCTTGTCGCACCAGGCCCGCGGCCGTGTCTCCATTCACGGGTTGAATGACCAAGGCTTTCACTCCTTGAGTGAGGAGGTTGTCCACCTGGGCCGCTTGAGTTTGTTCATTGTTATTGCAACTTGCGAAGACAACTTGTCCCCCAAGCTTTTTGATCGTTTCTTCAAACACGGCCCTGTCGCGTTGATAGCGTTCTTCTTGCATCGTGCTCAAGATAAAACCGATTTTCGGCGAAGCGCCGAATGCAGAAGGAAGTGAACAAACCAAAGTCAGTACGAGAAGTAGATGCTTCATGGCACGAACCGTACTGAAGCGGTTTGCGATGGTCAAGCGGGTTTCAAAAGACTCTTTTAGTTGAGGTGGTAGCGCACGCTTGTGACGACTTTCCCGCGGCGAAAGACCAGTGCCGCGCGAATCAAAAGCGCGGTCTGATTGTGCAGAAGTTGTTGCCACCACTTCGCCGTGACGAACTCAGGGATGATGATCGTGAGGATATCGTTGTGGGCCGATTCTTCGACCTCATCCACATAACGTAAAAACGGGCTCATGATCGATCGGTACGGGGATTTCAATACCACCAGCGGCACGCCCCGTCCCCAGCGCTGCCATTCTTCCTGCAAACGCACGGTCGTGGCCTGATCGATCTCAACGTAAACCGCGCGCACATCGGCTGCGATCGACTGCGCATATTTCAAGGCCTCGACGACTCCCTTGTGCACGCCCGAAATCGGCAAGAGCACGGTGTGTTTCGGGATCGAGGAAAAGTGAGCCGGGTCAGCGCCTAGAAGTGAGAGTTGTCTTCCGACCGAGACATAGTGGTGTCTGATCGCCAAGAACATGTACACGAACATCGGGATCAAGATGATGATGACCCAAGCTCCATGGGTGAACTTGGTGACAGTGAAGATCATGGTGATGACGGCTGTGATTGTTCCGCCGAACCCGCTTAATAGAGCATGCTTCAACCAACCCTTTTCGCGTTGTTTGATCCAATGCCTGAGCATGCCGAATTGAGAAAGGGTGAAAGAGAGAAAGACTCCCACTGCATAGAGCGGGATAAGGGCATGGGTATTGGCATTGAAGATGACGATCATTAAGGCCGAAACCAATCCCAAGATGATGATGCCGTTTGAAAAAACCAGGCGATCTCCAAGAGTAGCGAGTTGACGCGGGAGATAGCGGTCTTTGGCAAGCAATGAGGCAAGCCGTGGAAATCCGGTGAACGCAGTATTGGCCGCTAGAATCAAAATTCCCATCGTGTTGAATTGAATGAAATAGTATGGAAGCGAAGTTCCGAAGATCGATCTTGCAAGCTGAGAGACAACCGTTTCGTGCGGATGCGGCGCGATCCCATGGTAATGCGCCAGATAACTGATCCCAAAAAACATGGTGGCCAAGATGCAGGCCATCACGATCAAGGTCATCGCGGCATTGCGTGATTCCGGATGCTTGAAGACAGGCACCCCATTGCTCACGGCTTCAACCCCTGTCATCGCCGTACAGCCCGACGAGAAAGCGCGCAGCAACAAGAGAAGCGTGAGCGGCTGTTGGACTTCGAGAGCCGGCGGATCAAGATGGGTGAAAGATCCCGCCTTCAGCATGTAAAAGCCGGTGGCGAGCATGACCAACACGCCTAAGATAAAAGCATAGGTTGGTATCGAAAAAATACCTGCCGACTCGCGGATCCCACGCAAATTCATAACCACGACGAGCCCGATGGCGATGAAACACAGAACGACATTGCTCGCGTGAAGATCAGGAAAAGCGGAGGTGATCGCCGCGACGCCGGCCGCGACGCTCACCGCAACAGTAAGGACATAGTCAATCAGAAGGGCCGCGCCCGCCATCAACCCTGGTATTTCACCCAAGTTCTGGTGCGCTACGATGTAAGCGCCGCCACCGCTCGGGTATTCATAGATCGTCTGGCGGTATGAAAAGACGACAATGAATAAAAGTCCAATGATCGCAATCGAGATGGGGATCGAATAGCCTAGGGCCAGGCCACCTGCTAGCATCAAAACAAGCAAGACTTCTTCAGTGGCGTAAGACACTGAAGAAAGAGCGTCAGAAGAAAATACGGCCAACGCGCGCCTCTTTGAAAGGCGTTCCTCATGGGCTCTTGCAGATGGAATCGGTGTGCCTAAGAGCTTTCGCTTTAAAACCTTAAAAATATGCGGTTCCCTCGATGTGAGTTTCTCTCTGTGGGGAATACACCCAGTCTCAGACCCCAGCAAGTTTCAAAGTATAGTTTAGAGGCGTAGAAATACGTCGGATCAGATGTTGACAGAAAAGCTCAGACCGAGCAACACTTAAAGCAGAATGATTAAAGATAACAATATTATAACTCGCTGTGTGGCACGTTGGAAAACAGACCTTAAAGAAATGTTTGGAGGAATTTTAACTGATCCTCTAGCGCAGGGACGAGGACGGAGGTGGGAACGCGATTTTGCGGGTGAACCTACGGAGCTGGATAAATTTTATGCTGGGTTTCTCGTCGTCTTGAGCATTATTCCGGCAGCGGTGGTCGCGATGGTTTCGGTGGAACCGCGCTGGAAAGTGATGGCAGATCTCTTTGGTGCTCCACTTCAAGCCGTGATCAGCGGATTTTTGACGTCAACACTGCTGTTCTTGGGTTCGCATGTGAATAAGGTTCCCAAACCGTGGACAGTTGCGTTCAAGTTGATGCTCAGGGTCATGTCAGTTTTTCCGTTGTTGGGATTCCTCTCAGTGCATCCTTGGGGAAGGATCATCTCCCTTTTGATTTATGGTTTTTTTGTTGTGCGGGGTGTGCAAAAAACCTATCCCATAAGCTTGCAAAACACGCTTTTGTTCTTTGGCGTGATCTACGTGGTCTTTGCGCTTCTCCAAACACAAGCGCTGTTGAGTCCTATGGCTGAAAACCCGTTGCAACGGTTTTAGCGGTTCAAGAACCTCTCGTAAGTAGCTGCTGCAAGCTTTACGCTTGTATGGCGTGGAATAAGTTTTTGAATTTTGGCCAGCGCGCTGTTTTGAAAACCTGAAATCACAAACGGTTTTTGTCTTGTTCGAAGGGCCGCAAGCGCGACCTGTGCGACTTCTTCTGGGGTCTGGGCAAATTTGCGAAAGTTGTCTCGGTCTTCTGCGCCTGCTCGTTTTACGAATTCCGTCAGCGTATAACCAGGGCAGAGTGCGAAGACATAAACGCCTCGTTCTTTTTGTTCATACCAAAGGGCCTCGGTCAGCGACAAGACAAAGGCCTTGGTCGCCGCGTAGAACGCGTTGAGCGGTAGACCATGAAAGCTAGCCGTGGATGCTACGTTAAGCAGCGCATCGCCTTTTTGGGATTTCTTGAGGAAGGCATAGCTAAGTTTCGCAAGAGCATCGCAATTCACCCTGCTCATTTCTTGGATGCGTTCAAAAGGCATTTCGTGGAATTTCCCAAATGCTCCGAAGCCAGCGTTGTTGACGAGGAGATCATAATGGGTGTCGTCAAGCTCGCGGCTGACTGATTCGACGCCTTCCGGTTTTGAAAGGTCAGCCTTTAAGCAGCGGTGTTCTTTCTCGTTCACGAGGCTTGCAAGAAGCTCTTTGAGTCGCGGCTCATTTCGCGCGATCGCGGTGATGCTGTAGCCTTCTTTCGCGAGTGATTGAGTGAGTACCCTTCCGATGCCTTCGCTTGCTCCGGTGATCAGTGCTTTTTTCATGAGTGTTTATCTCCTTGAAGCGTGTTCGCTCCGGTACGAGGAATGATCCTGACTTCTTCTTCCAGTGAAATCCCAAAGGCGTCTTTAACTTTGTTTTTCGCCAGGGAAATCAACCCAAGCACGTCTTTTGCTTTGGCGCCGCCAAGGTTGATGATGAAATTTGTGTGAAGCTCGCTGATTTGAGCCGCACCGATGCGGTGGCCCCTAAGGCCAGTGTCCGCGATGAGTTTCCAGGCGTGCAAGCCTTTGGCGGGATCCGGGTTCTTGAAAACGCTCCCGCAGCTTGGCTTGTCGATGGGTTGGCTCTTCTTGCGCAAGGCAAGCAGCGCCTGGATTTCAGCTTGAACCCGTTCCGGCGTAGACTGAGCGCACGTGAAAGTTCCACCGGTGATGATCTCATGCGCGCTTAGAAAATGTTGAGAGCGATACTCATAACGAATCTGCTGGCGATCGTATTTCCGTTCTTCGCCGCTTAGAAGGTCAAATGTCGTGATCTCTTGGAGCACGTCTTTGACCTCGCCAAGTTTGGTGCCGGCGTTCATGTAGAGCGCTCCTCCGACGTTGCCAGGAATGCCCACCAGGAATTCGAAACCAGAAATGCCTTCGTTCATGCAAAGCCTCAGAAGTTGAATCACTTGAGTCGCTGAGCCTGCCTTGATGCAAGACGGGGAGGGATGCTCAAGCGTTCGGTTCAATTTTGAGGTTTGGATGATCAGACCTTCAAACCCATCGTCGTCAAAGAGCACGTTTGATCCGGCTCCAAGTATGAAATACGGATTTTTGGTGGAATTCAGGAATCTCGAGATCTCTTCCAGCTGCTGAACCGATTCTGGTTGGACGAAGTAGCGCGCGTGGCCGCCAATCTTATAATAGGTGAACGGCGCAAGTTTTACGTTCTCTTCAAGTTTCATGAACCATCCGCGTTTTGAGCGTCGAGCAGCATCGACGAGAGCTGGGTGATGCTGCCCGCCCCAAGGGTGAGCAAAAGATCCCCTTGGCAGAGATCCTTCTGAAGCAGTTCACACGTTTGGTCAAGGTCTCCGGAATAGCGGCAGTTGGGTATCGTCTCGGCCAGAGCCTCTGAGGTGACTTCCTCGATGGGCGGCTCTCCGGCGGCATAAATGTCTGATAAGTAGACTTTGTCCGCTTGTTGGAAGGCATCGGTGAACTGGCCCCAGCAAATCTGGGTGCGCGTGAACCGATGAGGTTGAAAGGCTACGATGAGCCGGCCTTTGCATTGCGATTTGGCCGCGGCCAAGGTGGCTTTGATTTCAGTTGGATGGTGTCCGTAGTCATCAATGATGCGAACTCCCTGCGGAAGGAGTTCTCCTTTGAACTCGAACCTGCGCCTCACTCCCGCGAAAGCCTCGATTCCTTTGATGGCTTGTGTTGGCGCGACGTCCAGTTCCAAAGCGGCGGCGAGAGCTCCGACCGCGTTTAAGGCATTGTGCCTGCCAGGAACTTGCAAATGGATTGTTCCAACGAGGTCGCCTTGTTTTTGAACTGCGAACGAGCAGCCGCGTTCGGTGGGCTTGAAATCCGTGATCCTAAAATCAGCGTGTTCTGAAAAGCCGTAGGTCCAGTGAGGTTTCATGACAAGAGGCAAGGTTTTTGCGAGTTCGGCGTCGTCGATGCAGAGGATGCTACGGCCGTAATACGGAATTTTATTCGCAAACTCCACGAAAGCAGCTCGCAATTTTTCCATTTTACCATAATAGTCGAGATGGTCGTTGTCGATATTAGTGATCACTGTGACGACCGGAGACAGGTGCAAGAAAGAGCCATCGCTCTCATCCGCTTCGGCGACGATGAACTGGCCCTGGCCAAGTTTGGCGTTGCTGCCCAAGGCGTTTATTTTTCCGCCAACGATGATCGTGGGGTCGAGTTCCGCGTGGGCAAGAATTGAGGCGAGCATGCTAGTAGTCGTTGTTTTACCGTGTGTTCCGGCTACGGCTACGCCGAACTTGAGCCGCATCACCTCAGCGAGCATCTCTGCGCGTTGAACGACGGGAATCTGCTGGCGTTGAGCTTCAAGAAGCTCTGGATTGTTTTTTTGGATCGCCGATGAGACGACCAACACTTTCGCTCCCGCGAGGTTTTCAGCGCCGTGGCCGATGTGGACTTTAGCTCCCAGGCTTTCAAGGTTTCTGGTCGTTTCCGACGCCGAAAGGTCTGAGCCCGAGACCGGGAATCCTTGGCGCACCAAGATCTCAGCGATGCCACTCATGCCGATGCCGCCAATACCCACGAAATGCACCGGATCTTTGGTTCTTTTATACATGGGCCTGGTTTTACCTGAATTTTGAGTCGCGAGAAAGCAAAGGTTTGCACTTTGATCCGCGATCTAGTTTTTGAGGGCTCGAATCTTCATGAGCTCCACGATGTTTCGCGCAGCATCGGGGCGGTAGAAGGCAGCCATCGCCTGGCGCATTTTCTCGAGTTGCGCTGGTTCATCGAAGATCGCTTGAACGGCGTGGGCGAGGTCTTTGCCTGTGCTCTGGCTTTGCAAGAGCACTTTGGCCGCTCCTGCGCGTTCGAGGATGCGGGCATTGATCTCTTGGTGGTTCGCGGCCGCCAACGGAAAAGGAATGAAAATGGCGGCGTTCTTGGTGGCACCGAGCTCTGAAATCGTGCCGCTTCCGGCACGGCAAACGATGATGGAAGCCTTGTCGTACATCGCCTGCATGTCGTCGATGAACCGGTGCACTTCCGCGGGATAGCCGATCTGTTCATATTGACGTTTCACTTCGTCGAAGTCGCGCTCTCCTGTCTGGTGGATGATGCGAATCGATTCTTTGTGCGGGAGCCACTCTTTTGCGGCCTCGGTCATGAGTTTGTTGATTCCAGTGGCGCCTTGTGAGCCGCCGAAGGCGAAGACAACCAGAGGCTTGGCTGATTTCGTGGGAGACGGACGAAGCTGGCTTCGCACCGGGTTCCCGGTGAATGTGCATTTCCGGGCGGGAGCGCCGAGAGGCGTTTCATTGAATGCGATGAAAACATGTTGGGCAAGCGATGCGCAAATGCGGTTCGTAAATCCCATCACTGAGTTTTGTTCGAGCACGCCGGTGGGGATTTTAAGGAGCTTTGCCGCGACGATGCACGGGCCCGCGGCATATCCGCCAACGCCCACGACCATATCGGCTTTGAACGATTTCAGGATTTTCATCGATTTGAGGATCGCGATCGGAAGTTGGATGAGCGTCGCGATGCGCGTGAAAAACGTCTGGCCGACGAGTTTCCCTAGCTTGAGCGTTTCAAGGCGAAACCCAGCTTTAGGAACGAGCCTTGTCTCGAGGCCGTATTCGGAACCCACGAACAGAACCTCATTCGCCTTGCTTTGCGAAAGGAACTCTTGCGCGATGGCCACGCCCGCGAAGATATGGCCGCCCGTTCCTCCGCCTGTGATGACGAGTTTCACGCCGATTGCTCCGATCTTTCAGAGAGCTGGGTGAGCACGCCTAAGATGAACAATGTCGTGATGAGGGAAGTGCCGCCATAAGAGATGAGAGGAAGCGGTAAACCCTTGGTCGGCAAGAGACCAAGTACGACGGCCATGTTGAAGAAAGCTTGAAGCCCGATGAGGGTTGAGATGCCGATGGCAAGGCTTCTTTGAAAAGTATCTTGGGCTTTTTTGGCTACGGTAAGACCGCGCATTACCACGATCAAAAACAGGCTGACGAAGAAGAGAACCCCAAAAAGGCCCAACTCCTCGCCAACAACGGCGAAGATGAAGTCGTTGTGGGCTTCAGGCAGGTAGAAGAGTTTTTCCTTTGAGTTGCCAAGCCCTACGCCAAGCCACTTGCCGGAATAGAAGGCAAGAAAGCTTTGAATCACTTGAAACCCTTTGTGCGCGGGATCCGACCAAGGATCTAAGAATCCTAGGACTCTCGCTTTTCGGTAAGGGCTTGTGAAAATGAGCGCAACCGCCAGTGGCACAGCCAATGCGACGGTCGTGAGTAGATAGCGAAGCTTGATGCCCGCTCCGAAGAGCATGCAAAAGGTCGCGCAAATGAGCAGCGCGAAAGTACCGAAATCAGGTTGAGTCAAAAGCAAGAGGTAGATCGGAATGACCGGAATGAAGTAGGTGAGAAAACCCGTGGTGAAATTTGCCTGGGTTTCTGACTTTTTTGCGAGTTGGTTTGCGACAAACAAAATCACCGCGAATTTGGCGATTTCGGCTGGTTGCAGGGTGAAGCCAAACAGATTGATCCATCGACTGGCGCCCCCGGCACGGTGCGAAAGACCTGGTATTAGTGCGCAGACGAGTAAGACTGCGGTCGCGGCGACAAAAGCAAAACTCAGTTGTTGGAGCTTTTTTAGCGGGATTTTTAAGCCGATAATAAAAGCGCCCACGCCGATTGAGCCAAAGATAAGGTGTCGTTTGAAGAAGTAGAGCCCATCTTTGTAACGTTCAAGGGCGAAGATGAAGCTTGAGCTGTAGACCATGACAAGCCCTGCAGCGAGTAGGGCGAAGATGGCGATCCATAAAGTGCGGTCAGAGAGCAGTTGCGAATTTTCGAGTTTTGCCGTGACTGAGATTTTCATGGTTTCTTCGGTCCCTGGGGTAAGGGGTAACAAACGGATGTCTTGTTCTATGGTAGCGCAATTTTGGGGAATTTCCATTTTCTGGTGTTTGCTGGATCGTTCCGCGCTAGGGAGGTGCATTCACAGGATCCATTTAATTCAGTAACTCATGTAAACGCCGTTTAACCCTTTTACAGGTGTTAGAAAGCTCTCAAAATGGGCTCGTTTTCAGCTTTATAAAATCAATAAGTATTTGATTTTAAATGGCTTTATTTAGAGGGATTGGTACGCCGCTTGCTTCTCTTATAGAGCAAGAGAGAAGAAGAAAAACCTTGTTTACTTGCGACCTACCCTCAAGGGTTCAGAGATTTGCCTGTCTTTGCGTGATTTTCACGAACTGCTTTTTGAGCCTCGCCGTAGCAGACGAGGGCACCCCCGTTTTCTCACCACTTGCACCCGTTTTCCAATCACTCCCCGTTGAAAGCCTACCTTTTCCCAAAAATGGTTTCGAGCGATTGATCCGTAATAACTACGGAAGGGTCCCGTTTCCCTTTAAAGACTTTGTGGGTGCATGTGAGCGCACCCGTGCGACTCTGAGTCGGAGACCGGGATCTTCGGTAAATCTCTCGATAAAGCGATTGGAAGAGACTTTGGTCCAACGTCCTGAGTATTTCAAAGATGCCCCATTTGAATCTCAAAAGGCCGGGCTTTTGATGTGTAGTAGATCAGCGGTCGTTATCCCTCTGGGGCGCTCTGGGCAGGAAAAAAAAGCGAACCTCAAAGAACCTCGAATTGCTCAACTTCTAACTGCCAATGCTTCTGGGCTTAGCGAAAATCCCGATTCAGTCCGCGATTATGTGTTTCTTGGTTACGCGCCTCAAGCAAATCAAGTTGAAGTGAACAGTTTTAACCAGAAATCAGGTGAGTGGGACTTTGAGATCATCAATAATTACTCTGCAATTCAAACGCCCGCAAATCGTGAAAGCCTTGCCCCGGTGCCGGCTCTTGATGATTGCTTGGAATGCCATCAGTCAAAGGCACCCGTCTATCCTCGAAAGCCTTGGAGTGAGTCGCTCGCGTTTGATGGTCCTGGGCAAAGAAAGACCTTTAATCGTTCGAAACGCGCAGAACTTATGAAGCAGGTTCTTGCCGCTCGAAAGGGCGATGTCAACTACCACGGCATACGTCTTGATCGGTTGAGCATCGTCGATCAGCTTTTCTTTGATAAGCACGTTCGTGCGGCCAATCGACATGCTCAGGCTCACAGGGTCTGTCGCCATGTGTGCAAAAACAATGTCGAGTGTAAAAGAGAACTTTTAGAAATCGCCTTGAGCTGCAAATCCTGGCGGGAGTTCGATCAAATTAAATCTAAGCTTCAGAAATGGGCCGAAGCCACTTGGCCGAAAGATGGCTTTGCTTACCGGTCTTCAGTCATTCTTGATCGCGATCCGCTAAGCGGAAAACCAGGTGAAGGAACGGCTACGCGGGTTTTCTTGGACGCTCCCGGGAAAGCGCTCAAAGAATTGGAAGAAAGAGCAGCTAGAGAAAAGATTGTCCCATTTCGAAATGTCCTAGAGAAGTTCGCTCGATCTGGGAAAAAAGAGATGACCTATGACGAAAGGACAAGCGAGATTCATGTAGGATTTGAAGATGAACGGGAGGAAAAGTTCGCTGCAACGCGAGGTTCAATGGCAGACCCTAGGACAAAACGTGATTTTGTAGAAGCGATACCAGTTGGCGAAGCGGGTAACTATCTTTTTGAAAAGGCCACGGTTTGCATGAACGTAGGGCATAGTATTGGTTTTGACTCTAGGTTTTTGGATTCTGAATTTGACTTCCTCACGCAAGAAGAGCGCGATGCGATTGAAGCCAATCGATGCCTGCCGGAAAAGATCGACGAACTGCTCGCAGTTTGGCCTCCAAGCGTTGACGAAACCATCGCCATTTTGAAGAAAAACCAGAGCGCAACTGCCAGCGTTTTTGACCGGGAGCTGCAAAGTGGGGGGCTTTCGGAGCCACAAACTCTGATGAGTGCCATCGATGTTGCTACTGCGACATCTGCTGCCGCCGAACATTTGCAGTGCAGGGTCGCTCAGAAAGAGGCGAATCCGCTTCGAGAAGACAAGCTCCCATTTGTAACCTATTGCAGCAGATGCCACGGAGACCTTGAGAAATCGGTTTATCCTCTGGAACATCTCGATGATCCGAGAAAACTAGATCAGTACAACCGCGATAAACGAGGCAGGCCTCTCAAGGGCGAACTCACTGTCGAGCAAGTGCTGAGTGATGGTTCTATGCCGCCCGAGCCAGACCAAGAAGAGTTAGAAGCCTCGTTAGACCCGGCTGCTCACTTGATGCCGTCTGCTGAAATACGAGAGAAAATGCTCGAGTCACTCAATCCCGCTCGCCATGAAAACAAAAGAAAAAGCCAGGGAAAAACTCTAGGCCCTCAATAAGGGCTCGTCGCGTTGCCACTTCGGCAGGTCGTCTGCCGAATCTTTAAAGTTGCGATACGAGTTTCTTGAAATAATCGCCGCGTTCTTCAAAGCTCTTGAACATGTCAAAGCTTGCACATGCGGGCGAGAGCAGTACGATGTCGCCATTGCGTGATTTTTGGTAAGCCAAAAGAACGGCTTCTTCAAACGTCCCTACCAAGAATGTTTCGCTGAAGTCACCGATGATGCGGTTGATCTTCTCTTTGGCCTCGCCGACCAGGATCAAGTTCTTCACTTTCTTCTTCACAAGGTCAGTCAATGGGCCGAAGTCCTGGTCTTTATCACGGCCGCCTGCGATCAAAATGATCGGAGCGTTAAATGAATTCAATGAACGAATGACGCTGCCCACGTTTGTGGCTTTTGAGTCGTTGTAAATCGAAACGCCATCTTTGCGGCGGATGTATTCAAGCCGGTGAGAGACGCCTTTGAAGCACTCCACCGTTTTTTGTATCGCAGCTCTGCTGCATCCCATGGCTACCGCAGCGGTGGCTGCTGCCATGATGTTCTCACGGTTGTGGTCGCCAGGAAGTTTGCAGGTCAAGAGGTCAACGACTTCTTCTTTGCCCATCTTTAAAACCATTTTAGGGCGTTGAAGGTAAGCGCCTTGAAATTGCTCGGCAAGCAAACCGCTGATCGTCATGGGATTGCGTTTGGTGAAACGCAAGACTTTTCCTGGAAAAGTCTCGGCAAGGCGCGCAGTCAGCTCATTATCGATGTTGGTGACCAAAACAGTGTTTTTGTCAGCGTTGCGAAGCATTCGGCGTTTTGCTTCGTAATAAGTTTCAACGCCGTTGGGATAGCGGTCAAGGTGGTCCGGCTCAAGGTTCGTGAAAACGCAAACAGCAGGTTTGAACGTTTCAACGGTTTCGAGTTGAAAGCTAGATACTTCGAGCACGACCACGTCAGGTTGGGTTTCTTCCAGGAACAGATCAAGCACGGGTATCCCGATGTTTCCGCCGACGAAAACCTTCTTGCCGTCGTTCTTCAGCATATCGCCGATCAACGCAGTCGTTGTGGTTTTTCCGTTGGTGCCGGTGACAGCGATGATGGGTGACTTGATGAAAGACGTCGCAATCTCAATGTCATTGGTGATCGGAACACCTGCATTCTTCGCTTCGACCAAAGGTTCTATGTTTGAAGGAACGCCAGGGCTTAGCACGATCAGGTCGGCAGAAGTGAAAACCTTGGAGGTGTGTTTTCCGAGATCCAGTTCGACTTTGAGTTCTCCAAGCGTTTTAATGGAATCAATGAGTTCAGATTTTGGCTTCGAATCTGAAATGGTAACCTTAGCTCCCTGGTTCGTAAGAAAGCGTGCCGCAGACACCCCAGATTTACCAAGACCTACGACCGTTACTTTCTTTCCCTTAAGTTTCAACATCGAAAAACGACCTCCTCAAACAATCTACCGCAACTTCAAAGTCGATAGCGCCATAATGGCGAACAAGATAGATATTATCCAAAATCGAACTATTACTTTTGGTTCCGCCCAGCCTTTTAGCTCAAAATGGTGATGGATTGGAGCCATTTTAAAGACTCGCTTGCCGGTGGTCTTAAACGACAAGACTTGGGCCATGACCGAGAGAGCTTCTATCACAAAAATGCCTCCAACAAGCATCAGAAGTATTTCATTTTTTGTAATGATCGCGATCGAGCCAATGGCCGCCCCAAGCGGCAAAGAGCCGACATCTCCCATGAAAACTTGGGCCGGATAAGTGTTGTACCAAAGAAAACCTAAGCCCGCGGCTGCCATGGCTCCGCAGAAAACGGCAAGTTCGCTGCTGCCAGCGATATGGGGAATTTGTAAGTATTCCGCAATCTTAGCATGCCCCGCGAGGTAACTTAAAACGGTATAGGTCACGGCCGTGATGATGACAGGGCCAATAGCAAGGCCATCAAGCCCATCGGTGAGGTTCACTGCATTGGAAGCGCCTACGATCACCAAGATTGCAAAAGGCACGTACAGCAGACCCAAGTTCAAGACCAAGTCTTTGAAGAATGGAAATTTGAGGCTGGTCACCACAGGATCAGTCGCCGTGTAATAGATAAATCCAGAGGCCGCCAAAGCGATCAAGCTCTGCCAGAAAAGCTTTTGCTTGCCCGAGATTCCCTTTGAGTTCTTTAAAATGACTTTTTTGTAATCGTCGAGCCAGCCGACAATGCCGGTCGCCAGGGTGACGAAAAGCACTATCCAAATATAACGATTCGAAAGATCCGCCCAGAGCAGGGTCGAGGTGGCAATGCAGAACAGAATCAAGCCTCCGCCCATCGTGGGTGTGCCCTTCTTCGAAAGATGGCTTTGAGGGCCATCGTCTCGAATGCTTTGGCCGATCTGCTTTTTCTGCATATAACGAATGAACCAAGGACCTGCGATCATGCTCAAGACAATGCCAGTGATCGCGGCGCCGAAGGTTCGAAACGTAATGTACTTAAAAACGTTTAGAGCGCTGAAGTGTTTCGATAATGGGAAAAGTAACCAATAGAGCATCGAAATGGTATGCTAGAGAATTCACTTCACTCGTGTCAATGGGTTTTCTGTCGAAGATTTTGACATCCCTTCATTTTCTTATCAGAAAAGTGACGTTTTCAGCCCGAAAGCACGCTTAGGGCCCCGCGATACAAATTGGCACTCGTATTGCTGAAGCTATCTTTTGTAGTTTTTTAGGAGGCGCGTGTGAAGAAAAACCTTATCTCCCTGATTTTCCAGAAACTCTTGGCCCTGGCTATTGTAACGGCGGTTGTCGCCTGCGCTGAAAGGCAAAAAGACCAACCCAAATCAGGTGGTTCTTCTGACAAACAAGCCTCGGTTGAAAATGCAGCCTCGGAAGCGGCTCAAACTGAACTCTCGGCCGGACTCCTTGAGAAGATCGACGCCTTTCACACGGCCACAGGCTACGACATTGTCGTTCCGACTGACGCGCTTGAAAGAATTCCTGCAGTTGAAGCGACTATAGATCGATTGCTGGCGATTTCTAAAAAAGACGAAATTAAAGACAAAGCATTTGGGCAGGTTCAGTTGAGCGACCGTTACACGAATACTCTCGTTTCTGGCGATCTCTACGTCAAGATTCAGATTGAAGACGGCGAAAAGCATGAAAAAGAGCTTTTTGAACACCTCTCAAAGCAGCCTGGTAATGAGAAGGTTTTAGAGCTTCGTAACGTTGAGAAGGAATTTGAGGGCAAAACAGGTTACAAGGTTTCTTACGATCAGTCCGTGTATCCGGTTGAGTTGGCCGAGTTTGCGAGGAATTACATTGCAAGTCTGCGCCGTTTGATCATGAGCAGGGAATCTTTCTCAAAAAAGGATTTTGAGGAGATCGTATTTATCCATTCTAGTTCCTTTGTTTCTGCGAAGGATACTAATGACTTTGGCGTGGTGAAACTACCCCATTTTTGGTCAGAACAGTGGCAATTGGAATTTCTTCACAAACAGGAGTATGTCGATTCCGAGGTGGCTAAAAAACGCAGGCAGTCCAGAGCTGCGCTTGATCGACAGATTGAACAATTTAAAATCTACTCGGGCGGCTTAGAAGTTGCGTTCGATGGCGAAAGCCCGCAACTTGCTACACTTGCCGCGCGTAGGTCGGTGATGTCAAAGCTCTTGACCCAAACTGAGATTTTAAAACAAGGCAAACTCAAGACGATTCTTTTGACCGACCACTTCGAAGAGCTTAAAGACGACGGTATTTTGCCTCTCCAACACGATGCTTCAGTTGTTGAAATCAGCAAATACATCGGTGAAACGGTCGAGGCTCAGAAGAAAGCCCAAAACTGAGCGCAACCAGCTCATCTGATTTTGGTTTTACAGCACGTGCCCTTTATTCAGCCGTTCCCTTTTGAGAGTTTGTCGGCGATCTGATCCATCTTGGCGCCGCGTGAGCCTTTGATCAGCACCAGCGTTTCTCGCGGCTTAGATTGGATTTCATCATTCAATGCCCGCATGAGATCGTCATGCGACTTGAACTCAAGCGCCGCCCCATGCAGCGAGCTGCCTTTGGCTTCGCGATACCCGTCAACCCAAGCGTGGGCAAAACTTCCGGTAGCGAACAAGACATCGATGCCGTCTTGAGCGGCTTTGCGTCCCATCTCTTTGTGATATTCAGCCGAATCAGGTCCGAGTTCAAGCATGTCGCCGACCACCGCCACAGTTTTTGACAAGCCTTCGCCACTGCTGGTGCGAATGCCACGCGCCGCCTCGAAAAGCGCGGTCACGCTTGTGGGGTTCGCGTTGTAAGAATCGTCGTAAACCACGGCTCCCGTGTGCGTTCGGAAAAGGTTTGAGCGGAGTTTGCTGATTTGAGCGTTTTCCAATCCTTGCACGACGTCTTGAACCGTCGCCGCGCCCGTCGCAAGAGAGAGAGTCGCCGCAGCCATTGCGTTGGCAAGGTTATGCGGACCCGGCAACGGAAGACGCCCGCGTATCGCGCCCCAAGGAGTTTCGAACTCATATTCCCAGCCATAGCGGTCTTCAAGGCCCAAGGCTTTCTTCGAGGTCAGGCGAACGTCGGCGTATTTTTTCTTCTGAGTGAGCGTGATGAGCTTCAAGTTCTTTTGTTTGAGGGCCAGGAAGTCTTGGTGCAGCTTCTCAAGATGAGGATTGTCGAGGTTGAAAATGAGCGCTCGTTCGTTGCCGTGTTTTACGATCCAGTCAAAGAGCTCTCGTTTCGCCTTGAGTACGCCTTCTTCATTTCCCAATCCCTCGAGGTGGCTTGCGCCAATGGTCGTGATGTAACCCGCGTCGGGTTGGCAGATCGCCGAAAGCGAGGCGATTTCGCCGAAACCGCTCGTACCCATCTCAAAAACCGCGACTCTGTGGTCGCGTCTTAAGCGCAAGACCATCTGTGGCACTCCCCAATGGTTGTTGAGAGTGCCTTCAGTGATCAAACAAAGGCCGCTGACTTTCAAAATCGAGGCCGCGAGGTCTTTGGTCGTGGTTTTTCCGGATGAGCCGGTAAGACCCACGACCGGGATCGAGAACTTGCGCCTGTAAAAGGTCGCTAATTTTTGAAGAGACTCTAATGAGCTTTGCGTCGCCAGGAACAACGTCTTCGGAAAACTTGCCGAAGCCTTCGTGAGTTTTTCGAGGTTGTCTCCGATGATCAGCGTCGCGCCCGACTGCACTGCTTGCGCGGCGAAGTCGTGTCCATCCACCCGTTCACCGGCGATCGCGAGAAAGATGCTGTTCCGGCTGTTCTTGCGGGAATCGTAGATGACGTCATCAAAGGTGATGTCGCCTGGGTTGAGAAGCGGAACTTCCGCATGGAAGAGCTTGCCGGGTACGGCGGTTAGAACTTCGTGGAGGTTCAATTCGAGCTTAGTTTCCATCTTGTAAGTGTTCCAAGGCAACCACTCTGTCGTCAAATGGAAGTTTCATGGTGCCAATGATCTGGTAATCTTCATGGCCCTTGCCTGCGATGAGAAGCAGATCCCCTTGAGCTAATGACTGAATCGCTTGGGCTATGGCGCTCTTGCGGTCTTCAACGCGGTGGGCCTTTTCAGGGCGTTTCAAGCCTTGAACGATGGCATCTATGATCTTGGCTGCATTTTCAGTGCGAGGGTTGTCTGAGGTGATGTAGATTTCATCGGCATTCGCTTCGGCAATTGCTCCCATAAGAGGGCGCTTCGTGGCGTCGCGGTCACCTCCGCATCCAAAAACACAAACAAGGCGTTTTTGAGCGATGCGCCTGAGCGTCTTTAGCGCATTTTCAAGCGCATCGGGCGTGTGCGCGTAATCCACAACGACGGTTACCCCGCGGTTGTTGGGCACGCTCTCTAGCCGGCCCGGCACTTGCCTTGATTTCGAGAGGCCCTCACTGATCTTAGGCAGAGGCATGTTCAAGCCAATCGCAACCGCGGCGGCGCCAGCGATGTTTTGCGCATTGAAACTTCCAAGCAGCGGAGAGCGGATGCGCAAGGCATGGTTTTGGCCCTTCCAATGGATTCTCAGGTCACCTTCGATGCCAGAAGAAGACATTTTGAGATTCTGGTAGTTCACATTGCAGCCCGAGCGGCCAAAGGTGACGACCTCAAAACCTCTTTGCAGGCACATCGAAACAAGGCGCTGTCCGTAGGGATCGTCTTGATGAATCGCTCTCACCTTCAGTGGATAGTCGAGGAAGAGCTTTGTTTTGGCTGCGAAGTAGTTCTCCATCGTGCCATGAAAGTCGAGATGGTCTTGGGTCAAGTTCGTGAAGAGCGCTGCTTCAAACCGAGTTCCGGCGATTCGCTGCTGCACAAGGCCGTGAGAAGAAACCTCCATCACGACAGCAGTTGCTCCTTTTTTTAGGAAGCTGTGGAAGAGCGCCTGCAAAGAAATGGCGTCAGGGGTCGTGTAAAGCGCGGGCACCTTGAGCTTGCCGAAGCGGTTTTCAACCGTGCCAATCACGGCCGGCCGCATGCTCCAGCTTTCAAGAAGGGATTCTAGTAGGTAAGTGGAAGTCGTTTTTCCATTGGTGCCTGTGACCCCGCAGATGAGCAGGTGTTTTGACGGATTTCCGTAAAACCGAGAGGCGATCTCACCAAGCGCGCGAAATGTGTCGTCGACAGCGACGACTGCAGGATGGTTTAAAAAACTTTTTGTTTTAGGGCTTTTGTTTTCAACAAAAACGATGAATGCGGGTGTTTGGCCCGTTGGTTTGTGTTTCTCAAGAAGCTGCTCGACGAAATCATGCCCGTCGTAGTTGATCCCATCCAATGCGAAAAAGAGCGACCCTTGCGACACCTGACGGCTGTCAAAGGTGAGCTGCAAGACATCAAACTCTTTTAATTGCGGAGCCGCTTGCGGAAAAAGATCTACGAGTTTCATTTATTACCAAAAACAAGTTTGATTTTCGAACCCGCTTTCAACCACTGGTTCGCCGCGGGATTTTGTTCACGCAGAAATCCTGATCCCACGACTTCGATCTCAAGCGGTTGCGACCCGATCACTTTCAGACTCTCTCTTAACGTAAGGCCCGTGAGATCGGGAAGCCGAACCCGAGATTGTTTTTCATCAACCTCAAGTTCAAGGGAGGTCGCCTGTTCGATGCCCTTTGGTGTTTTGGATGGTTTTTCCAAAGACCGGAAGTCCGCAGGTTTCGTTTTCTGAGTAGCCGAGAATGCAGAGGCTTTCAACCCGTCAATCGAGGTCTTATTGGCCAGTTGTAAGAGACGAACCTTGCTGTCTGTAGGAGGAACTCGTTCCCGCAAAAGACCTGCCCTCATGATCTCGCGAAACGTCGGAGCCGCCGTGTCTGAGGCATAGAGTTTCTTTTGCGGCTCATCAAGAACGACCAAGGCCACCAGTTTCGGATTCTTCGCAGGGGCGAATCCCGCGAATGAAACGATGTATTTGCTTTTTGAGTACCTGAAGGTCTGCTGGTCGATCTTCTGAGCAGTTCCTGTTTTGCCGGCGACCGGCCACTCGGCTAGCTGAGCTTTGATGCCGGTGCCTTCTTCTTCAACCACGGTTTCAAGCATCGTGGTTATTTGCGAGGCGATCTTGGGCGAAAAGATTTTTTTGTTCTTTGGGTTGTCGAAGCGGTGACCCAATTTCCATCGAATGGCTCCCCGTTCAAGCGAGTCAGGATCTTCAGAGAGAATGGCTTTCACGAGTTTTGGTTGAATCCAATGACCGCCATTTGCGAGAGCCAAGTAATAGGTCAGCATTTGCAGCGGCGTCACCGTGAACCCGTGGCCAAAACCGACGTTGGCAAGGCGTACGGGCGAGCGCAGCTCTTTGTGGTCGATGAAACCAGAGGCTTCACCAGGCAAATCGATCTCGGTCTTCTTTCCGACTCCGAGGCGATCCATCAATTGAGTTACCGGCGCCGGGCCCAGGTCGAGCGCGATCTTGGCGGCTCCGATGTTGCTCGAGAATTTCAAGATCTGCCCTAGCGAGAGCCATTCAAATTTTTCGTGCGCCTCCGCCTCAGAGATGATCCGGTCGCCCACCTTGAAGCTTCCTCGTTCGCAATAGATTTGAGTCTTCGGAGTGCGCCCTTTTTCAAGCGCCATTGCGACCATGAAAGGTTTGAAGGTGCTGCCTGGTTCATAGGCATCGGTGATCGCGCGGTTTCTGCGGCTCTCAAGCGAAGCACTCTTGGCGTTATTGGGGTTGTAGGTGGGAGTGTTCGCAAGAGCCAAGATCTCTCCAGTTTCAACTTCGGCGACGATCACACTGCCCGATTTTGCTTGATAGTCGTCGATGGCTTGCTTCAAGCCTTTTTCGGCTTCGTATTGCAAGGCTTTATCAAGGGTGAGCACGAGCGACTGGCCATCGCGAAAAGCCAAGAGGCCGCGGTCGTCTTTGAAAATGCGGCGCCCCATCGCGTCTTTGTTCGAAGTGATCCTGGCTTCATCGCCGTTGAGGATGCCTTCATAAAGGAACTCCAGGCCTTCAAGCCCGTTTCCATCGACATTCACCGTTCCAAGCACGTGAGCCGCCAGGTCTTTATTGGGGTAAAATCTTTTTGTTTCCTCGGCTAGCCCGATGCTGTCGCCGTATTCGATCAATCCCAATCGCCGTATCGACTGTTCTTCATTTTCCGTGAGCTGGCGCTTCACCCAAACAAAGCCTCGTTCCGAGTTCATCTTGGACCTGAGCTCGTTAAGAGGCATTTTCAGTATTCGGTTGAGATTGAAAAGTATGCGAGTGCGTTCTGAGGCGCTCACTTCTTTTTTTAGAATTTCGGGGCGGAAGAAAAGCGAGCGCACCTTCAGGCTGATCGCTAGGCCTTCGCCATTGCGGTCGAAGATCAAGCCTCTACGGGGAAGCGCGGTGATTTTTGACCCGAATTGCCTTTTTGCCAGCCGCTCTAAGCGCGAGTCCGCCCCGACTTGAAGCTGAATAGCCCGGCCGACGATCAACGATGCGAAGACGATGAAGGCAAGTTGCAGCGCTTTGATTCTTTTTGGGTTCATTTTTCTTCTAAGAGCACGACTTGGCCGGGCCGCGGTGGTCCCATCTTAAACTTTGTCGCAGCCAGCTGTTCAAGGCGGCGGGGTGATTTTGCTTCGTTGATTTTCAGCGAGAGCGTATTGCACTCTTCCCGCAATGAGCGTTCTTGTTTTGAAAGGGTATTGATGTCGTAGCTTGTGCTGACGATTCGAAGGCGCACCCATACGAATGCGAATGTCATCGCGGTGACTAAAGCGATAATGGCAAAGTGTTTTCCCCGCATTGTTGCATCCCCACGCGCGTGCTGGATCCGCAAGCCTTTCGAACTTAAGCTGCTTGCTTCCGCTACAAGTAAACGCGGTTCCCAAAAACTACCGCTTTTCGTAAACTCGAAGCTTTGCGCTTCTTGACCTCGGATTGGCTGCAGTTTCTTCAGCACCTGCCACGACGGGTTTCTTGGTCAGTGCATTCAAGACTCCCTTGTGCCGTTGCCCCCAACGCTTCACAAGGCGGTCTTCCAGCGAATGAAAGGTGATGATCGCAATTACCGCCGAACCCTTGAGTTTAAGGATAACACCTTCTAGAAAATGATCCAGCACTCGAAGTTCGTCGTTAGTCGCAATGCGCAATGCTTGAAAGACCAAGGTGGCTGGGTGAATGTCATGTTTATGCCGCTTGGGCCGTGCGCGCTCAAGAAATTGGGCGAGGCTAAGAGTTGAGTTTTTAACTTTTCCTATTGAGATGGCTTCACTGATTTGAGCGGCTAGCTTGTGTGCCGCTGGTATTTCACCATAGGCTTTCAGGATATCACCTAATTCTTGATCTGAAGACTCAGTGAGAATGGTCCATGCAGTAGATTCGCCGGTCGAGAGTTTCTCAGAGTCCCTCATCAAACGCATGTCAAGCGGGCCGTCTTTCGAGAAGCTCATGCCATATATCGGGTCTTCAAGTTGGTTTGATGAATAGCCGAGGTCTAAGAGCAGGCCGCTCCAAGGGGGGCTAAACTCATTTTGGAATTTACTCAACGACTCTTCCGCGATCAATCGCGAGAAGTTGCCGTGAAAAAAGCTGAGCCTGTTTTGCTCTACGAATTCCTTCGCGCGTTCCTGAACTCCTGCGATCGCTGAAGCATCGGCGTCGCAACCCAGGATTTTAAGTCCTGGGTAGGCCTTTAGCAGGGCAACGGTATGTCCGCCTCCACCTAATGTGCCGTCAACGAGCGTGGCTTGGTCTTGTCGTTCCAAGGGTTTGAACGCTTGCAGTACCTCGGCCAATAGAACAGGAACATGGCGGTTTTCAGTCATGAGCTGAGCAATACCTTGAGCATGGGTTTGAGTTTGCTGGGAATGAGTTTTGGATCGGTCATGACGGCATGCTGAGCGGCTTTTCGGCATGAACAAGTGGGCCGATCGGCGAGGTTAGCAATGGCTTTTGAGAGCACTTGTTTTGCCCTGACCACATTCTGCTTCATCAGCGCGATGACTGTTTCAACGCTCACGGCTTCTTCATGTTCATTCCAGCTATCGTAATCAGTCACCATGGCGATCGTGCAATAACAGAGCCCCGCTTCTCTTGCGAGGTAGGCCTCGGGGACGTTGGTCATGCCGATGACCGAAGTGCCATTGCCATGGTTGATCTTGCTCTCAGCGCGGGTTGAGAAACCTGGCCCTTCCATGCACAAGTAAGTTCCGCCCCTATGGACGGTCAAATCGATGTCTTTGGTTGCCGAGGCCACCGCTTCAAGCAGCCCGCCGCAAATGGGTTGTGCAAGAGAGACGTGGCCTACCACGCCTTCGCCAAAGAAACTGCTCTTTCGAATGCCCTTGGTACGGTCAATGAATTGATCGACCAGAACGAAGTGTCCTGGAGCGTACTTTTCCTGCAAGCTTCCTACGGCGCTTACTGAAAAGATGTTTCTGACGCCCAGTTTCTTTAACGCAAAGATATTCGCCCTGAAGTTGATCTCAGAGGGCGAGATGCGATGGCCTTTTCCATGCCGAGGCAGGAAGAAAACCTTCCGGCCATGCAATCTGCCTTCAACAATAGCATCCGAGGGTCTTCCGAATGGAGTGGTCAACCGGTGCGATCTGCGAGACTGAAAACCTTCCATCTCGTACAAGCCGCTTCCGCCAATGATGGCGATCGCTTCTTTTCGGTCAGCCATGGATGCGCTCCTCGGGCGCTAACAGCCCTGCTTTTTTTCGTTTCTGCATGAGCTCTTGCAAGGCGTCTGAAGGCAGATGCCTCAATGTTCCGCTCCGCTGCGCTAAAGCGTAAATTTGCGCAAGATGCTCAACCAGCTCAAGCCTCAAATAGGCCTGCTCTATCGAGTCTCCCCACGCAAAGATTCCGTTGCCTTGTACGAGGCAAGCAGACGCCACGCGGGCAGCGGCTCCTACGCGTGGCACGGATTCCGAGCCCGCTGCCGGTGAGATGCATGGGACGAACAATCCCAAACTCACCACCGCTTCAGGCCAAAAATCAAGCGGCAGCGCTTGGGCTGCAAGCGCGTAGCTTGAGGCAAAAGGGGGATGCGCATGCACCACGCATTTCGTAGAAGGGAGCTGCGCGTAGATTTCAGAATGATAAGCCCATTCACTGAAAATGCGGCCGGCGCCGGCTTTGGTTTTTCCGGTCTGATCGACGACGATCAGGTCTGATTCTTTGAGATCAAACTTCGCGCGCGCAGTGGGGGTTGCGAGAAACCTTGTTTCATCGCCCATGCGTGCCGAGAGATTACCATCGTGGTTTGCGACAAAACCTTTGGCGTCTAAGCGATGGGCGTAGCGGATCATTTCTTTGCGAAGGCCGTAACTCGTCATAAATCTTTAAGCCAACCTTTAAAAGCTTGCGGCTGGTTCTATCGGGGGAAGGGTGGGCTGTCAAATGTTGAGAGGCTTCCGCGAGATTCCTAGAACGGCCCGGCCTTAGCGGCAGGACGATGAACAAGATTGCTTACCGGCAACCGAATTTATGAACTTTTGAAACCTAAGAAGCTTTATTTTTAGGCTATCCCGGTTGGCGTGCCCTTTGCTCAATGGGCTTCGCCAAACCGGGTACTGTAGATGGACTTACCCTCTTTCCCCACAAGAAAGGGGTGTGATTCATTATGAAGAGAAAAAAGAAGCAATTCTTACTCTCTCTTTGTCGGGTCAAACTGAAGAAAACTGAAGTGGAACTCGTTATCGTCTTAGCCAAGGCTCTGTTACTTCTGGTTGATCTTGCCTACTGCTATTTAAGACGAACATGAGGTGGTTTCGGGTACAGCACTAACGTAACCAGAGGCTCTCATGGCGAGAATGCCCGGTTTGGTCTACAAACTATCGCGGGTGCGCCGATTTCAAGACATAGGCTTTCTTCATGAGTTTCCACGAAGGGTTCCCCTGAAAGATGATCTGAGATTCAAGATGGACGTGACTTAGGGCGGGGTCTTCATCAAGGATCTTTCGTAAAATCTGGGTCGCTTCGCCATCGCCTTTGGAAAAGTGTGAAGGGATCGCGATTCCCGATACTGCGCGGGACGTATGCGTGTGTCGAAATGAGGCAAGCTCAATCGACCGAGGATCGATTTTCATTTGGTTGATCGCTTCATCAGCGAGTTCCTTCAGGTGAACATCGATGTCAGCAATAAACCCCAACTCCCCGGGCACAAGCTTTTCCGCAAGCACCTCTCCGGAATATGAGATGAGTCGCCACGCGCCTGATTCGGCCCACTTGCGTTCTCCTGACATACTCCAAAGTCTGACGTCGAGATCATCGATGGGTCGTTTTATGGGATGCGAGTTCTCAGGGTAACCGTTGAAGATCAAATTGTAGACCGGAATTTTTTCCAGAAATCCATACAACCTATGCGCTTTAAGGAGCGTGGCGCATGAGCCAATTTCCGAGGCAGTTGAGGGATTTGAGAAAACGACAAAAAACAAAATATATTTAATGTGAGATCTCGTGATTCGGATTAAAAAACCCAGTCGCATCGCGACCACGCTTATCGGTCATCGGCGCTTAAGTCAATGAAATGTATATAATGGATTGCCTTAGCAGTGTCGGCGTAGAAACCTTAAATCGTTTTCTTGCGAGTCCGCTCGTGCCCAATGCGCTCTGGCGGGTTCTCGGCAACCACTGGTTTGAAATACGCCTCAAACGCAGAGCGCGCGATCTGCGAGGCTTTCACGCCTCGATAAGCATCGTGAATGCAAAGCGCAGCAACCGCAAGCCTCGTGCCTTCATGTTCGGCGAATCCGACGAACCAATCATAACGGCCCACCGGATCCCATCCATTCAAGGTGCCAGTTTTTCCGCCAATGAAAAGCTCTGAGAGCACTGAATTGCGGGTACGACCTCGAAACGCATGCCGCGAAGTGCCGTTGATGATCGTCTTATTCATCATGATGCTGAGATTCTCAGCCGTGCGAGGGTCGAGCACTTTATCCAAGGTCTTGGGTTCAAAATTGTATCTCACATCGCCGTCAAGAGTGGTGAGCCTGCTTACGATCGAGGGCTCCATCATCACGCCGTCGTTAGCAACCGCCGCTGCGATCAAAACGCCATGCAAAGGGCTCAAGGTATTTTTTCGCGTGTAACCAGAGGCCGCCTCCGCAATCCCGAAATCGTCGTCTGGAATCGGAGCATGGCTCAATTCAACCGGCATTTCAAAAGGGATGTGGCGTCCGAATTGAAAACGCTCTGAGATCTTTTTTAGGTTCTCAGGACCCACGCCAAAGATGCCCACTTTGCCGAAAACTGAATTCACTGATTTCGCCAGCGCATCTTGAAAAGAAATCAAACGCGTGTAGCGGCTCCTTGGCGAGGGTTCAATTCCACCAGCAAGCACATTTTGTTTATAAAGCGTGTGGTATCCGCCTCGAACAGGGATCAAACTCTCGGGTCTTAAGCGCCCTGTTTCAAGAGCCGCCGCCGCAGTGACGATCTTGAAAATGCTTGCCGCAGGAAATGAGGCTCGCAGATTCAGGTTTTCTTGTCCTCGTCCGTGGCTCGCCATTGCGACAATCTGGCCTGTGCGTGCATCCATCGCAACGAAAGCAGCGTAGGGGACCTTGCCCTTCTTTAGTTTCTCTTCGATCGTTTGTTGAAGCCGCGGGTCGATCGAGTATTGGACGTTGAGAGAAGAGTCTTTGTAGGTGAGGGTTTCAGAAGATTTTAGAGGCGCGCCTGAGATCATCCTGCGCCCTAGAAGCTGTGCGACCTCGCTTTTGGTGAGCATTCGCCCTGGCAAGACCTCATCGAACTTCGCGGTTGCAACCCAGATCCAGGCCCCGACGGAACGCGCAACAAAACCCAGAGTGAACGAGATGCCTATGGCAAGAATCAGGATTCGAACTTTCCCCATCGAACGAAAACTCCCCTGTTGAAACGTTCTTAAGACATTGACGTGCTTGCAGCCAAATCAGGACGGCTTATAAACTCGATGGTATCTCGTCAATAGATGCGGCGCCAGTGGAAGCATACTCTTCGTCGGAAATTTGCCCTGTTTTCCACATCCGCTCCAAGATCGCTTCTACGCGGCGACTCGCAAAAGACGTGAGCTCGCCATCTCGAATACTGTATCGGTATCTGTCCGGATTCGGTAACATGAAGGCTAAAATTGCCGCTTCTTTAGGGGATAATTCTGCCGCACCCTTCTGAAAGTATCTCTGGCTGGCCTTTTCGAGGCCATAGATGCCGCCACCCCAGTCCGCGATGTTGAGGTAGATCTCTAGGATCCTCTTTTTCGAAACCTTGCGCTCAAGTTCGACCGCCAACAGAAGCTCTCGCACTTTGCGGGTCATCTTCTTTTCACGCGAAAGGAACAAGTTTTTCACGACCTGCTGGGTGATCGTGCTTCCACCTCTTTTTATCTTCACCCCGGGCTTTTGGTTGTGTTCCCAAGCAGCTCGGATAGCCTCGGCCGAATAGCCCGGGTGTTGGAAAAAGCTACTGTCCTCAGCCATCAAAATTGCCGCGATCACTTTGCGCGGAAGTTGACCCAGCGAGCGCCATTGGGCAGGACGATTTTTCTGGAACCGAAACACAAGGCGGTTTCCATCTTCTGTTTCGCCTAAGACGACGGGATAAGAATGTTTCAGGACCGTAACGTCAGGAAACAAATCTCGGTAGAGGCGGTAGCCGGTTTGAACGCCAAAAACGGCGGCTGCGCACGCCGCGGCCATTAGGGCGCTAACCATGAAAGGATAAACCCGTCGCATCAACATATTTGCCGCCGAATCGCCTCGTAAAGCACTACGGATACCGCGTTTGAAAGGTTGAGGCTCCGTATTTTTGGCGAGAACATCGGAATCAAAAACGCCCTTTCTTTATGACTCTCAAGCAAGCTTTCCGGCAGCCCTTTCGTTTCTTTACCAAAGACGAAGGCAGCTCGAGCAGGCACTTTCACATCATAAATGCTTTTGGTGGCTTTTTTAGAGAGCAAAAAGAACGGAGCGTCGCCTTCATGCTCACGGTGCCACGAGAGCCAGTCTTCAAACGTTGCGTGCGTCAAAAGCCGCACGTGTTTCCAGTAATCAAGCCCAGCCCTGCGCACTTCTTTATCGTCGATCGAGAAGCCCAATTTTCCCACGAGGTGTAGCGTGCTTTGAGTGGCGACACAGAGTCTTCCAGCGTTTCCTGTATTCGGCGGAATCTCAGGCTCTACTAGGACGATGTGATAGTGAAAGGGTACTGCTGGATCACTCAAACCTTAAATCACCTTAGGGCCTTAGGGTATGGATCATCCTCGGAAAAGGGATGGTCTCTCGCACATGATCTAGGCCGCAGATCCATGCGACGGTTCGCTCAACGCCAAGCCCGAAACCTGAATGCGGAACCGAGCCGTAGCGCCTCAGGTCAAGATACCACTGGTAATCCGCTGCCGGCAGCTTGTGTTCTTCAATGCGTCTGACCAATGTATTGTAATCTTCTTCCCTTTGCCCTCCACCGATGATTTCGCCGTAACCATCCGGAGCGATGAGGTCGCAGCCCAGAGCCAAGTTTGGGTCTTCCTGGTCGCGTTTAAAGTAAAAAGCTTTGATCTCTTGAGGGAAGCGGTGGACGAAAACCGGCATTCCGCCGAATTCTTCCCCTAGAGCCGTTTCTTGAGGAGCCCCGAAGTCTTCGCCGTAGGGAACTCCTACGCCGCGACGTTCGAGCACTTTCAAGGAATCTTTATAACTGATGCGCGGGAACGGTCCCCTGATCTTTTCAAGTTTTGAGAGGTCGCGCTCAAGGGTTTTTAGTTCCGCTGAGCGGCGAGCAAGCACCGACTGTACGATGTATTCGACGAACTGCTCAGCCAGGGCCATGTTGTCGTCAAGGTCGTACCAAGCCATTTCTGGTTCGACCATCCAGAACTCCGTGAGGTGCTTGCGTGTTTTTGATTTTTCAGCGCGAAACGTGGGACCGAAAACATACACTTTGCCAAAAGCCATCGCTCCCACTTCGCCGTAGAGTTGGCCGGATTGGGTGAGGTACGCCTTACTGTCGAAATAAGGAGTCGAAAACAAGGTAGAAGTTCCCTCGCAAGCGCTGGGCGTGAGTATCGGAGCATCGAAGAGCACGAACTCACGACTGTCAAAGAACTCACGGATCGATTTGATGATCTCCCAACGAACCCTGAGGGCTGCGTGTTGTTTTGACGACCGCACCCACAGGTGGCGATTCTCCATCAAAAACTCAACGCCATGCTCTTTGGGAGAAATAGGGTAACTCTCAGCAAGGTGATGCACTTCGATCGACTTCACCGCCAGCTCAAACGATCCTGGGCTTCGGGGTTGTTCTTTGAGCAGACCGGTTACGATGATTGAGCTCTCTTGGGTGAGCCGTTCAAAGTCATCAAAACTCTTGTCATCGCACTCGCCTTTGACAAGAACTCCTTGGATCATCGCTGTTCCATCACGTACGATGAGGAACTTGATCTTTCCGCTGCTGCGTTTTTGATAAACCCAACCCCGGATCGTGACCAGTGGATTACCAGTTCCGCCCTTAGACTGGTGTTCGCTCCAAACTTTGGCAGCATCAGAAATGTAAAATCGATCTTTGGTCGCCATATTCTTAGATTTCAGTCCTAGCCCAGTTTCTTTGCAAGCTCGATCAAAAGCCGAACTCCATAGCCGGTACTGGTCTTTCGTGGATAATAACTGATGCCTGGCACATTATATGCGATCGACGCGATATCAAGATGCGCCCAGCGGGTGCCCTTGCGGATGAATTCAAGCAAGAACATCGCAGCCTTTGCAGTGCCATGAGAAGGTGTGTCGCCCGAATTTCGCATGTCGGCAAATTCGCTTCTGAGGTCGTCAAAATATTCTTCAAAGAGCGGAAGCTCCCAAACTCGTTCTCCGCTTTGCGCGGCCGCGGCTTTTACAATGCGGTTAAACCCATCATCATTTCCCATCAGCCCTGAACAACTCTTTCCAAGGGTAATGCCTGCAGCTCCGGTCAGGGTGGCGAGATCGATGATGTAATCAGGTTTCATGTCTTGCGTGTAATCAAGAGCATCGGCTAGAACGAGGCGCCCCTCGGCGTCTGTGTTCGTGATTTCAACCGTTTTTCCAGCCCTAGACTTGAGGATGTTGCCGGGTTGAATGGCGCTGCCACTGGGCATGTTCTCTGCTGCTGCAACCACCGTAATAATGCGAGTCTTGAGTTTCAGAAGAGCTGCGCTGACGATGGCGCCCGTCACCGCAGCGGCTCCGCTCATGTCATGCTTCATGTCTTCCATTCGACCCGAAGGTTTGATCGAGATACCGCCGCTGTCAAAGGTGATCCCTTTTCCGACGAAAGCGAGGGTCTTCGTTTTCTTAGACGGATTGTATTCAAGCACGATCAATCGAGGCGGCTTGACGCTGCCTTGTCCAACGCCATAAAGCAGTCCCATGCGTTCTCGCTCAATCGCTTTTTCGTCGAGGATCGTGCACTTCAATCCATAATCCGTCGCTAGTTTCTTCGCATAACGCGCGAAAGCCTCAGGATACAATTCATTTGAGGGTTCGTTGCTAAGATCGCGGCAAATGATGGCCCCGGTAAGCATCGCCTCAGAGCGCTCAATGCCTTTCTTATATGCGTTCAAGCGGCTAGATTCAGTGCTGGCGAAAATCAATGAAAGAGGTTCTTCTTTTTTCTTCTGATCCTTCTGGCCTGAGATGTATTTGTTGAAACGATAGGCGGCTAGCCCCGCGCCTTCATTGAAGGCATAGGCAGCGTCATCGGCATTGATCGACAGACCGGCTTCCGCCATCAGGAAAGAGTCAAAATACACCACCGCCGTTTTGATCTTCTCAGCCAACAGCTTCGAGGCAACGCTTGCACCCAGGCGCCGCAGGCGCTCAAGGGCTCCAAGGACGTTAACTCCCTTTTTGTCAGTGCCCAAGCCAACAAAAAGCAGGTGGTCAGCGCCTTGCACACCTCCAAAACGCACGAGACAAGAGGTTCCAGCCTTCGACGAGACTTCGTTTGCCTTTGTAAGGCGCTCCACTGTCGGGCTATAGGCTTTAAAGCCGCGATGAAGGATGACGCTCGTCTTCTTCGAACCCTTGTTGGGTCCTAGGGCAACCACTTCGCAGTGGGCGCCGATGGCGCTATTTTTCAAAGCTTTTTTGACATCTGTTTTTAAAAAAACTACGCTAACGTCTGATTTCATAGAATGAGAATGGCCTATCAAAGATGATCAAAAAATACTATTCCGTTTTTGGTCCAGCATTGCGAGTCCTCGACGCGCTCATTCTGATTGTGAGCTGGTTTCTGGCATTTTATCTTCGCCAGAACTATCCGCTCAGCATCATGAAGACGGCTCTTCCAAGCTTCAGCGAATACGCGGCGTATGCGATCGTCATCGTGCTTCTTTGGGGAACCGTCTTTTCGGTCTTCAATTTGTATTCGAGCCAAAGGCTCACGCGCCGCACCGTTGAAGCTTATCGCGTCTTGCGCGCGCACATGTTGAGCTTGCTCATTTTCATCGCGCTCACCTATTTGATCACGACTTACAAGCTCTCGCGGGGCGTTTTCGTCTATTTCTTCTTTATCAGCGGCTTTTGCCTGGTCTATGCGCGCATCATTTTACGAAATACTCTTCGCCATTTGCGAAGCAAGGGCTTCAACTTGCAGCGAGTTCTTGTCGTAGGCACCGATCTGGCGGCCAAGCAGACATATTCCAAATTGATTCGCCATCCCGAATTGGGGCTTCGCATCGTTGGATTTGTGGCGACGCGCCCCGATGTTCCCCAAGGTTCGAAAGTCGTTGATGATGTGTCTGTCGTTGGGCGTGTGGACCAGCTTCATGAGCTCTTGCGGATTCATCGCGCTCATAAGCTTGTGATCTCGCTTTCGCGAGCTGAAGCGGGCCACCTTGAATCAGTCTTAAGCGAGTTGAAAGATGAGATCGTTGATCTCATCCTGGTGCCTGATATCTATGATTATGTCGCGCTTGGATGCGAGGTCGAAGACTTCGACGGCCTTCCCATGGTGAGTCTCAATGAAAGCCCTATCATGGGCATGAATCTCTTTGTGAAGAGGGTGTGTGACGTCTTTGTCTCGATGTTCGCCATCTTGCTCTTCTCGCCGATCATGATCTTCTTGGCATTGGCGATCAAACTCACTTCGCGCGGCCCTGTTTTTTATCGCCAAGAGCGCATGAGCTTGAACGGCAAGAGATTTCATATGCTCAAGTTCAGGTCGATGGCGATTGAGCAAGTAGGCGATGTCGAGCTCTTGACGAAAAAAGATGATCCGCGCGTCACCTCGGTTGGCGCGTTGATGAGGAAGACCAGCCTAGATGAGCTGCCGCAGTTCTTTAATGTGCTCAGGGGCGACATGAGCATCGTAGGACCGCGTCCTGAGCGTACTTGGGTGGTGGAAGAAGTAAGGACTAAAATCCCGCGGTACATGCTCAAGCACAAGGTCAAAGCCGGCATCACCGGATGGGCTCAGGTCAATGGATGGCGCGGCGATACTTCACTTGAGAAGCGAATCGAGTATGATCTGTATTATATCAAGAATTGGTCGGTATTATTTGATCTTAAGATCCTGTTTTTGACGGTTTTCAAGGGGTTCCTCAATCGCAACGCCTATTAAGGTTTATAAATATATTTTCTTGGAAGTGCTCTACCCCTTCGTAGGGGGGTTCATCTTCTTCATGTTCGTGTTCTTGATGTTCCAAGTCGTGCGGCTCGCCGATTTCTTCATCAATCATGGAGCGGGCCTTACTTTGCTCGCGAAGATGACTCTTTACATCTCGGCTGCGTTCTTGCCCGTGGTTTTGCCGGTGAGTTTCCTAGTGGCCATCTTGGTCGGATTCGGGAGGCTCAGCGCAGATAGTGAGATCGTGGCTTTCAAAGCGTCGGGCATTTCATTGTATCGCCTTTACCTGCCCGTAGGTCTCATCTCAGCCGTGGTGGCGGCCATGGTCTTTTATCTGACCTACTATTACATTCCTTGGGGCACCCGAGAATTTAAGCGCTCATATGTGAAGCTTGGCAACACCAAGGTAGTCTCTAACCTCAAGGAAGGCACCTTCACCGAAGGTTTTTTTGACCTCCTGGTTTATGCCGACAAGGTTGACGCCGACTCGAATTCGATCTCGGGCGTTTTCATCTTTGATGAACGCGATGCCAAGAATCCAATGGCTGTTCTCGCCCGCGACGGCCTCGTGATTCCGTTGAAAACCCAGAGCGAGCTGAGCAGCGCTGCGGTACTCAAATTGAACGGGGGAAGTATCCACCGTTCAGATCTCGCAAGGCAATACTATGAGAAGATTGATTTTGATGAATATCGCCTGATGCTCAAGGTGGAAGAAGGCAAGACTGCCGACATCCGATACGCCAAAACCCTCGATTCTGACGAACTGATCCGGCAAATGGACACGTATAAAGCCGAATACTCGAGGTACCAAGAGTATGCGACCGAGTATTGGAAGCGGATCGGTCTTGCGATCGCTCCTTTGATTTTCGGCGTTCTGGGCGTGGGTTTGGGTGTTGTGCGCATGCGAAGCGTGAAGTCGAATGCGTTGTTCGTCGCATTTGGCGTGATTATTCTGTACTGGGGAATGCACATCGCTGGCGCGAGTTTATCGGAAAAAGGAATCGTTTCGCCGTTCTGGTCGATGCAGTTGGCGAATCTCATCGTTTTACCTTTTGCAGCCGTGAGTTTTAAGGCTTCAACCTGGTAACGATCTTTGGAGCTCTGCTCTGGCAGCAGATTCCTAGACTTAATATATACCTAACAATTTGGAAACGCCGCTCTGAACGCGGTTTTTCTTTAGAATTGTGTTAAGGCAGCGGCGAAAAACCGCTCCTGTAGCTGCATTGGGGATAACTTCGTGCTTCTTGTGTGGATAAGTCGGGATTTGTCTATAAAAACGTAAAAAAATCAGCTAGTTATCTTCTGTGGATAACTCACCTATTGCCTGTGGATAAGTAGCTTGGATTCGGCGCAATGAAGGGCTGGTCTTTAAATTGGGGCTCTGCTTCTTTGGGTACTACAAGAAGCCTTGGTTGCGTCTTAAATGATTGAAATTCTTTGTTATCGAACGAAATTTCGATGCCCCGCGGCCTACCACTCGAAAACCGAATGCTGCTGCGCGCACGAAGGAAGATTTTTTGTCCCAATTTTAGCGTGAACTGCATAATGGGACGGTCATCGATTTGATAACGGATCCAAGAGTCTTCTACAGCTCTCACGACCAGCAGGTGTTTCACCTCATTCATCGGGATAGGAGGAACTTTTAAATTCACCGGACCTAAATCCCCGGCAGCGGCAGGTGAGGGTTTGGGGCTTGGTGCTGTAGTAGTCGGAGAAGGTGCTGCCGGACTTGGCGAGGGTACCGCAGGTTTTGCACTAGGCGAAGGCGAAGGTAGGGCCGAGGGCTTGGCCGAGTGTGCGGGGGCCGAAGACGGCTCTCCTTTAACAACCGGCAGAGCAGGTGCCCCGTCGGTTGGAGGAGGCACTACAGTAACCATCTCTTCGTTGCTCACGGTGGCTTTCTTGGCCCTGCTTCTCTTGTGTTTCAGAGAGGGTTTGATGACAACGAAAACCAATAACGCGACAACGATGAAACCCACCATGACCACCGTGAGAGCAGTCTTGTTGTTTTCGGTCTGCCCTTCTTTTTCGACGAAGATATGGGGTGAGTCTTCAGGACGCTGATAACGCTTTCCGCTCTTTTCTTCGAGGTAAGACTCAAAGCGCGTCAAGACTTCGCGATGATCCAAGCCGACATATCTCGTGTAACTCGCGACAAAACCTCTTACAAAAGGCTTAGCGGGAAGCGCATCGTAGTTGTCACTCTCAAGAGCATGCAAGAGCTTTACGTTGATCTTCGTCGCCGAAGCGACTTGTTCGATGGTGATGTGGCGTTTTTCACGTTCTGATCGCAAGTACTCGCCGAGCCCGGCTTGTGGCTTATTTTCCATCTTAAGGGAGGTTCCTCAATTGTTCTCCTGCACTCTGCGCCTCTTTCGTTTGGGGAAAATGTTCGACGACGTGAACGAAGGTCGCACGCGCTTTCTGAAAGTCTTTTGACCGCAGATAAGCCAATCCTAATTGATAATGTCCCTCTACATTGTTTGTACAAACGCTAGCAACTGATTTCTTGAACGACTCAGCCGCTCGCTTGGCATTTCCCTCTCTTAAAAGCAAAGAACCCAAGAGAAAGTTCGAGAAACAGTAGTCAGGATTTGTCTGAAGAGATTGATACAGTAATTGCTTGGCTTCATCGGTTTTGTTTTCGCGCAGCGCAAGTTGCGCAAGATTCGTTAGCGCGCGGTGTCTTGTCTTGTATTCCGGGTTATCGAGTGCCTTGCGGTAATAGTGTTTAGCGAGGTGATAATTCTTATCGTCTTCAGCGAGTTTGCCCAAGTTGATGAAACCATCCGAATACTTGGGATCAATGAGAATTGATTTTTCGATCTCTATTTTCGCTGATTTTTTGTCACCTAACGCGTAATAGGCGAGTCCTAAGTGGTTTCGAGCGACCACGTTGTTGGGATCAAGAGAGAGGGCTTTTTTCAGGTCACCAATGGCTTGCGAAGGCTCACCTCGCATGAGCGCCTCGGTCCCTAAGTCCGAGTACAATTCCGAGATCTCTTTCGGATCTTTTTTCTCGGTTTCTCGACTACTCGTCGTTGCACACGATGCGCAAAGCAATGTGGTTATTGCGCAAATTGCAATGAACTTCCCTGTATTCCATCTTAAGAAAGAGCTATTCCGACTCATTTTGTGCCCCTTCTACCAGAGTAGGAAGCCCATGAATCGGTGTCAAGCGAGTTTGGCAAAGACCTTGCAATACGTCGCGCCACTGAAAAGGGGGAAAACCTAATGAAGAACCATTTTCTTGTTCTTAAATGTCTGCCTGTTCTCGTTCTGGCCTTAAGTGTAGGTTGTGCAAAGAAAGAAGAAGCAAAGAAAGCCGCCGATGGGCAACCTGCGATTTCAATTCCTGGGGTTGATCTCGGGTTCGAAGCAGAGTGTGATGGAGGAACCTCCGTGGCATCGACTGCACGAGCTGACTTACCGGGGTGTAATCTTACTCAATCTCAAATGTCTGCTCTTCAAAATGAAGGCAGGTTCAAGGTTGAAGCGGATTGCGTGAAACAAACAGTACGCATTCGAAACGCTTCCGGGCAAGTCTTAGGCTCAGAAAGCTACGACAAACAGTCGGGTGCGTTCTCTGTTCCGTTGGCGATTGGCGCTCAAGTCAATCAACTCGATGGATGCCCGG
Organism: Bdellovibrionota bacterium; assembly: GCA_040754655.1. GTDB lineage: Bacteria > Bdellovibrionota > UBA1018 > UBA1018 > UBA923 > JBFMCE01. The sequence goes on along the minus strand of JBFMCE010000040.1, from coordinate 1,790 downwards.
TTGCTATGGCTGCTACTGCTTCAGGTGTCGTAACCTGTAGCGCTGATAACAAGCCAAGCACAACGGTAAGCGTCGAGTTCGATCTTGCTCAAGATGCAGCGGCTCTTCCTGCAGCATTTGCTGCGGCCGTTGGTGATGCAAATCAATCAGGCCAACAAAAAGCGCCTCTTGAAACTGGCAAGCAAGAGCTTGGCAAGACTGGTACTCAAGAAGGCAATAAGGGAAACCAAGACGGGAAATCGCCTGTCGTTCCTCAAGAAGGCAACAAGGGTAATCAAGATGGCAAGTCGCCAGTAGTTGCTCAAGAAGGCAATAAAGGCAACCAAGACGGCAAGTCACCAATTGTTGGCAAACAAGAAGGCAATCAAGAAGGTAAGGCTCCAGTTGTCGGCAAACAAGAAGGCAACAAGGGCAACCAAGAGCTCGATAAGACCAAAGGCGGCCAAGAGCACGGCCCAGTTCCTGGAAGCAACATCGGAGCTTGCAGCGTAAATGCGTGTAAGTTCAGTGCTTCAACGAGCTTAAGCTGCAGTCAATAACGGTTTCCATGTGATAGGTCTGCGGAAACAAATCGATAAGATGAACAGCGTTGACTTGGTAAAGATCTGAGAGAAGTGAAAGATCTCTTCCAAGCGTAGATGGATCACAGGATACGAGGATTAGGCGGGGGGCTTTCAGGTTTGCGATTAAACCGGCGGTCCCCCGCAATCCTGTTCTTGGTGGATCAGCGATAACACAGTCGATTTTTTCAATATTCCAGTCACGCCACCGCTGATCACGTAAAAACTCTTCCACATCAGACCGAACGAGCTGAAAACCCCCGCCCAAAGTTTTTAAATCCACCGGATCCTTGCCTTCGTTGAAAGAATCCACGCAAAGTACGGTCCCAAATTCAGGCGCAAGTTTTTTAGAAAGATTGCCGCTGCCGCCATAGAGATCGAAAAGCATGCGTTTTGGCCCGGCCGCCTGTCGCGCGATTTCGGTGACTGTGTTGACCAGAACTTCATTCTGCTCTGGATTGACCTGGGTGAATCCAAATGCACCATGCTTTCGGTTCAAGGCCTCTTTGATTTGGCCGGTTTCAGTGCGAACCCATTCAACCTTGAATTGCCCCGTGGCCCGGGAAAGTTCTGCAAGGGGCCGGTCTTTGAGAAACCGGCTCCAGACTTTTTGAATATCATCGTGAGCGACGGCGCAACGCTCTGTGTGCACGACCCGATGAGTTCCCGGCGCGTAAAAGCCCAAACCCTTCTGGTCGCCGTGAACCTGAAGCCGTGATCGGTAAGCGTAAGCGTTTTTCGCGGGATGAACGCGCAAGATGCGCCTGAGATCTTCAAGCGGCAGGCGTGTGCTTCGACTGAGTTGATGCAAGAGAATTTCTTCTTTGGCCCTGATCTGAGCGGCATAGCTCAAGTGCTGCCATTGGCAGCCTCCACAACTGTTTTGCCTGAGGCCTTTTCCGGGTTCTAAGCGCGCGAAAACGGGGCACGCAGGTTCAACGCGATCAGGTGAAGCGCGTAAGATTTCAACCAGCTCCGCTTCCCAGTAATTTTTATGCTGGTGCGTGAGTTTGGCTCGAACATGGTCTTGAGGAGCCGCCCCAGAAACAAAGACAACAACGCCTCTTTCCTCGCCGTCAGGAAAGTATCTGCCTATGGCTGCTGGTCCAAAACTCATGCGCTCGATTTCAAGTTCGATCAAATCACCTTTTTTGGTCACGCAGCGCTTTTATCACAACTCTAGCCTCAATTGATAAAAATAGTCGGCCATAAGGCTGCGACGAGTTCATT
>JBFMCE010000039.1:0-36226 GCA_040754655.1 Bdellovibrionota bacterium | reverse complement strand
AGACGCTCAGCCTTCAAGTAACGACGTTTTTCTTTCAAAAAGGGATAGTCCACCAAGGTTCTTGGGAAGTTTTCCGAACGGGCTGCTTTTTTGATTGAGCCGTCGCATCAAACACTTGGCTAAAGAAAAATAAGGGTTGGGCCTTGGATTTAAGCGAGTCATTTCGATGGTACTCGGCAGCGGCACCTTCGAGATCCGCCCGCAACTTTTCTGCACCGTGACCCAACAACAGACCTCGAATCAAAACAATCGATGTCTCGGGGTAATCTTCAAATTCGGTGTCGCCTTGAGTGAGAATGAGGCCTAAGAGCGTTTCTGGTTTTTCCCAAACCCGCTCGCGCAAGACCTGAAAGAAGTACTCTTCAGTGTTGCAACTGTTGAGGCTAAGAATTTGATACTTATCTCGAGCGAAAATGCCTTTCTCAAAGCCCATCCATCCTAAAACCGGATCTTTGTGAAAAACCCTTCCAACGCTTCCTATTGGCGAGCCGAACTCGGGAAACCCGTCTCCGTCTCGTGAATGACCCAGGTAGAGGATGAGATCATCGTGGCCCAAAGCTTCGATAAAGGCTTGTTTAAGCCAAGCCACACCGACATTTTCATCCGGAAAAATCATGCGCAATCTCATGACCAAAGCCCTTCCGGCGAAGTCTTTGATGTTCGCATCGAAGACGCGCTCGCCAGGCGCCTGTGATGAAAGCGAGAAGTTGCACTCGGCACATTTCAAAATTTCCTGCTCGAGCGCGTTCACATCACGTTTGGTGAAAAACTTGTCTCGGTGCAAGGTTCCCCAAGCATCATAAAATGGGGTGAGAATGTCTTGTTGACCGGGGAAGGCCTTCTTTTGCTGAAACCCAAGTGCGATCGTAATGTCAAACCGCCCGTCCTCAAAAATCTGCGCGTAATAGGGGCGAGCCGAATTAGCGAAAGCTCCGCAGCAGGAAAGGACAACATTTAAGATCAGCAAGACACGAATACTCACAACGCCAAAACGCAACCTTTCCAAGAGCACTACCTGTACTGCCCCTCGCTGTAAGACGTGCTGAACGACACGCCAAGCACATCTCGAATGGCGTTGCCGGAAGAAACCCCTTCTACCCTGAAGTCTTCGACTTTGTGCCAACTCTCTTCATTTCCTAAAAACAAGATCATCCGATTCGTCCGAGGCTCAATGGCAAGCACTCGATTCCCCTTCGGATCATAAGGACGCTCTTCGATGAAAATCCTGCCTCCTTTGAGATTTCTAGGAATGCGAATGGGAATGATCGTTTGAACATCTGACAGACCATCATTGTGCCAATGCACACCCGCGGTGCGCTCTCCGTAAGGCAAGAGATAGCGGATGAAGGAGATATCAACGTAAAATCCTTGAGGCCTGATAAAATCGGCATGATGTTCAGGAAACTGCTCTCTTGCGCGCTCTAACACCGCGTCGACCATCGCTTGCGCAAGCCTCTTAGGAAGGCGCTTGTTCTTAAAGGGTTCTTCGCGCACGTTCGGTTTAATGCTCAAGATCTCAGCTCGTCTTGTTTCCGTTAATCGAACTTTCAATGTGAAATAGGGTAGTTGCGCCATAGAGGGGTAGTAGTCATCAGCAGAATCCCTGCGAAGACCCATGTCATAAGAATCAAATAGTTTTCTGATTCGCGATAATTCCCGCTTTGAAAACACGGGGCTTGCCGGCAGTCGCGCTGGAAAGCCTTCCAGGTGCCTCGATTCATTTGCACTCTCGAGGTTTGATCTTCCAATAAGCGTGAGCTCACAGGGCTTTGCGCGGTAAATTCGCACGCCTGAGGCGTAACTACGCGACTCAAAGAAAAGAGAGCCTGTTAAAAAGACAAATAAAAATGCTTTAACTAAAACAAACATCCTAAAACCCTCGCTAGTGAAGATGGTCTTCCTACCAAAATAGGCGGTAAAATCCACCGCTTCGTGATAAAGGCTCGCATTAAGATGCGAAAGACTTTAAGTTTAGTTTTCTTCTCATTATTAATCTCTACACTTGGATGGGCGCAAGGCCCAGGCCCGTTTGAACGCGCACTCGAAAACGGCGGCGAGCTTCGATACGATGGCATCGCTCAAGGTACGTTTCATGAAAAATGCGTTATCGAAGGCAAGGTGACCTATAAGGTGGTTGATGTGACGGGTGAGCCGTGCTCGCTTGTGTTCCAGCGGACCACTGAGAAGAGAATCGATCTCTCAATGCCCATTGGTCACGAGTCGAAGTCTCCACTCACCGGGGTCTTTGATTTTTTTGCGTTTGATGTGCGAGTAAAAGATGAAATTGCATTCCCAAAAGACACTGTTCACGACAGCGGGCTTGCGCGACGCTCAAACCCAAATGAAGTTTGGCAAACTCCTTTGCGTGCCGGGTTCACTTTTGAAGAAACAAGAGACCAGATGAAAAAACAATGGCTCACCACCGACGCCCACGAATTTAAATTTTATTCTTCGTTTCGAAATCCGTTTAAGAGCGCTCTTTACGACGAGATCCAGATCTTTAGCGCATCCATCGCTTTTGATCCCTCTATGGCTGATCCGAGAAGCGTTGAAGTCACGTATCATGAGAAAGGCTTCTGGAGACAACACCTCGTCGGCGGCGAAAAACTCATATACAGGATGGTGTGCCGGCAATTAACGGAGAACCGCTCTTCCCCGGCCCAAAAGCGCTGACGAACTCGATCACTGCTTTTTCAGGTATGTAAGGTAAGTATAAGCAAATGGGTTCTTTTCATCCGCCGAATAGGAAGATTCTTCGATCAAATCCCACTCTAAAGGCTCGATTTCAGGAAAGTACGTATCACCCCGGTGCACTTTGGTCTCAACACGCGTTAAGTATATTTTTTCGACGAATTCCAGCGCCTGAGAAAAAAGTTCCGCCCCACCGATGATAAACGCTTCGTTATCGCCTTGAGCTAGTTTAACGGCGGCTTCCAGCGAGTGCACAACCTTGCACCCCTCGATCTTAAGACCAGCTTGCCGGGTCACGACGACATTCATGCGTCCAGGCAGTGGTTTTCCGATCGACTCATATGTCTTGCGTCCCATGATGATGTGATGGCCCATCGTGAGGGTTTTGAAACGTTTGAGATCTGCAGGCAAGTGCCAGGGCAATTTGTTTTCGACACCTATCACGCGATTGCGATCCATCGCGACGATCAGAGAGATCACACAGCCACCGGGGCTTTGATGTGTGGATGCGGTTGATAGTCTTTAAGAGTGAAATCTTCAAACTTGAAATCAAAGATCGATTTCACATCGGGATTGAGCTGCATCGTCGGAAGAAGATGGGGTTCCCGCGTGATCTGAAGCTGCGCTTGCTCAACGTGATTGAGGTAGAGATGCACATCCCCGAAGGTGTGGACAAACTCGCCCGGTTTTAGATCGCAAACCTGCGCCACCATCATCGTCAGCAGTGCATACGAAGCGATATTGAAGGGAACACCCAAAAAGACATCCGCGCTTCGTTGATAAAGCTGGCAAGAAAGCCTTCCATCCGCGACGTAAAACTGGAAAAGAGCATGGCAGGGAGGAAGGGCCATTCGATCGATGTCAGCCACGTTCCAAGCACTGACGATGAGCCTGCGTGAATCGGGATTCTTTTTGATCTGCGAAATCAAATTGCTGATTTGATCAACCTTACGCCCATCCGCCGTGGGCCATTGCCTCCACTGGTAGCCATAGACTGGGCCAAGATCACCTTTTTCATCAGCCCATTCGTTCCAAATCGAGACGCCGTTTTTTTGAAGACCGGCGACGTTGGTGTCGCCCTCAAGAAACCAGAGCAGCTCATGGATGATCGATTTTACGTGAAGCTTTTTCGTCGTCACGAGAGGAAAGCCATCAGCCAGATCAAACCTCATCTGATAACCAAAACAACTGAGCGTTCCCGTTCCAGTGCGATCGCTCTTCTTAGTTCCTTTTTCGAGGACATGTTTGAGTAGGTCTAGATATTGCTTCACTCTGGCACCTCTTCAGCTTGCAGCAGACAAAACCAGAATACGTCTGTCACGCGGTGATGTCTAGAATTCAGAGTGCTTTGATTGAGCGCGGGCAGAAAAGCGGGATTGCAAAAGAAATGCGCCCTGTGTAGGTTTTCATTTTATCGAGAAATTTCATGGATATAACGGTTTTACTTCCGATCTATAATGAACGAGAAAACCTCGTTCCCTTGCTGACAGAGCTGCAGGGCGTCTTGAGAGAGATGGGCCGCAGCTATGAAATCATCGCCGTTGATGATGGAAGCAGCGATGGAGGCCCTGCGCTGCTGGAAAAGCTCGCTCAGGAATATCCTATGCTGCGGGTAATTTTGTTTCGCCGCAATGCTGGGCAGACGGCTGCCTTTGAAGCAGGCTTTCGCCACGCTTCGGGCAATGTGATCGTCACGATGGACTCTGATGGTCAAAACGACCCGCGCGATATTCCGCAAATGATAGGGCTTCTCGACAAAGGTTATGATTTCGTTGCCGGCCGTCGCAAGAATCGCAAGGATGGTTTCTTTCTCCGCAAATTTCCTTCGATGATAGCGAACCGCATTATCCGGTGGGTCACCAAGACCACACTGCATGACTTGGGTTGTTCACTGAAAGTTTACCGTAGGGAAATCACAGACGAGCTGAGGCTTTATGGCGAGATGCACCGGTTCATCGGCGTATTGGTTGAGGGCCTTGGAGCGAGGGTGATCGAATTCGATGTGAATCACAGACCACGCTCTAGAGGGGTGTCGAAGTACGGGTTGAGCCGCACTTTCAAGGTGGTCTTAGACCTGATCACGGTTTGGTTCATGAGAGGATTCCAAACAAAACCCATCTACGTTTTTGGAGGAACCGGCATCGTCTTGATGCTTGCCGGCTTAGCGGCATCTGCTTTCGTGCTTTACGAGAAATTTGCTCTTGGGATCTGGGTGCACAAGAATCCTTTGTTCATTCTCTCCGTCATCTTTGCAGTCATTGGAGTTCAATTTTTCGGGCTCGGACTAATTGCTGAAATGAACATTCGAACCTACTTCGAATCACAGACAAAACCGACCTACCTGATAAAAACAAAGCTGAATTTTTCGCAGAAACAAACGGCGTAGAAAAAATGTGCGGTATAGCTGGCTTCATCGAAAAAAAACAAGACTCTGGCACTTTGAATCGGATGCTCTCGCGAATCAGCCATCGAGGCCCCGATGACGAAGGATCGTGGCTTGCGCAGTCAAAAGAGTGGCAAATTCACCTGGGCCATCGCCGTCTTTCGATCATTGATATCGAAGGAGGAAAACAACCTCTCGGAAATGACGACGGTTCGGTGCAGATCGTCTTCAACGGCGAGATATTCAACTTCGCCGATTTAAAGTCGTATCACAAGCTTGGCAATCGCTTTCGTTTCAAAACGCGATCTGACACCGAAGTGCTCTTGCGCTTGTTTGAGGCTCAGGGATTGGCTAGTTTTTCAGCGCTTAACGGCATGTTCGCATTCGCGGTTTGGAATAGACAAAAAGAAGAGCTCATTCTTGCACGCGACCGAGCAGGAATCAAACCGTTGTATTACGCGGCTTTACCTGATGGAGGTTTGATCTTCGCGTCTGAACTTGCCGCATTTTTCGAACATCCCCGCGTAGACAAGGCTCTCTCACACGAAGCGTTGAGTTCATATTTTTTTCAAGACTACGTTCATTCGCCGGGGGCGATCTTGTCAGGCGTAAAAAAACTCTCGCCTGGTCACTACGTGAGATGGAACAACGGACGAACGTCAGCACAGCTTCCATTTGTCGAAGAAGGCTGGCTTGAAGCCAAAGTAAGCTCATTTTCTTCCGAGGAAGAGCTCAAAGACTTGCTCTGGCAAAGTTTAAGCCTCGCCGTGAAACGGCAACTCGTGGCCGACGTGCCCGTAGGCGTCTTCTTGAGCGGGGGCATCGATTCTTCTTGCATAGCAACGCTTGCACAAGCCAATTCGACTGAGCCCATTCAAACATTTTCAATCGCTTTCGAGGAAAAGACGTTTGATGAAAGCGAATACGCGCGCCTTGTTTCTCAGCACATCAAGTCAAGGCACTTTGAACAGAGATTCACCGAAGCCGACATGGTAGACAGGGTCTCTGAGATTCTTTCAAGCCTTGATGAGCCAATGGCCGATCCGTCGTTGATCCCGACTTACATTCTCTCTGAGTTAGCCTCAAAGCAGGTCAAAGTGGTCTTGGGCGGCGATGGTGGCGATGAGCTTTGGGCAGGTTACCCAACCTACCTTGCGCATAAACTTGAAAGATGGATGAGGTGGATTCCTGAGTCTGCAAGACAAGGGTTGATCGATCCGGTTATCGCCAAGCTGCCGGTCGAAGATAGATACCAACCACTGGAATGGAAGCTTAAAAGATTCTTCCTGAGGTGGGATAAAGATCCCTTTGCTTGCCATCTTAGATGGCTTTCAAACACAGATCTCAAGAAACTCAAGGAAGCTGTTTCAAGTTTCACAGACCCGCTTGAACAATTCACGCGTCTTTCGACGCAGGCCGGGGAAAAGGATCTGATCAACCAAATGTTGCGACTTGATTTTCAAACCTATCTGCCCGGATCGGTGCTCACGAAAGTTGATCGCGCCTCAATGGCTCATGGGCTTGAGGTTCGACCTCCATTTCTCGACAACGAGTTCGTAAGGTGGTCATTTTCACTTCCTTCTCATTATAAACTTCGAGGAAAAAACGGGAAGTATCTTTTGAAAAAAGCAGCAGCAGAGCATTTGCCGCGCGAAATCTTGACGCGAAAAAAGAAAGGCTTCGGCATCCCGCTGAGCAAGTGGATTCGTGGGCCGCTTCAATCTCAGATCAAGAAAACGCTCGAAGGATCACCTCTTTGGGACTCAAATTATTTGAACCGAACTGTCTTTAAAGAGTGGAATCAAAAACACGCGGCACTCGAAGAAGACAATTCAAAACCGCTGTGGGCTCTGTTGGTGCTAGATCACTGGGCCAAAAAGAATGGGATCCGATAGGATCTGTTGAAAATCTTGCATCTGCTCAACTTAAAATGAACGATTCGCGGCCCACACGATGTCTTTGCCAATCTGCACATGCTTTAGACAGGTTCGAAGTCTTTCCAAACCCCTGCCAGAGATCAAAGAAGAATCTTCGCGCACCCGCGTGATAATCAAGAATGGGTCTTTTTTCCCGCAAAGCCTTGACGACTGCGCCGCAAGTTCGTCTTTGGGAAGTTCTACGCCGTTCAGACTTCGAGTAGCCCACGCGATGTCTTTGGCAGGCGCATAGAGCGCACCGTCAGGATAATTTGCCTGCCACTTTTTCGCAATTGCCACAGCCTCGCTGATAGCCTGCTCACCATACCAATAGGTGATGGATCGACCCGAAAAGAGCGCTGACTTCGCATAAGAAGCGCACAGACCCAACGTTAAAAAGAGAACCATCATTGACGCATTGGGAATCACACTTCTTTTCTTAACCTGGCTAGAAAAGCGAAAAACAACCCAGAAAGCTAACGGACCGAGAAAGATCATCAAAGATTGCAAGAGGGCCGTGAGGTGCCGACTGTACAAAACCTCTAGAGGGCTCGATAAAACGAGAAACCACGCAAAAATTCCAGCCATCCACCCCAGCAGAGAAGATCTGCTCGCTTCTAATTTTGACGGCAACTCTAAGATGCACAACCAAGCGAGCCATGGCAACACGGGTGCCATGTACTTGGGGTGGTAATAGGTCATTTGACGTAGGACAAATGTGTACGCCAGCAAAACCGCTACAATGACGGCAGTAATGCCGCCCGTGGCGCCATTGCCGCGGAAGAACCTCGGAAGGTAGGCTACAAATAAAACTAACAACGGGGGTCCGACCCAAATCACGGGAAAAGATTTCACCCAAAGGCTTGCCTGCATACTCAGAACGGCCCATGGAGCGGCCGCACCTCCGTGAATCTTAAGACCGAGAAGATCCATTTCAAATACGGCAGAAAGAGGCAACGCATAATACTGGCACCACGACCATGCAGCGCCCAGAAAAAAGAAGATCCCCCAAACGGCGCTACAAACCGAGAGAAAAAGGCCTCGAACAAAACTCGAGCGACGCCACTCGGCAACGAATATCGCCAAAGGATAAACCAACGGGGTGGTTTCTTTTGCCATCAAGCAAAGACCCAACGAGCTTCCTAGAACCGCGATTTTCGAGAAATCACCGACGGGCTTTTTGCGATTGCCGCTATCGCTATAATGACTGGCAATGAGATAAAAGTAGCCGGCCGTAGCTGCCATCAACAACGTGGTGTCATAATCGAGCAGCAGGCTGGAACTGAGCGAAACCGGGAATAAAAGACCGATGACAATCAAGGCGGTTCGTTTCCACTCTTCGAGCCTAGGTCGCACCGCAAGTGCAGCGCGATACAAGAACATCGCGGTCACTATTATCGTGAAGAACCCAATAGAATGTTTTACTGCAGGCGTGAATCCAAACCATCTACCCAGGTTCGAAACGAGCCAAGGATAAAAAGGTGAATGCCACAAACCTTCACGCTGAGGCCCGTCGGTCACCCATTTCGCCAAAGGCTTCGCGAAATCGATTTCATCGGCGATCAAGAAGTCGCCCGCTCTTAAGAAGAATGCCGCCAGAAAGATGAAGACCGCCGCTAATCTCGCGATCAAATGAAGCTTCAGAGGCTCAAATGCTGACATAGCACGAATTCTGGTCTATGATGCCTAGGATGTCAAAGATCTGGGTCGTCCTTCCGGCTTATAATGAAGAGTCTGCTCTGCCCTTGCTCTTAGATTCTCTGATTGAGCATCTCTCTGAGGATCACAAGCAATACACCATCATTGTAGTAAACGACGGCAGCAAAGACCAGACAGCACAAGTCGCCGAGAGCTATCGCGCGAAAGCCAATGTGATTGTCTTGCACAACAACCCCAACAAAGGCCTAGCCGAAACGATGCGCCGTGGATTGATGGAGGCCGTGAAGCTCGCGGATGAACGCGACATCATCGTCACAATGGATGCAGACAACACTCACCCAGCGGGTCTTGCGTTGAGAATGGCCAGGCTGATTCGCGAAGGCAACGACGTTGTGGTCGCAAGTCGTTATCGCGAAGGCAGCCACGTAAGAGGCGTTTCTTGGCAGAGAGTGATTTTGAGCGCCGGAGCCGCATGGCTTTTTAGGGTGTTCTTTCCGATTCGCGGCATTCGCGATTACACTTGCGGTTACCGCGCCTACCGGGCCCGAGTGATGAAAGAACTTGTCGAGCGTTATGGCCGGGAGTTCATCTCAGAGCGTGGTTTTTCTTGCATGGTCGACATCTTATTGCGCCTTCGAGAGCAGCACCTTGTCTTCACCGAAGTGCCGCTCGTATTGAGATACGACCTCAAACCTGGTTTAAGTAAGATGAAAGTGGCTCAGACGGTGTTTGACACTCTTAAACTTTTGGTTCGAAGAAGGTTAGGGATTGCTGAAAAGAAACCTGTTTCAATTCCTTCAAGGCTACCAAGCTCGTCTCAAGAAAATACTACTTCGAATCCTTCATGAAGGTTTTTTCCAAGACCTTGATTTCAAAGCCGTGTGAAAGCCGAGCTTGGTCAAGCACGCGGTAGCGCGAAATGTCCAAGGGTTCCCTACGATCCCCGTCTTTTCTGATGTAGAAGATCCTTTTTTCACGCCTGACTTCATCTTGAAATCCCGGAAAACGTTCATCCGCCTCGAAAAATGGGATCTTCCAGCGTCCCTCGGCTGCAAACATCAAGTTGTAGTTCGAGGGATAATGGCCAAAACCCATCTTCACGTCATACTTGTCTTGCCATTCCTGCAAGCGTTCTAGAATTCGGCTTTCTTGAAAAGGATTGGGTTGCCTCGTATTGAGAATGACATCAGACAACCCGATAAGAGCTACTGGCACGACGAAGGCCGCAGCCAACTTCTGCGACTTGCTCAAAGCCACGGCTATGGCTAAGGCAAGATAAAGGGGGAAAAACGCGGGAAAAAAATACTGCACAACCAGGTACATATAGGTATGGATGCCAAACCAAGCCCCTATGGGAAGAATGGCCGAAATGAAAGCAGCGGCGTAAAGCAACCTTCTTTTCGAATACCAACCCAACCCCAAGACAACCAACCAACAAAACACCGCGAAAAGCCCCAAGGTCAGAGGATGGTAAAAGCTAAAGTTAAATCCGATCCTGAAAGGCAACTGACCAAGCAACGAAGCGATATCCCCCCACCGCACCAGACCCGTCACGCGATCGGCATGAGCCGGATGAGTCAGCCTGTAAGCCAATTCAGGCAAGAGACCCAGAATAAACCCGAGGCCTGCAAGCAAGAGCATAGGCGCTTTTTTCAAGACAAGCTTCCACCGCTGGGAAAGCCACGCCACAGCGAAGCCTACAACTGAATACTTCAGGGTCTTCTCGGCGTTTATCCCCAAAAAACGATCTGAAACAAAAAAAGCGACGATGGAAAGCAAAAGCCCAGCGATGCTTGCATAAAAAAGCACCCGCCCAAGCAGATCACTTTTTTTTATACCCGTCGGAAAGAGCTCGTTTCTCCTCGATGCTGGGATGAGAGCGAAGAAAAACAGCGCCGCGCTTAAAATATACAGAAAAGAAAACCGGCAAATATAGATGGCGAAACCAGCCAGCAGGCCTATCAAAAAGCTTGACCTGAACGTAAACGAGGGTCGTTTAGCCAAAGCCAGAGCCGCATTCAAGAGCAGCCCTCCGGTCAATAGAGAGACCCCGTAATAGTCGGTCAAAGCAGGACGAACGAATCCTTCGGTTCCAATGGCGCCCAAAACGCCCATCACCCACCCGGCCACTGGGCCGGCAACCAAAAAAGCGAAACGTGCCCAAAGCACAACTGAAAGCGCGATTACGACTCCGCTCACAAAAAACCCTAGAAAAGTCGAGATGCCAAAGATCGAAAACAAGAACGCTCGCAGGTAGACCAGCGGCGTTCCCCCATGCACTTGGCCAGCGGTCACGAAAAAGTGTTTCCCTCGAAGCACTTCCATGCTCATCACCGAATACAACGGGTTATCGCCTTCAAGATGCACCCACCAATGCATCGAGTGGATCAACCAGACCATCAGGCTTAAGACAAAACTCGTTGCCAAGATCACTCTAAGGGATTTCATCAATCTAGGTTTAATACGTTTAACAGGTGGTCGGCAATCTTATGATTGGCGAATCCGTCCCCATAGGGATTCGATTTGCCAGTAGGTTCAATCCGACGTTTTTTTCCCAAGAATTCGCTAGCGGTGGTGAAGATCGCATTGGCATTCGATCCGACCAAGATCGAAGTGCCATACTCTATGGCTTCAGGGCGTTCGGTCTCATCTCTTAAAACGATTACGGGTTTGCTTAAGCTAGGCGCTTCTTCCTGAATCCCGCCGGAGTCGCTCAAGATGAGCTCTGCTTGCTTCATAGCCCAGACCAAATCGCCATACTCAAGCGGCGGGGTGAGATGAAAATTGGGAAGACCGGAAAGATTGCATCTCACGATCTCTGAAACCTTGGGGTTGGGATGGACGGGAAGAATGAATTGCACATCGCCAAAGGATTGGGCGAGTCTCCTTAAGGCTTGTGCGATGTTTTCTAGCGGAGCTCCGATATTCTCGCGTCGATGCACTGTGACGAGCGCGATTCGTTTTCCCTCCAAGTTGCGTAGCGCGCCATCCCGAGGCTCCCATCCTCTTGCAGCCGTCCAAAGAAGCGAGTCTATGCCTGTATTGCCAGTGATGAGAACCGCATCTTGGGCTACTTTTTCTGATCGCAACGTCTCAGATGCTTTTTTTGTGGGCGCATAGTGCCAAGTCGCGATTCTTCCAATCAACCGTCGATTCAATTCTTCCGGGAAAGGTTGCGAGATACTCGAGGTTCTCAGCCCAGCCTCGACGTGCCCCACGGGTATGCCATGATAAAACGCGGAAAGAGCCGCGACAAACGCCGTAGTCGTGTCGCCTTGCACCAATGCGGCAACACATCCCGGAGTTCTTTCAAAAAAAGAATCCAGCTGCGTCGCTCCCCGCGCCGTCAATTGACCAAGGCTTTGCCCAGGGCTCATCAGTTCAAGGGTCGAGTCCGGCTCAATCTCAAAGAACTCAAGGAAAGGAAGGGCGATCTCAAGATGCTGGCCCGAGAAGCAAAAATGAACCTTCCAACGCTGCCGTGAGTTCGCGGCGCGTGATTTCAGTTCCCGAACGACGGGAGCCATCTTGATGATTTCCGGCCGGGTGCCGGCGAATACCACGATCTGTTTCATGATTCGTTTAGCACTGTAACATGAGACAGATCTTTTCGCTGGCCGAATTTTAGAGGCCCAAGGTCATTCTAATCTTATGAAGCTGCCCTTGGTGCCAAATCCCGAAATGAAGTTCCTTCGAATCGCCAGGACTCAAAATGAATCGGTTTAAATCGGCGGGAACGTCGCCTCCACCCGATTCTTGCCTCAGTTCAGCCACTTCAAAAGCCCAGGCCTGAGAGTCGCTCGAGAAATTCAGCTTCGAAGCTCGAACGATGAAGAGCATGGAAATGGGTCTGCCCTTGAAACGTACGCGAATGCGTCGTTCTTGGCCGTCACTCAAAGCCAGGGGCAACTCAGCATGCGTTCGATAGTAGAGCAGGCCTTCCTTGAAATCGATTCTTGCTTGAAGAGTCACCGCGCTTTGCGGAACACCAGACTCGACCGTCGATGCGACAGTCGAAGCCGAAGCCATCGAACTTGTCAGAAACAAAACAACGGAAATTATTTTTTGGATCATAGATGGGCCCCCTTTTTCCACCAGCCCAATCTAAATTCGAAAACCAAGCAGTCAACGGTTCTGCGGCAAAGGAAGGGTGAACAAAATATAAAGCATTTAGTTTTTGTCTTCTAAATACAAAACGAGGCTGGTCAAAAGCTCGGACTCAGTCTCTGGGGTCTCTTTCCCATCGGATTCGATGAAATTCCCGCTAGGCAGCATCTTGTTTTTCAGGGCAACGGCCAGCTTAAGAAGAGATGCTTTCTCATTCAGCGCAATGAGCGCTCGCGCAATGAAGGCCTGATCTTGTATCGACCCATGTTTTTTTGATCCGTTCGAAGAAACCCCTTCAAACAGACCACTTTCTTTTTGGAAACCCAAAAGCCTTATCCGCGCCTCTTCGACGATCGCTTCAAACTGCGCTTCTGAACGCAACGAGATGAGATTTGAAATCGTTGCCGCGAGGCCCAAGAGAAACCAATCTTTTTCTACCGAAAGATCGTGGTAATCCATCGCCACGACCTCCGCAAACGCTCGATGATAACGAGTATCCCCGCGTTCGAGCGCGACTCGCATCCTTGAAGTCCAATCAAAAGCCCTTAGATTGGCAGTTCGTCCCATCGAAATCGAACGCGCGCGCGCAGCCAGAGCTAGTTGCGTATCGGTCACGGAATCAATTTGCTGTTGGGTCAATTCTTCGACTTTCTTCTCTTGCGGCGAGGTTTTGCCTAAAAGATGAATCGCGGCGAAAAATTCTTTTTCCACGACTTGGCAGGCGTACCCCTTGTCACGCACCGTTGAATCTTGAAAAGATTGGCCCGCTCGAACTAAAAGCTCGCAATCGCTACTGTACAGGCGCTTTGTTCGACTCAAAGGCTTAGCCATCAAAGCAGAAACCGTCTTCTCAACCGCCGCCCTCGCAGCAGGTTTTTGAGTCACGCGATGAGCGTCAAGAACGCCCAGCGCATTCACTCCGAACATATTCGCATGCTCGGTTTCGGCTTGGGTAGAGTTCTCAAGTTCGTCAGGCAACGAGCTCCAATCCCAGCCGCCATCGGCGTTCTGAATCAACACCAAACGATCTTGCAGAGCTTCAACCACCTCAACCACGAAGGAAGCCTCACCTGGCGCATTAGGCGAACTTGGCTGGCCCAGCCCCTGCAAGATTTCCCCCGATTTTGAACAAGCGGAAAGCAAAGGCAGGCATAAAACAAAAAAAAATGGGGCAACAAGACGAATGGAATTCATAGGCCGAAAGCGAAGATCCATCTCCAACTCCCAGCTTCATTTTATTCGCAAACCGCACGCGAAAGAAACAACCTTAGGCAACTTTTGCCATGGCATGGCGCGGGAAAAGAGCTTCTTGTTCGGTTCGACCCTTCAAGGCCGCTTGAAGTGGCTCGTTAAACCCTTCCAAGCCTGCTGATAGTCTTTTTGCAATAGCTCGGTCTTTAGTGCCCAAGCGCTCGGACGAAACGCCAGCCTGCTCTCAAACAAGATGGCCATCGTTCCTTTGATATATTCGGGCTTAAGTTCGGTGGATGTCGCCTTCTCGTATGCTGCCGTATCAGGGCCATGGGCCGACATCCGGTTGTGCAAGCTTGCGCCTCCGGGCACGAAGCCTCCTTTCGTTTTTCCGTCATACACGCCGTAGATGAGCGCCAAATACTCACTCATGCAATTGCGGTGAAAGTAAGGAGGCCGGAACGTGTGCTCTGCCACCATCCATCGCGGCGGAAAGATCGTTACATCAAGGTTTCCCACGCCGGGAAGCTCAGAGGGAGAAGTCAGGACCGTAAAGATCGATGGATCAGGATGGTCGAAACTCACCGTGTTTATCGTCTGAAACAAACTCAAGTCATACTTATAAGGCGCATAATTTCCGTGCCAGGCCATCACATCAAGCGGAGAATGCTCAAGGGTCGCACTCCACAAATTGCCGCAGAACTTCGAGACGACTTCGAACTTGCCGCTCTTTTCCTCGTACCACGCAGTGGGAGCTAGAAAATCTCGCGTGTTTGCAAGGCCATTGGCTCCGATAGGACCCAACTGGGGAAGCCTGAACAATGAACCATAATTCTCGCAAACAAACCCCCTCGCCTTCTGCTCGGCGAGGGCCACCTGAAACTTCATCCCTCGTTGCACGACCGCGATCTCGCCAGGCTTGAGCTCTAAAAGCCCAAACTCAGTGCGCAACACCAGCCCGCCCTCTTGCGGGACAATCATCAATTCACCATCTGCATTGTAGAAATACCGGTCTTCCATCGACTGGGTCGCGGCGTACAGATGCACCGCCGCCCCGCTTTGCTGTTCGCAAGCCCCGCTTTCGGCAACTGTGATCAAACCATCAATAAAGTCCGTTGGTTTTTCAGGATATGGGAGAGGATCCCATCTCAGTTGATTGGGAGTGACTGGCGTAGCCTCGTTTACCGGCCCAAAGAGGCCCTGGCGCTGAAGCTTGAACTGCGTGTGCACCACGCTGGGACGAATGCGATAAAGCCAGCTGCGCTGGTTCTCGTGTCGCGCGACAGTGAACGCCGTTCCGCTGAGCTGCTCGGCATACAGGCCAAACGGCACCTTCTGCGGGGAATTCTGTCCCTGAGGCAGGGCTCCCGGAATCGCTTCCGTGGAAAAATGGTTTCCAAATCCACTGAGGTATTTGAGTTCATGGCGCATAGGTTCTCCGTATTTTGCGTTCTTACCACGAGAAGCCCGCCTCCAACAGTCGAACGGCCAAAGTCGCCCATTTTTCTAAAGAGAAGGCTTGAGACTGGCTGAAGTTCTGATTAACGTATCTCTTCAATCGTTTCCTCAAATCTAAGAACTAGAGGGCTCATGCAAGGACTCAGAATAAAGCTCAGACCAAGCGCGCTTAGGCTCCTTTGTCACTTATTCGTTGCGACAAGACTTGTTGGTTTCGATTCAATAAGCCCTGCTCAAGCGGAATCACGAATGCCAGGGTTGCCGCAACAAAATCGACTTGAGACCCGAGCCGAATCGCCTCGCTATACGCTCACTCCCCTTAAGGCTTTTCTCGGAGTAGGCCTGGGTTATGGAGTCGTCTCTGGCACTGAGTTCAGGGAATCTCCTCATGGCGCGCAGTACATTTTGTCAGGAAACTTAGCTTATGAATTTCCGAAATTCGTGTTGGAAGGCGGCTTGAGTTGGTTCTACACCAAGATCGCCGGCCTCGACGCCAGAGACAGGACTATCGACATCCGCACCCGCGCGGGTTTGGCGGACTTGTCGGCCAGATACCGCATCTCAGACCGCTGGCAATTAGGTCCATCGCTTGGCCTTGCATTCGGAACCGATACTGGATTTGGATCTGCACGAACGCAGCAAAACACAAATCTTTACGCCGGTGTGCGGTCCGTATACGCGCTGAAGTCGGGTGACTATCCGATCAACCTTTGGCAACAAGTTTCGACAGACTTGTCGATCAACCAACGGCAAAGCCTCTTTGCTCTAATAGGGCTTCAACTGGGTCTGCCGGTTTTTAAAAGAAAAGCCAATGAGAAACCCGATCTCGATGATCGGATTGCCATTTCAGGAATCCAAAAGTCACCGCGTAAACTTCATATCGAACTTGATCCTCAGAAGGTCTTCTTTGGAACGAACTCCTCTAAGGTGAAGCCCGAAGTGCTTGCCATTCTTCATGACGTGGGCGCTTACCTGAATAAAAATCCCGATGCTTGGAACAAGGCTGAGATCGCAGGGCATGCCGACCGAAGAGGGCGATTTGACTACAACCTCAAACTTTCAAGAAAAAGAGCGGTCTCTGTGAAAGACGGTCTTACCCTAGACCCGTCGTCGACCAAAAAAACCTCCGTCGAAGCCCACAGCTATCTTCGACCCATAGATCCTTCGTATAACAAGGTTGCTTGGGCGAAGAACCGCAGGACTGAACTTATTTTTTACGGTGTGGATCGACCTGAGCCGTTGGTTGAACGACTGCGTCCTCTGATGAAACTCGCGACGCCTGAGATACAAGAGAAAGGATCAAAGAAATGAAGCGACTACTCGCAATGACCGTGCTTCTTGGGATTGCCCTTGGTTGCGGAAAGACCGTAGAGCTTTCATCAAACCCAAACTCTTCGGACTCTCTGACCGATGACGATTCCCTGGGGCTCCAATGTGGCCCGGAAAATCGCGTTCGATGGGAATTCACTCAACCGCAGCCTACTTACGATCGATCGGTCGACTTGCTGTTTGTGGTTGATACCTCTGACTCTTTGATTCACGAGCGCCAGAGGATTGCTTCCACGATCCCTGCGTTCGTTGCCCAACTTTCGCCAGACACCGACTATCGCATCTCGGTCATGCTGGGTCACGGAGGCAAATCCGCGCACTCGGGCGCGCTTTATTCCGCTTCGGGAGTCCGGAAGGTTTTAGATTCAAAAAAACAAAGCGTTTCAACGATCCAATCTGACCTTCGCCAAACTCTAAGTGCAAGTCCCAGCGATGTTGACGAGGCCAATGGCGAAGTCTTGATGTACTCGCTGCTGCGGAGTTTTGACCGCGACAAGATCACGGCGATCAGGAATCAGGGTTTTTACCGTTCCAATGCCGCGCTTTCGATCATCTTCGTGAATGATGAAAACGACCTTTGTTATCGACCTGATCTGCACGGATTCAACGCCTTTCCTGATTTCGTGCGGTCCACCCGCGATACCGAGCTCACGGCATACGATAGATATTGCGTCAATGCAGATGGCAGTGAACGCGTTACTCCGGATTCCGTGTTCAGCGCGATTCGCAGAAACGCATCGAATTCAGCCTTATCGCTGGGAGCGATCACCCATCTCGATCCGAAACAAGTTCCCAGAGGAATCGGTGTAGAAGACTCTATCGGTCATGGCGTTATGCAACTTGTCCAGAAGACCAGCGACCCGGTATTGCTTGACCTGAGCGAACCCGACTATGCAACAGCGCTTGCGCGCCTGGGGAATATCGTTTCCATTCAACTTCGACTCAATACGAGCTTCGCCCTGACCAATGCGCAAGACATCGAGACAAAAAGCATGCTCGTGACCGTTGACCAGAAGTCGGTAAACCACAAGTATGATCCGTCGTCGCAAATGGTGCAGATTGAAACAACAGACGCAGGATCAGCGGGGTCTAAAGTGATGGTCGAGGCTTGCAAGCCATGAGTTTCGGGGAGGCTTCTTATCTCTTTTTGGATTCCTTTTTTGCGAAGTATCGCACCAAGAAATAAAAAAACATGCCTAGCGCCGCCGCGCTTACATTGAAGAAAACATCTTTCCACTCAAAAACACGGCTTGGCACGAAAGACTGGATGACCTCGTCACCCGCACCCAAGACCATTGAGAGTACGGCCAAGAGACCATACGAGAGCGAGCTGAGTTTCTTAGAAAAACCATGCGCAGTGTAGATGATCAAAGGAGAAAGAAGCCCATATTGAATATAGTGGAACCTCTCTTCGGGGCGCTCCATATAGTAGAGGGCACAGCCATAGAACACCCCGATCCCCAAAACCAACTGAACCGCAAGTTTGCGGCTTACCCGCCATTGGCTGATGATTGTCTTATAAAGCCCTGCCAACGCCAATACGCCAATGACTGCCACAGTAAGGCGCAATAAATTTCGATCTCGTAAAAACAAGACCACGTCGCGCGCCACGAAGATGAAGGCGTAACAACAGAAAAGATAAAATGTCGCCAGAAGAACCCTGGATTTAGGCTTCACGTAACCCCTCCAGTGAAGTGATTCTTTTACTTTTGAGTTTTAAGTTACTTTACTTTTCCCAATGATTTCAATCGTCTCATCCTATCAGGCATATTATCAACGACCCGCTCATCTTTCGAGAGCTCATTGTAGGCGATCTCAAAATACACCGCGGCCTCATTGGTTCTTTTGAGCAAGGTGAGACACTCGGCCAATTCTTCGCAAACATCCCCATTTCTACTGTCGCTTCGCTGCAGTTCCGCCATCAACTCTTCTTGGATTTTCAAGGCAGCTTCAACATGACCTTGAACACGAAGCGTCTTCGCGACCGACCACTTCGCGACAAGAACCCTTTTGATAAGAACGGAATCATTGTTTGAAGCTTCAAGGTCAGACTGAAGACAATGAAGCGCCTTACTGAAAAGCTCCATTGCCTTATCATACTGATGCAATTCGTAAGCATGCCACCCTAGAGTTGAGTACAGAGCCCCTAACCACTGCTTGGCCCTGGGGTCCATAGAACTCTCTGCTAATCCCAATGCCTTTAGAGTCCAGTCCTTCTGCATTTTCGGTGGTTCAATAGAAGCCATCATTTGCGCCGCATCGATGGCATGAAAATCTTCGCCAGATTGGCTGGCAAGCGTCCAGGCCTCTGACAAGAGCGGCCGGGCCAGTGCGGGCGTTTTCAACAGGCAAAGGATCCGACCCTTCTCTAATAGGAAACGAACGCGCGCGCTCACCTGATAATTGCTGATGTTTTGATCAAGGCAAGTTTCTGCATCAGACAACGTCGCTTCGGCTTCCAAGAGCTTTCCTTGCAAACCTTGAGACCGCGCAATCTGGGTGAGCAGCTCGATCCGCAGCGAGGGATTTGGCTTGTCTAGTGATTTCAACCCACAAAGAATTTCCTGGAATCGGATCTCCGTCTGTTCAGGATAGCTAAAGTCCCAAAAATGATCGAAATTCATGTCTGAATTAGTGTCTTTTTTCATCTTGCTGCCAAAAGAAGTCCAGTCTGTTTTCGCCAAACCATCTAATCAGAAAGACTGTGGCTAGCTCGCTGCCGAAATCGACTTCATGCCCCCGCTAAGCCGTAGCACAAAGTACGCAACTATTCCTAGCGTATTACTTGAGAGGAGATCACATCCTAGTGGACATACTTATGTGAGCGCCCCGCTTGTGACTCGAAAAGATCCTCGGCTGAGACTTCACGGGCCGCGGTAATCTCAACTTCAAAGGTGAGATCCTGGCCCGCAAGCGGATGATTGCCGTCAAGAACCACGCAATCCTCGACCGCGTCGACAACACGAAAGGTTCTTACACGCCCGTCTGCCGTAGATCGGGTTACGATCTCGTTGCCAAGCTCTAAATGACTTCCCCGCGCCAGCTGATTTCGTGGAACTTCAACCACTAGGCCCGGATCATAAAGCCCGTAGGCCTGATCCGCCGGCACGAATATCTGCCGTTTTTCGCCTTTTTTCACGTCCTGCAACCCTGCGACAAGGCCCTTTAGGTTTTCTGTACCTTCTTCGAGCTGGTTGATGACGTCATTGTTTACGGAAGAGCTGAGGACTTGGCCTAATTTGTTTTTCAGTATGCAACGGAACGATACGATCTGAGCCTTCATAAAACATCCTTTCAGATCTATACGACGTTTCCGGCAATCGAAGGGCCGGTTCACCATAATAGCACCGTTTGAACCAAATAGATCCCAACATTTATTTCTCACCTCGAGAGCGCGCTCTTAAAGCCGCATTATTTCACGAGAAATTTGTTTCACTCTTGATACGAAAAAGAGCGTCAAAAACCAGCCTCCTTTAAATTTCGTATCAATCCGACGCATTAGCTGTTATCGTGCGTTTGATTAGTTGTCTGCTGACTCAGAGTCTCTGAGCATGGTGCTCATATCCTCTTTAAGCCAGCTACCTAGCCTTAAGGAGGTTTTATGGGTAAAAAACTATACGTTGGTAATCTTCCGTTCTCTGCAAACGAATCGTCACTTGAGCAAATTTTCGCTCAGTCTGGCACTGTTGAATCTGCAAAAGTCATCACAGATCGCGATACAGGTCGAAGCAAAGGCTTTGGCTTTGTTGAAATGTCTTCTGATGCTGAAGCTCAAGACGCGATCGCGAAGTTCAACGGCGCTGATTACGAAGGCCGCGCAATGACCGTTAACGAAGCGAAGCCAATGGCTCCACGTGAAAATCGTGGCGGTGGCGGCGGATTTGGCGGCGGCGGTGGCCGTGGCGGTTTCGGCGGCGGCGGACGCGGTCGTTACTAACTCATCCGAAAGCTTTTGATTGCGAGCGCACCGGGCTTTAATGAGTCTTGTGCGCTCTTTTTTTGCCTCGCTTTATTTTTATGAAGTCTCTCTCCCCTAATCCAAATTTTTCAATTCGATTTGCCAATGAAAGCGACGTTCCGCTTCTTCTTCAGTTCATCAAGGAACTCGCCGAATACGAGCGTCTAAGCCACGAAGTGGTGGCAAACGAGCAGGCCTTAAGGCAATCGCTCTTTGGCGATCGAAAAGCAGCAGAAGCCCTTATTGGGGAATACGAAGGCGAACCCGTCGCGTTTGCCATTTTCTTCCACAATTTCTCAACGTTTTTAGGAAAGCCAGGTCTCTACCTCGAAGACCTTTATGTCAAACCAGAGCTTCGTGGAAAAGGCATTGGACTCGCGATGCTTCAATACTTGGCATCTTTAGCCAAAGAACGCGGCTGTGGACGCTTTGAATGGTGGGTTTTGGATTGGAACGAGAGCGCGATCGGATTTTATAAAAAATTGGGCGCCACCCCCATGAGCGACTGGACCGTTTTCAGACTGACGGGAGACGCATTGGGGGAATTGGCCTCGAGAACGAATTATTCCCAAAATCAACCAAGTTAGTTTCTCTTTTCAGGAATCACGTTTGGAATGATTGTATTTAATACAGCTAAAGGAAAACGCGTTTCCTTTCCTGTTCGACAGGCCAAAAACATAGGTCTGCCAGCATTTCTGGTACTTCAATATAGAAGCAATAAGCACAAAGTTTTTTTTAATTCTGACCCCTTTCTCGCAACGGGTTACTTTGGGGTCAGCAAGACCTCCGGGAAAAACGTATTTTTCTTGGTCGATATGGTTAATCTCGAAGATTCCGATAGGTAGAACTCGGACGGGACACCACCTTTATTTTTTGATTTTCATGGCGAGAAAGAAGCTTTGAACGGATTTCAAATGAAATTCAAAATTTCATGTAAAATCAACGTATGTTCGAACAACGGACGACGAGTTTAATCTGGGTCCTTACCATAGCGAGCGGGATCATTGCTTTCTTTAATGCCGAGGCAGGCAACCCTGCTTCAACTACTGCCAAGCAACTTTGTACAACCAGAGCAGATGAGTTTGAGGAAAAGATAAGCGAGCTCTGGCCCTCCGTCAGCAAGACATGTCCTGAATGCTCACGAACGACCTTAATACGAATCCTACAAAATTATCACCCTAGACTGGGTGAAAACAGTAATGCGGTTGAAAGCGCTGTCAATAATGGACCAGCAATTCAGAAGAGAAGGCCTATCGATATCGGAGATGAAGATCTTTGGACAGGCGTAAAACTTCAAAACAGTGAGTTGCGTGAAAAGGCGTTTGGAAACCAAAAATGCCATGCAACGACAGCACGCTTCGTCAAGGGCAAGAGTCAAGTTTCGTTTACCGCTGTAATGCACGTATATATATACCCAGAGTTGAAACAGGAAGTGTTTCAATCGGTTCTAAATGAATTCAATGCCTTTAAACCAGATGCTGTCGTAGTTGAGGGTTATCCTAAAGACTTTCCTTGTTCAGAAGCCGTACGAATTTATCTGACTCCGGTCTCTGCTCTTGAAGCAGAGTCGGAATATCTCGCAAAATTGGCTCTTTTGCACGCCAAGCCGATTCATGGCGGAGAACCCCGTCAGAATGACATTGGCTTGAAGGCTCCTGATCGCGAAGGTTTTTTGTTTCTAAGGTTACTGTCGTCTGAAAGGCCAAAGGAAAAAATTCACGAAGGCGGTCGTCTCCGTTATCAAGTAGAGGCTTTCAATAAAATAAAGGCTAGAACCGCCGGAACACTGAGTTGGACCTATGACCAATTTATTGCCTGGTATAAAACGACGAATAAGCGTGATTTTCGCATTGAAGATGCGCTCGACGACATTACGCCGTCATTTAACTTGAACCTTCTAAAACCAAATCGGGTTCTTAAGAGCAATCACCTTTCAGACGAGGTCGGGATCTACAGAGACCGTGTTGCCTTAAGTACCGTTCGAAGACTGCTCCTGACCAACGACAGAGTGATGACTGTTTATGGGCGTGATCATTTGCCCAGGCAGCTTCCGGTGTACGAAGCGGTATTTGGAAAGAGTGCTACTCCGATTGCAAAATGTGGCCAACAGGGCGCTGCTTTTCGATCGGCTCGGGCAAAAGAACCGAGTGTCCAACAGGATATTAGTGATAAAGCAAAAAAAACCGAAACAACAATACCCGTTGGTCGTACCAAGACGGGCTCTGCCGCTGCAGTAAAGTAGGATGCTGTTTCACCTGCCGGAGTCTAGAGTAGACAGACGTTTCAAACAAATAGGGTTGTGGGCGATTCTGATTTCCAAATGCCGATTCTAACTTGAATTTCGTTGTGATAAGCACGCATGACAAGAAACTCAGAGTTCCTGCGAATGTCCTTAGAGGTTAACCGTGCCAACCAAGCTAATATTTTTTTAAGTATTTTTATTTTTGCCGTGGCTCCTGGGTCTCAGGCCATGGCCAAAGACCCGGCCGGTCCTCTTTACCTGTCGTTCCAGGAACTTGTCAAAGGCGCGCAAAGCCGTACCTTAGACACCTATTTGGTGGAGCTAGACCCGGCTCAAAGCACTGGCAATCTTGTTTTCACTCAGGCGTTGTCTTTTGTGTATGGCAACAAAAGACCCATCCTTATTGGAGTCGATGGAACGGTCAAAAAACCGACCCTCTTTGCAATGAAAGACCTAGGTCCTCTTCATATTGAACACGAGCTATACTTGCTGAACAACACGAAAAGCAGCCATTTAAATCCGGGACAATTGTATTCGGCAGCCGATGTCTTCGATGCAGACCACATCCTCGCTGTCTCAACGAAGAATAAAGTGTATTTATTTGATCTCAACGGAGGCTCTCGTGAACTAGGGCAACTAAACACTAGCGAGGAGGTTAATGATGTTCAAAGAGTGGGCTCTGATCTCTATATTTTTCGCACAAAAGATGATTTGCTACTGGCCAAACATTCTTCTAACGGATTCCAGACCATTGACCAGCAGCGAGTAGCTTTCGATAAGCTCTATGTCAACGATCAGTTGACTGTTCAATTGTTTGCTGCTCATTTTCTGAAGGCCAACTCTACTCACTTTTGGGTCCTGGCATACGGACAACCTGATCCAAACAGCCACTCCTTTGGAAAGCAGTTCAGGTCTTGGCTCATCCATGGCGAACATTCCTCTGGAAAACTGCAAATTCTTGGCGCGCATCCGGTTGACCCGCAACACCACCTTGAGAACATTCAACTGCTGGATATCGAGGCCAATGGCTCGCTTTTAGTCAAAGTAGGGCAAGATTACGAAAGATACCCGATCAAGGGCTCGAAACAGGTCGAGTCGCCTGGATTTTTTTCAAGAACGACTCTTACCGGATTTGCTGGCCTCGCATTCTTGAATCAACTGAGCCCCTATTCGGTTAATCAGTCCGATGTCGTCAGCCATCCTCGCACGGGTTTGCCATGGTTATCTAAAGCCAAAGGCGTCAGTCTACCGATGCCTGCACTCAATGCGCCAGTTGCCCCTATACCGGCTATTATAAAGACTACGCTCTCGGAGCCCTATATTCTTACCCTGTTGCAACAAAAGAATCCCCGAAGTGTTGAGCAGCTCTTGAATTATACGGGCAAAGACCGGACGACATACAAGGAACTTTGTCAGTTTGTGAATGGCCCCAACACTCATCCAGATTTAAGGGCCGCTCTTTATCAATTGGCGATTGATAATGTGGCAACTTTGCAGGTCAACGGATCTCCCAAAATCGCGATCGTTCCTGGAAGGGGATACCATTTGATCGAACCGATGGATAGCTACGGACCTGATCGGTTCGTTGATTTTTCATTGGCGGATCTTGCAAAAGAGCTCGCTAACACGAGCTCGTCTTTAGCCGGATCATGTGGGTCACTATTAAAGAAGCAGCCTTAAAAAGATCGTTGGGTGAGAACTACTCGCTACCAGTGCCTTGGCCAACCCGTTGAAGGAGCGCCGTTTATTTTTTGATTTTTAGAGTAAAAAAGAAAATTTGGCTGGCTGCGTCCCATATTGGTCGAACCGTTAGTTCTCGTACCTGCTCGAGTACATCATTTGACCCCACTTCTACGCCCCTACGTTAGGATACTCAACCAACTTTGGGTCTAGTCCAAAGAGCTAATCGTCTGTTCTTTTTTCTCATTTCTGAGAAACTGTTCGAAGGGGTCGCCGTCATGAATACGCTGACTTTTTTGTTCATCCTGTACTTTTTCATTCTCACTCTCTTAGCTTTATTGAAACGGGTTCATTTACCCGGAAGAATGATTAATCTGCTCAGGGCGTTTTTCCCCTCCTGGAGATTTTTCGAAGATCTAGGAGAAGTACCCGTTTTGTTCTACCGGTTTCGCAGAAAAGACCAAAGTCTCGGCGATTGGAAAGACATGAATGCGGAAAAACCACGAAGAAGCTGGTTGTCGTTGGCCCTGAACGCCCAAGGGAATCTACTCTTGGCTTATCAGTCGCTCCTCCAACACGTGATGAGCGAGCTTGCCGAGATCAAAGATGGCCAGGAAGATGAGTTTGAACACTCGGTCTCTTACACGCTTGTGAAAAACCTCGTCCGCTCAAAAGTCCTTAACGAAGCGACTTTGGGCACAGAGATGCGGTACCAATTCAAGATCAGCGCTATCTTGCCCGGACTACCTCATGAACACGGAGAAGAATTGCTTTGCTCCCCAGAGTACGAGATTTGAATGCTCCTTTCAAAAACACAAGCATTGATCTGGACTCAGAACCTTATTGCGCTGGCAGTTTTTCTTCAAACCCTCGAGTTTCTGCAAATCCGAAAAACATGGGGCAAAAACCCCATCTGGGATTGGGAGGTGATCCGGATCGAGTTCCAGTTTCTCCCTAGGTATTTGCGTTTTTTTCTCGATGCTGTTTTGAACAACTCAAGGTTTATATTCCTGCTGCTCATCCGCGCGGTTGCCGCAGTCTTTGTTTTTTTCATCCCGCACCCCGCTTTTTTCTTCATCTTGCTTTCGACCACGGTGCTCATTTCATTGCGATGGAGGGGCACATTCAACGGCGGCAGCGACTTCATGACTTTGATCGTCTTGACCGCGCTTGTTCTAGGCGGGCTCTTTGCGCATACGCCCGGGGCTCAGACCGCATGCTTATGGTACATCGCCTTTCAAACCAGCAGTTCGTACTTCATCTCGGGCCTTGCAAAAATCACCAAAAGGAATTGGAGAACGGGAAAAGCGCTCAAAGGATTCTTCGAGTCTACGGTATATGAACCCTCTCCGGTTTTGGGATTTGCATCCCGACGACCGCGGGTTTTATTCTTTGCCTCATGGTTTGTGATGATTTTTGAATGCACTTTCCCAGTGGCTTTGGTGAATCCAAACTTATGCTTGGCTTATTTGGGATTGGCGCTTGGCTTTCATCTCGCGAACTTCTACGTTTTTGGTTTGAACCGGTTTTTATTCGCCTGGGCAGCGGCTTATCCTGCGCTTTACTTTTGCAGCCAATACCCAAAATAATATAGAAGCCAATTTGTTCTACAGAAAACCTTTTTACTCAAATTCAAATTCCTGCAGATGGGGGAATTTCAACAGAGCAAATCCATCTCACAAGTATTTTCTGCTGCGGGCTGCTGCAAAGACGGCCAATACAGCGGCTGGCGGGGCATTTTAGGATAAGAACTACCTTGCCTCGGTCGCGCTAAGAAGGAGGCAATAAGCTCAATTGAGCCCTAATGGATAGGGGAAAAAGGCGGCATGCGCGCCATACGATCAAAAGTTGGGCCCGATAAAGCGCTTGCCAATGTCCTGAATTTAGGACATAATGAGCCTGTGAAGCCAATCAAGTTTCACCCCAAAGCGCTTGAGTTCATCCGTGAGCAATCAGCTGCGATCAAGCAAGAGGTTGGTGAGGCGCTTCGCGATGTTCAAAAAGGCATCAGCCTTGGAATGCCGTTGAGCAGGCCAATGCCAGGTGTGGCGCCCGGTGCTCACGAGCTCAGGGTGAAAGACGAAACGACAGCATTGCGCGTTTTTACTTTGTGAAGATGGCTGACGCGATTGTGGTGTTTCATGGGTTTCAAAAGAAAACTCAAAAAACACCCAAACATGAAATAGAAGTCGGTAGTAAGCGACTTCGGGAGGTTTTACATGGCAAAGCCTAAAGTAAGTAAAATCGTAACAGTTCACACTGCCGAAGAACTCGGCCAAGCCCTTGGGCTATCCGCTGCAGATACCGCCGAGATGGAATTTCGTTCTGAGCTCACGGTTGCACTAGCAAAAATCATTCAGGCTGGAAGGCTTACCCATGCCGAGATCGCAAAACGGGCTGGAACTTCCCGCACGCGGGTTACTGCGATTGCCAATGGAAATACTCAAGGTGTTTCAACGGATGTGCTCATTCGCGTTTTAGCTGCGACCGGATATCGGGCTGAAGTTAAAGTGAAAAAAGCAGCCTAGAGCAAGCACCTCTCATTTGTAATCTGCAAGACCTTTCGATTTCAATAATTTCAATTGGTCGTAGGACTTTTCTACGGTTTGTTTTCCTAGAATCTAGTGATAATAACCGATTTGTCATGTATCCTATTTTCTTATGGTTTTTTCTCCTCATTTCAAGTGCTCTGCTACTTTCGCTTCCGGCTGCATTTGGAAATGTATCTGAAAAACAGGCCGGCGCTATTTTTGAAAACGTGGAAGAAAATCAACAGAACATGCTGTTCTGGACTTTTTCGGGCGTAAAGCCTTTTTCAGAAGTCTATTTTGGTTACGAAGATTCGATCAAAAGTCTTGTAGATTATCTGGATAGAGCCCGAAGTGGCGGAAAGCTCCTAAACGAAAACATAGGATGGTGGCGTTACCGCGACGGGTATGTTTTCTACAATAGAGAAGCGATCGCCCGGATGATGCAAAATCCTGAGTCATTGCGGCTCATAGAACCATATGACTTCCTTCGTACAGATTCTGTTGATGTTATTATCCGAAAGCTGAAACATCACCGAAATCTGCCGTGGGCGAGAATCACCGAGCGTCCACCTGCAATTGCTTTTCGAGACACGGTCATCGCTGGTATAACGTTTGGATATCATCCTCAAAGAGTTTTTGAGTTCTCCCTTCAATGGGTTTCTTCAGCGGAAGAGAAAAGACTAAAGAAAAAATTAGGTAGTCTTCGCTCTCTCTTGATGCTCAGCCAGGTTGAGAAGAATCATGAGGCCAATAAGAATCTTGTTTCGAAACACGTCGTTTATGGACAATTCTTTTCAAGTCCCGACGAGCGTCCTGATGCCTTCGAATTAGATGCTTTCAGCAGAGCTCGATGGGGCTTACGCCTTTATCGTAGGTTCAAGTCGAGAAAAATCAGCTTTTTGGAATTATTGAATAGCTGGAACTCCCAGAGATACCCCCGTAGTCGCTGTCAAGCTTTGTTGACTCCCAAAACGCAGGTGAGGTAACCTGCTCACTTCGTTCGCCAGCTTCTCTCCTGCAACTCACATCCAAAATAAAAAAGGCCGAACCCTTTTGGGGCTCAGCCTTTTTTATTTTGGCTGGGGTGCTAGGATTCGAACCTAGGTATGCAGGAATCAAAATCCTGTGACTTACCGCTTGTCGACACCCCAACCGATTGTGATTTAACCCGTGTTTAGCACCGCCTTTTAAGGAGTGCAAGCGCCTCTCCGAAAAATCTGCCTTCCGCCAACCGTTACAAAACTTGGCTAGGAAGAGCTGATTTAGGCGGCATTTTGTTGTACCGCAGGATGCACGGTCAAGACATCCGCCATCTGGGCTAGGTAACGAACCTTGTTTTGCGAGGGTAACGGGTTTGAAAAGAGCAAGATTTCGCTAAACCTGCTTTTTAATGCATACACCATTGCAAAGAGCGATGGTATCGCAGTTTCGGAATTGCCCAAGTCAACGATTAAATCAATATCATCGACGATCACCTGAGCAATTCCTCGGCCTTGAAACTTGAGATTGATACCAGCAAGCGTTGCCGTCACATCAGAGAGCGGAAGAACTTGAATATATTCCATCCGTCCTGAAGCCATCGCCGCATTCACCTGCGCTGAATCAAGATCAAGCCTGCTGAAGAAGGTCGTCCAACTGTCGCAAGACAAAATCAGCATGGGCGTACCGATCACCATACTGCGCTGGATTGCCCCGCTCAACTGCCGGCGCTTTTCCCACATCGTTCTTGGAATCCACAGATCTCCTTGCAATTCAGCTGTTCGGCTCATGGGCTAAGAACATAAGCAATCTGTGTGCCGGCAATTCATCAGAATCATTGCGGAAGTCGGAAACCTGCCAATGCGATGCATTAGCAGGTTTGGATTGCAAAGCATTTGCAAGCAGAGGGGGCTATGCTAGAACCCCTGCATGCGCCTTTGCCTTTTTGCTGGAACTTCAAATCGACCCCTTGCTCAAAAAATCGCTGAAACCTTGGGAACAAGCTTGAGCACCGCCACGCTTCGCAGATTCAGCGATGGCGAGGTCTTTGTCGAGATCAATGAGAACGTTCGCGGCAAAGATGTTTACATCCTTCAATCCACCTGTCCCCCGGTAAATGACAATCTGATGGAACTGCTCATCATGGTCGACGCTCTGAAACGCGCTTCGGTCAATAGCGTAACTGCCGTGCTTCCATATTACGGGTATGCCAGGCAAGACCGCAAAGTAGCACCCAGAACTCCGATCACTGCGAAACTTGTAGCGGACATCCTTACCTCTGCGGGCTGCTCAAGAGTGGTTTCGATGGATTTGCATGCCGGGCAAATCCAAGGATTCTTTAATATCCCTTTCGACAACCTCTATGCGCTTCCGGTCATTGTCGATTACATCAAGACCCTTTTTAAAGACGGCAGCGAGATTGTTCTGGTTTCACCTGACGCCGGAGGGGTAGAACGCGCCAGGGCTTTCGCAAAACGACTTAACGCCAGCGTTGCCATGATCGATAAACGTAGAACAGGCCCCAACGTGGCTAAAGCAATGAACCTCATCGGAAATGTCGAAGGCCTCAACGCCGTCATTCTGGATGACATGATTGATACCGCTGGCACCCTGATCGAGGCTGCCGAGACCGTGAAAAAGCATGGAGCTAAGACGGTCTACGCCGCCGCGACCCATGCGATTTTAAGCGGGCCCGCTTCAACCCGCATTCGTGACAGCATTTTGGAAGAAGTCATCGTCACAGACACGATACCGCTTCGCGAGGAAGCGCGGGGCCTGGGTAAATTGAAGGTGCTCTCTACGGCGGGACTTCTTGCCGAGGCGATTCGCCGCATACACAGTTATGAATCGGTCAGCTCGTTGTTTGTTTAATCTTTTCCCAAAGAGAGGTTCCTCAAAACCATGCGATTGATCGTGGGGCTCGGAAATCCTGGTCCTCAATACGCATCGACACGCCATAATCTCGGGTTCATGGCGGCCGATGCGTTTGCAACGCAACTCAAGGCAGACTGGAAACTCTGGGGGTCGTCAAAAAATTGCGACCTTATTCAGACGACCTATAAAGATGAGAAGATCCTGCTGCTCAAACCCCTCACCTTCATGAACCTCAGCGGCCAAGCTGTTGTCGCGGTAGCGCATTTTTTCAAGGTTCTGCCCGAAGAGATTTGCGCAATCCATGATGAACTTGACCTCCCCTTTGGCGAGGTCAGGCTTAAGATTGGAGGAGGAGAGGGCGGCAATAACGGTTTAAAGTCGCTTTCAAGCTCGCTTTCCACTTCTGAGTACGCACGAGTTCGCATGGGAATTGGAAGGCCCCCGCACCCTGCAATGGACCCAGCCAACTATGTGCTTTCGCCCTTTGGTTCTGGTGATTGGACGGCAGTGGAAGATATGATACAACGCGCTCTTCGGGGCATGGAGGCTTTCATAGCGGGTCCTGAAACGTTTAAGCGCGAAATGAACGTGCTCAACAGAAAGACAAAGGCTTAAATTCATGGGTTTTCAATGCGGTATCGTGGGCCTGCCAAACGTAGGCAAATCGACCATCTTCAACGCCTTAACAGCAGGGTCGGGGGCGCATGCTGAAGCTGCGAACTACCCGTTTTGCACGATCAATCCCAACGTAGGCATCGTAAAGGTCCCAGACCCCAGGATCGCAGTGATCGCCAAGTACATCCCGCCCCAGGCTTTGATTCCGGCGGTCATGACCTTTGTCGACATCGCGGGACTCGTCAAAGGAGCAAGCAAGGGCGAGGGTTTGGGAAACCAGTTTCTAGGGCACATCCGCGAAGTAAACGCCATCGCACATGTCACCCGATGTTTTGAAAACCCAAACATTGTACATGTGGATGGATCTGTGGATCCGGCTAGAGACATCAGCGTCATTGACACTGAGCTGATCTTCGCTGATCTCGAGACTGTGGTGAAACGCTATTCAACGATCGAGAAACAAGCGCGAACCGGCGACAAGAAGTCTGCTGCGACGATTGGCGTGCTCTCGCGAGTGCGTGATGCGCTTGAGCGGGGCAAACCCGCAAGGTCTCTAAAACTGCCCGAGGAAGAGCAAGTCCACATCCGTGACTTTCATTTGCTCACCATCAAACCCGTTCTTTACGTCGCGAACTTGGATGAAAACGGGATCCAAAACCCAGAAGAAAATAAATACTTCCAGACCGTAAAGAAGATCGCAGCTGAAGAAGGCTCAATCGTAGTACCTATCTGCGGAGCACTGGAATCTGAAATCGCGGCACTTTCTTCGGACGAAGAGCGCCAAGAGTTTTTAAATAGCCTTGGCTTAAAAGAGACGGGCCTCGATCGATTGATCCGGGCGGGCTACGAACTCTTGGGGCTGATCACTTATTTCACAGCAGGCGAGAAAGAGATCAGGGCCTGGACCATTAAAAAAGGCTGGAAGGCCCCCCAAGCGGCCGGTGTCATCCACACTGATTTTGAAAAGGGCTTTATCCGAGCCGAAACTTATCACTTCGACAACCTTGTTGAATGCAAGTCTGAACAGGCAGTCAAAGACAAAGGCCTCTTGCGCCTTGAAGGCAAAGAGTACATCGTCAAAGACGGTGATATCATGCACTTCAGATTCAATGTGTAAGGGCGTTCTTGCCTTGGGCGGGTTGCCGCTTTGACGAAGTCTTGAGCATTACTGTTTTCGGGTCTTCAACGAACTGAGCGAGCACCGAAAGATTGGGCGGCACTTCACCTTTCACCCTGCGGATATACCAATAGTAGTTTCTCAAGATGCTCTGGACGTATTCACGCGTCTCGCGAAAGGTGATGGTTTCGATGTACTCTTCGACTGGTGCCCCAGGGATGGCTGCTTTCAGCCAACGATCCGAATTGCCCGGACCCGCGTTGTAAGCGGCAAGGGTTGAAACCACATTGTTCTTGTAACGACCCAGCAGTTGATCAAGGTACTTCACCCCGAGCTTGATGTTTTTCTGCGCACGAAACAGATCCATGAGCTCTAACTTCGGGTCGAGATCACGCGCCGTCGGAGGGATGATCTGCATGAGACCTAAAGCGTTGGCCACCGAAACGGCTTGCTCTTGAAACGCAGACTCTTGTTTTATCACCGAGAGCACCAGGAGAGGGTCGACTTTAGAGCCCTTGGCGATTTCCTCGACCGTCTTCAAGCGGTCAGTGGGGAAGAAGATGCGCTGCCCATAACTTGAAAAGAGGCCTTCGTAATTCCGATTTGAAAGCTCGCTAAACATTGAAAATGCCGCCCGGTGATTTCCGGCCAAGTGATTGAGCAAGGTGAGGTAAATCAAAAACTCATTGGGCATCTCACCGCTTGGCTGCACATTCTGAAGTTCGAGCATCGCAAGCTCTGGCACTCGGCTAGCGATCAGGCCTTCGGCCCGTTTCAAATGCACGATGTCTGAAGGTTTGAGCACCGGCGTCTCGGTGGTAGCAAGAGGAACCTCGGCATCCATTCGGCGGCCTAGATCAATTCCGCTGAACCATGACGAGAGCATGGCATAATAAGAAAATGGAAGATCACGGATGATTTCACGATAAAGGGTCTCGGCATGGGCGTCGTGAGCCGATTTTTGCGCAGCCCTGGCCATCCAGAATTTGGTTCGATATTTGATCGTCGTCCGCGGATACTCTTCAAGCAGCTGCTTCCATTCAGAAAACGCTTCGTCATACTTGCCTTCTTGATAGAGCGTAAAGGCCTTCTGGAAAGCTTGAAGATCTAGATCGACCCGATATGGAATCGACGGGGTAGGCCGTTCGATACTGGTCTTTTTAAAAGCCGCTACCCTCTCGATGACCCGCGATTCTTCGGTTCGCGACAACAAGGGGCCAAACTTCACGAGCCAACTGAGACAGATGTCTGTCTTTGATTTCTCACACAAAAGCGCATAGTCGACCAAAGTCTGGCGCGGCACAACTGTAAGCAAGTTGATCTGCGAGAGGCGCTGAAACCCGTCTTCATAAAACATCTTAGCGCGTGAGTTTCTCTTGAGCTTGCGATGGCTTTCGCCCAGCGCGATCTCGGTTTCGCCCAGCAAGAGGCCTGCCCTTCTTTGCAAAGCGGTATAAGGATTCCCGCCTTGAGCCTGCACAAAATGCGTCTTGGCCTTCTCGCCACGCACGATCGCAGCCGCGTAGTTCTTGGCTGCGATTTGTTTTCGCATCAATCCCAGCTCGGCTTGCCCCGCCAGGTAGTGATAGTAATCCGTGAACTCGACGTGAGGCTCGATCAATTTCACTGCGCGCAAGGCTCGATGAAAGTCTTCCCGGTTAAGGGCCGTCTGCACCTCGTGAAAACCAGCGATGCGTTTTGCTTTCTCAAAGGTGATTTTTTCCTCAAGCACGCTAGCGGCAAAAAACTCAGCCGCCCCCGCTTGAAGGGCAACTGCAAAAAAGAAAACGCATATGATAAGCCGCATGGGCCGGTGTTTTAGATTCATTTCCCGTTCGTTCTTAAGTTTTATCGATCGCGCTTAAGAGTAAGATACTGGATCATGTCGTTGAACGCATCTTGCATTTCAAAAAAATGATCGTTCTTTCTGAATGAAATGCGTTGATCCAGATTGCCGCGAGTCACTTCTTCCATTGATCTGCGAAGCTTGTAGAGAGGGCCTGCGATGCGGTGGCTTAAAAAGATGCTCAACATGAAAGTGATCAATAAAAACAAAAGTTGCAGGGCTCCGAGAAGCACAAGCACCTGGTTCTCAACCATCTTCACTTTATCCAACGTCAGGGGAACATTGGCAGCGTTGTTCGAGAGCAAGGTCAAAAAATACTCGAAGATATTATAAATGATGATCGGATAGATCATGCTCAGAGCGAAGATCCATGAACAAACGAAGAACGCGAATTTCAGCTGAAACTTTTTGTTGATGAGGAAGTTGGCTCTTTTATAGAACATAACCTAAATGGTAAGGGGCGGCCGGGTGGATGTCAAACACGTTCAATCTGGTCAACAAAACCAGCAATCACATGGTTGACCGGAAAAATTCCGGCGTCAAAGATCTGCCGACAACCCGTGCCTTCATTGCAAACCAGCACCACGTCACCAGGGCCCGCATCAACTGAGTTTAAAGCTACAAACGCCTCGCCAGAGGCTGTTCCATTTGCCAAAATGGGTTGAACATAGAAGAGCGCATGCCCCTGCAAGGCAGGATGCTTTTGGCTTGCAACAAGAGATTCGACAACACGAGCCAAAATCATTTTCGTCGGTCTCCAACCCAGTCAACAAGCCCTGTGATCGTTGCATCAACGGGATACATATTCACCAAGGTTGCACCCGGTAATGCGACCGAGGCCTCTCGTTTCGCGACCCACAAGACCAGGTCTCCCTCTCTGCTCTGGATCGGGTCGCATGCCACGACCGGCTCACCCTGCGGGTTTTCTTGGTCATCACAAGGTTGAATCACTCGAAGCGCAAGGGCTTTAAGAGTCTCGTACTTCTGGGTGGCAACGACGGTTCCGATCACTTTTCCTAAGAGCATGCGTTATAAAACCTCCATGAAATCAGAGTGAGGCCTTGCAATCAGTTCACGGCCCAAAAGCGCGCCGCGATGCTCCAAAAACTCTTGCCCGCGCTCAAGACCTGCCTGCACATCCTCAAGTTGGCCCGAGAAAATAAAATAACTCTTCCCGCCGATTCCCTTGCCTAATCGAAACCGGTTCAAGAGAAGAGGAGCGGTTTTCAAAACTTGATCCGCCGCTTCAACGCTTGCGGCGATCGAAGAGCTCTCAAGCATGCCCACTGAAGATTCACTTTCCGGTGAAAAGGATCTACCTGAAAGCACGGGTCCTAGCGCGGGCACTACCTGTGGGATCAAGATGCTTTCGATCAATTCTTTTTCTGCCGCTTCGACCGCCGCAGAATACGACTCTTGCACCTCGCCCACGCCGCCTTCAAAAAGCAGGATGTATTTTCCCGAACTTATGGCCTCAGCCCAACACACTCGCACCGGTGCCTTCTTCGTCGCCACGTCAACGACGAAAAGCCCGCGCGTGATGCTCTTGAATTCGAGGACTGCTATGGCGTTTTGCGTAAAATCCATTTTTTGTGCCGTCCATTATACGATTCTAAAGTGTTCTTTCAAAGTACAGCGACGCACGCGTGAAAAATCAATTGCGGTGGTCAACCCTTCGCCGGTCGGGGATGCGATCGTGAACGAGGTAAACCCTTCCCCACCCAGTGCAAGACCGGCATAGCTTGGCGCATTCTTAACAAAGATTGATGTATTCACCTCGCAAGCCATCTGATGAAGGTTGTCGATGTTTTTCGAATACATCACGGCCGTGTGACAAAACCCGTGTTCTACTCTCTTGGCCATGGCAATGGCTTCTTCCACATTGCGCACACGAACTAGAGGCAAGACCGGCATTAAAAGCTCGACTTGCACAAACGGATGGTGCTCGTCTGAGACTTCGCCAAAGATGAGCCGCACTTCATCACTGACACTCACGCCGATCTCTTTCAAAATCACATTGGCATTTCGACCCACGAACTTCTTGTTGGGATACTTACCGTCTACGATCACAGGTTCAAGTTGTTTGATTTGATACGGAGACAGTTGGTAAGCGCCATGCTTTTTGAGTGCCGCAATCAAGCCATCGGCCACCTTCTCGACCACGATGATTTCTTTCTCAGCAATGCAGACGATATTGTTGTCGAGCGAAGCACCTGCGATGATGCCTTTAGCCGCTTGATCTAGATCCGCCGTTTCATCGACCACCACCGGCGGGTTGCCAGGACCAGCGGCGATCACCTTTTTTCCAGACGCCATCGCGGCTTTCACGACCGCGGGGCCGCCCGTGACCACCAAAAGCCTTATGCCTTCCGCTTTCATCAGCTCGCCTGCGCTTTCAATCGTGGGTTCCGCGATCGAACACACGACGTTCGCCGGTCCCCCGTTTGAAGTGATTGCTTGATTGAAGAGTTCTACGGTTCGATTTGAAACACGCTTTGCTGAGGGATGCGGATTAAAGACCACCGCGTTTCCGGCGGCGACCATTCCGATGCCATTGTTGATGACCGTTTCGCTAGGATTGGTTGTCGGAGTGATCGATCCGATGACGCCATAAGGCGCATATTCGATCAAACACAGTCCGTCATCTCCG
>JBFMCE010000038.1:20281-36389 GCA_040754655.1 Bdellovibrionota bacterium | reverse complement strand
AATTGGATCTTCTCTTTTCGTAGTGGGTAAAACCTGGAAAGCCTTTAGGCACAAGCGTTCACTGGGACTGAGTATTCAGACGCGGCAAGGTTCCCCGCAACTCCCGCGCGGGAGTTGCTCCGCCGGAGCGATAAGAAGGATCTTCTGGATCAAACAGGCCAAGCTTGCCAGAGGAGCGGTGATCTTACCCAAAAGCTTAAGTCGGAAATACAACAAAAGCTTAAGCTGTAAATACAACTCGGAAGGTGTCGCTTAGCCTCTCAATGACAGTATTTTGAAACGAAGCTAGTTCTGCAGTTCATACTTCAACGGGCAGTCATAAGCCTTGCCACGTGAATTGAAGGAATGGGTATTCCCACTATTGCCTTCATAACCCCAGAAATAGAGGCCAAAATCTTTGCCCGACATTTCCATGGGGCCAATCCATGTCCACGGTTCATTTCCGTTGCTTGGATCCTCAAGCTCCCGCCCACGAGTTTCAACGCCTGCCTTGGTTGCTCGTGATAGGCTAAAAGCTCCAGACACTGGGAACTCTATCAGGGTTTCCTTGGTTGCAAGCGTATAGTCGTACTTGCCGAAAAGCTTTCGTTCCACCCAAGTCGGGCCCGTGTAATCTTTCTTGGTTAGCACGGCTTTTCCTTTGAACTCAAACTCATAGTCATAAACAAGTTTTGTCGGATCTTCATCACGCAAGGTTTCAACGCCCTCGCCCTGAACAACTATACCCGTCACTTCATAAGGGTAAGGCATGTTCGGATTCACCGCTTGAAGGGACGCGCACCTAAAAATGACTTTGACCTTGCGTCCCGTGCCACGCTTTCTTGCTGCCTCTTCATCGAGTTGAACCTGGTCGTAAGAATCGTTAAGCACCATATACGGAACACCGTAGTTGAAAGGGCCGACTCCCTCAACCTCGTTAAATTTTCCCCCATTTCGGGCGATATTCTGAGTAACGGGGCTGTAGATCCCTTCAACCGCGTCTGGCGAAACAACGCCGGTGTCAAATACGAGGACCTCTTTGAACGGAGTCTTGCTCGTCATGACTCTGCTCTCAATCGTTTCACCGCTGGCATACAATCGCGCACGCATGTCTTTGTCTTCCAGCTCTTGGGCCGTGAACTTAAAGACATGACGAATGCTGCCTGTATCAGGCACCTTAGAAACAGAGATCTCTTTGCGATACGCGCTGACCACCACGCCACTTCGAGCGTCTAAAAGATCGACGAGCAGAGTGACCGAGTCGACTTTTATTTTATGGCGAGAGGGAA
This sequence comes from Bdellovibrionota bacterium, assembly GCA_040754655.1. Lineage (GTDB taxonomy): Bacteria > Bdellovibrionota > UBA1018 > UBA1018 > UBA923 > JBFMCE01. The sequence goes on along the minus strand of JBFMCE010000038.1, from coordinate 35,121 downwards.
TAAGGCCATCGGGCTTCGTTTCATCCAGCGTGGCGTTTTGATAGTGGATCTCAAAGTCGCGTCTAAGGTCGGCCTGGGCCTTATCAGGATTTTGTGCCCGCGCTTGAAGCAGTTCTGAAAGAGTGACCCCATCCACCGCCCATTCTTTCTCTGCGCCCTGCGCGCCGAGCGGAAGCACAGACGCTACCGCGCACCATAAAACGAAAAATCTCATCATAGAAATACGCCCTCTCAATGCAGCGCACTACTTCAAGAAATTGCAACAAGCAATGTTTATTTTAAATTTAAGGTGTCGAACGTAAATACTACTCATTGAAAACGGCGCAAGTTCACTCGCCTCGAACTTCGCTATTTAAGGTACGATCCGGCAAAAGAGTGTCTTTCTATAAAACCCCTGGGACTCTCGCTAAACTCCCTGACAAACCTCTTATAATCCATCGGAAACCCAGGCTCCCCGCGGTTTGCAAGACGGACCCCGAACAACGCCCCGGCGTATCCTAAATAGATATCATTAAACATATCGTGATACTCGGTTTCGGCATCGTTGTAGAGAAAAGGGTTGGTCGGCTCTGAACCTAGCTCAACCTTTTTGGGATCGCTCGGATAAAGAAACTCCCTCGCCGTATAAGGGATATCAAGCAAACGGGTCTGCTCGCGGTCTTTTCGGCTTGAGAGATCAGGCACCCGGTCTAAACCTCGAATGAGCTTGTGCCTAAAATACTCGTAGGTCGTATTAAAGACAAAGGGCACCGCGGCCGCCATGGGTGCCCCTCTGCCGTCAAGTTCTCGCGCAATCTTATAAGCTGCATAAGCGATCACATAGAAATGGTATTGCGCCCTACTGTACTGAATCTTGTTTTTGAATTCCGTCGGGTAAAGGTCAAAAACCTTCTGATCACGAATGGAATGACCCACGATTTCCAGGTCACGAAGAAGCCTCCCAGACGCCGTCGGGGCAAGCAACTTCAAGAAGCGCAGATACGCAAACGCATCGGTGTCTTGAAACAAGAGCGCGATCCGTCTTAAGCTTTCAACCGGATCTTGATTTGAAAGCGTTAAGGTCCAATCCCAGAGATTTGCGACCCCTACCCCGCCACGGTGGGCTCTGACAAAATCCGCCGTCACCCGGATATACTCTTGTATGCCAGGCTCGGCAATGGCGGCGAGCGTCTCGTTTGCAAAAACGGCACCCACAAAATTTGGTTCGTAAGAACGCCGGTTTTTTTTGGCGACCGGCAAGCTTCTCGCATCCAGCACCTTCATTAAAAGTGCCGCTGCCCGCCGACACTCTGCTTTGGTTTCTTTTCTCGACCTGCTGTACCGAGAACAGCGTCGGTTCAGCATGAATTTCACGCCCGCTCCAAGCGCTTTTTCTTGAGCTGAGAGCTTTTTTGGCAGTGTTTGCAAAACAACCTGTGAGTCGTCGGCAAAGCTTGGAAAAACGCCCAGTCCAAGCCCTACACAAACAAAAATGATATATTTTACAAACACCACCGCACCTCTACTTCTTTTCTTCTCTAAGGTTTCGGGAAGTCAAAGCTACTGTTCTTTGCCATTACCCAAAACTCTGGCTTAAAGTGAATTTGCCGCAAAAACTGCTTTAGCCCCGGGTCATACACGCGCAACCTATCGGTCTTCTCATCAAACCGAACCCACTTGTTCTCATTGTGGGCGAATTCTATAGAATAAACATTGAACCGATCGAACGGACCGACAGTCAGGCTCGAACCTTCGAACTTCCCCCAAACATGGCATTTCTCCCACTTGTGAACGCAATTGAAGGAATTGCCGCCACCTATTTCAGCTTCAACATACGGTTTGCCATTAGGTCCTGTCACCTCGATGCGCCGAGGGTAGCCTTGAGTATCGTAATGCATAAAATGGATCTCGCCCGGCGCTGCTCGAAGCCCCCAGTGCCTGCGAAATGCATTTGCGATGAAAACGCTATCTCTGCGATTCACTCCGGCGAATACCTTAATGTAATCCAAGCCCGTCCAATCATCGCCGTCGACCTTGCCATCGCGGTTCACGTCACGCGTTTTGCCATTTTTATCCAAAGCGAAGCCACGGATCTCTACCCCGAACTCTGAAAAGGCGCCTTTTCTTGGCGCAGGAAAAGTCCAGATGGAATCAAGATAGCGGCTCGCTCCGACGCAGACGTAAGTTTCACTGTCTTTTTCAATGCCCCAATACGAATCCGGAAAACGTTCTGGGAACCCAGTTCTAAAGCGCTGGTCAACGCGTTTTGAGGAGTTCAATTTAAAATTGGCCGGATCTTGTTCAAGACGGCGGTCTGTGTCTTCTTGCTTTCCGGTTCCGCAAAGCACCAAACGGTCCCCGTCATTCTGAGTTCGAATGGAATCCGTTGGATCGGCCTGCGCGAAACTGCCGACAAAAACCATGCCCAATAAGGTATAAAGCTTTTTCATCGTCTCTCCCCCTTTTTTCTTCCCTTTTCTTTATTGGCTTCTAACGACAAACACTCTTGTTGTAAAATACAATCCATGCCGGAAACCCCTAAAACCAACATGGTTTTTGACCAATTAGCAACAGCGTACGGATCAGCAAGGCCAGAGTATCCGGAACGGACCGCATCGTTCCTCCTTGAAAAATTGAAGGTGGCTCAAAGCGTCAAAGTATTGGACCTCGCAGCTGGGACCGGCAAATTCACCCGCCACGTCTTGCGCTACACCTCAAACGCAACGGCCGCCGACCTTTCGCCAAAAATGCTTGAACAACTGAGCCAAAGATTCCCAAGCACCGAAGTTGTTCAAGCTTCTGCGGAAGAGATGCCCTTCCCGGCCCAGACCTTTGATGTCGTGGTTTGCGCGAATGCATTTCACTGGTTTGCCACTCAAAAAAGTTTGGCTGAAATCGCGCGAGTCTTGAAACCTAGGGGTTCACTGGGGCTGATTTGGACCGTGCTCGATGAGAACCATGACTCTATACGGTCTTTGCTTTCACAGGTAGGCTATCATGCCAAAAACATTCCAAGGTTTCAAAGCAACGAATGGAAGCATTGTTTTGAGCAGACCGACCTTTTTACTTCTTTGCGCGAAAAGATGTTCCGTTCCGCGCAAGAATACACTTCAAAAACACTCATTAACTTCTTGAACACTATGAGTTTTTGGGCTGAAAAAAGCGAATCCGAGCAACGCCTCCAGGCAGAACAGGTCATGAAAGACCTGCCCCGGCTTTTTAAGGTGCCGAGCTCTGCTTCCAAGATTTCCTTACGTTTCCTCACTCATGTTTATTGGTGCAAGAAAATCTGACCCTTCTTGCAAACTGCCCTCGTCATCCTCGCCTCTGAGGTGTTTTTTGATCTGCTTTCGGAAGTAATAGTTCAGCCCGAAGAGCTTTCGGTTGAAGTCAAGTTCAAGCGCCTCTTTATAAGCCAACTCAGGCTGCCAGCCCTGATAACGAATGCGGTAAAGCCCCACGAGCAAGCCAGTGCGGTCTTTCCCGTAACGGCAATGAATGAAAACAGGTTGCAGCTCGGGCTTCGCCATGAGCGAGAGGATTTTTTCCACATCCTCGTCAGAGGGAGCGTAGAATCCTGAGAGTGGAATGTTGAAAAACTTCATTCCAAGCGCATATGCGACCTTGCGCTCTTTTTTCGCACTTTTTTCATCTCGTAGGTTTATGATGGTGCGAACGCCTGTCTTCTTTAACCTAACGTAATCATCGCCATCTTCAGGCTGAGAACCTCGATAAACCCCTTGATCCACTCGAATAAAACGCGAGATCTCGGCATACGCCGTACCCGTGACAAAAAAACCTAGAAAAAGAAGATGAAGAAAAAGCTTCCCCAAGCTCATCGCAAGTCCCCCCGTGTCCAAACCGTGAATAAGAGCTGAACGTAATTCCAAGTCAAATCTTCAGCCGACATCATGAAGCCCGAGTTTCGATCCATCTGTTCGGCCATCGAGCCATCAGGATGCACGTGCACTCGAACCCTTTTAATCATGGCGTCAGACTCTGACAAGAGCCTTGCCATAATCTTCTCGAACGCGGGTTCAGTCTTTAGAAGAACCGCAGAACCAACCAGCTGTTTACGGGACAACGCGTCTTGGCCGACAATGCCCAGGTAGAACTGCCGGTTGAGCTGTGTCACCTGGATTTTTCCGTCTTTTTGGATTTGCTTCGCGATCTCCGCATAAGCTTGCGAGAAAGCCAAGCTCGTGAGAACCCAAGGATTGCCTCCGTAATAACGGTCTTCAGGATAACGGCCGATCAGCGTGCCAAAATCATGTTTCTGATTGATGGCGTAGCCTTGTTGAAATACGGATCGCAGCTGAGCAAGAGTTGAAAGCACCCAGTCGTGGGTGATCGGGAGGAATCCATCCCCTCTTGTCCCATACAGGATCCCCAGAAGCACGCCCGTGTCTAGGCCACTTGTTTTATAGTCCGGACCATCCACCCGTTCGAGCGTGGGCTCAAGCACACGTTTTTGGGCGTTCCAATGCTTGAGGATCTCTGCTTCGATGAGAGCTGCCTCTCGGCGATAGTGTGTCGCAGCCTGAGCATCGGCAAGCGCGTCCGCAAGCGTGGCTCCTTCAAGAAGGGCCTTGCGCTGGGCCATACGCGTAAAGAAATGATGGCCTTTAACCTCTTCCCAAAGATCAAAGTCGTGCTCTCTCCATTTCTTTGCCACATACTCCAGATCTGTCTTGATCACTGAATGGCTTGGCAGTTTTGAATCATACAGAACCGTCTTCACGTAGCCCGCGTATCCATTTTGCATCAGTTCTCTAGCGAAACGGATCAGCGCAAGGGCCCTGAGCGCAGGGCCATCATTTTGGGGTCTTCCCCAAGGTTCGTTGAAAGCGGCGCCTGTCACCAAAAACTTAGGTTCACCCAAACCTGAGATCGTAAATGCCTTTTGATTCGAGCGAGAAAACTCGACGAAATGAAAGAGCTCTCGGAGCGTCTTGTTTTTTATCTCGGGGTCGGTCGCTGTTTTATAGACCTGCACCAACGCTTCTGCCGTAAGCGCGGCGTCGCGCACCCAATGATAATAATAATTGGGATCCTTTCTTGAAGGAGAAGCGAGAATGGCGCCTGGAGCGCCATCGGAAGGAGACATCTGTCTTAAAATTTTTTCGCAGGAAAGAGCCGCCTGTCGTTTGATCCATTGAGGCAGGTCTGAGGCCTTGACAGCATCTAAACAAAAAAAGAACGCAAAAAAGAAAACCACGCATCCCCGCACCGAAAACCCCTCCTCATCTTTCATCAAAAAAGTATAGTGAGGTTCTTATGCGGCGCCTCTCAGATGATCAACTCTTTTTTGCGCAAGAGGCCATAACGAGCGTTCAAAAAAACCACCGAAGCTGAGCGTTGCCCCCTTCCCACGTATCTCCCGTTCCTAGATCTTCGAGATCAAAACTTCCGAGCAGAAGAAGCTCTGCCTTGTTGTTATTGAATGTAAAACCAAACGAGGCGTTGAAGCGCTGATTGACCTTCTTGTCTTCATCCGTTGGATGCAAGAGAGCTCCTTGAAACTTGCGATGCCAAGTGAGGTCCCAGCCCCAGCGAAGAAAACCCTTCACCTCGGTTGAGTCAAAGGCGGGCATTTTCAACCAGAGGTGAGGCAGGTAATCATGAAAAGCGAGCGTGTCATTCTGATTGCGCCACCGCCTCATCGTGTAGTGCAAGCCACTTGTGAGTTCCCATGTCTGCGACGGACCAAGTTCGCTAAAGACAAACTGAAACGTCGTGAGCACGCGGTCTGTGGTCCATCGATCAAGGCTCTGCCTGCTTTGCAAGCCCTGCAGGCCTGTTCTTGCTTCAAACTTGCGGTCGCCTTGCAAACGCAGGTTCAGGCGCATGCGAGGCAGCACGCGCTTTGAAACTGATGCCATCGCTATCAGCCGCCAGTACGTGTATTCATATCCGTCGTCAGGAAAGCTCCAGAGCGTTTTGTCATCATAACGAAAACCATACTCAACGTAGTCCCCCACCCCGGCTGCATCTTCGTGCGGGCTCCAAAGTCTTCCGACAAGGCCAACCGAGTTGGGCGAGTCTTTGAATGTATCGGTGCGATCGTTTCTTTTCTTGCGAGTCAGGTCGACAAAGGTATTGAACAGCCTGATTTCATGCCGAGGTTGCGGTCGGTAAATCAGAGCGATGCCTTCATCGTCTTCCCGTTTGAAGTAAGAAGGCTCGGCGTAGAGGCTGATTCCAAACTTCGAGAATGGCCAGAACACGAGTTCAATCAAATGGTGGGAGGCTTGCCTGTCATGATTGCGCTCATCAAAATAGGTGAATCGAAAATCAAGCCAACTCGCAAGGCTGCTTCTCGCCTTCAACCTGTTGTCGATCAAAAAGTGAACCGGACTGATGCTTCCCACCGATCCATCGAATGCGATGTCATGCGAAAGCCAGTGGTACTGCCAGTCATACGGTTTCGAAAATGCAAGAATGTCAGAAGAGTACTCAGGGCCAAGAAGCGTGGGCTGATCAAACCTTGACTGTTCGTCCTCAGTCAAACTCCCGAACTCCGGGAAAGACTCCCACGCATGCGCAGTAGAGACAAACAAGGAAACAAAAAATAGAAGTAGAAAAGCTCGTGCTCGCATACGGAGTCTTGATATTCTATGCGAGACAGGATTCTTGCTTCAAGCCCCTCTTACAAGTCTACCGCGCCGCCACCAGCAATAATTGGCTGAATGGGGAACTTGGTGGCATTCGGATAATAGTGAACGCCCAGATGGAATCCCGGCCAATGGTGGCTCAGACCAACGCCAAAGAGCTTGTACGTGAGATCGTAGCTCACCCCGGTTGAAAACACGTTTCCCACGCCGCGGCGAACCTCTTTTCCATCTTTGCCTTTTTTCGCCGCCGGAGGATTGTACGCCCAAGAAAGATCAGACCCAATCTGAGCGCCTCGAATAAGGCCCGAGGTCGTGATGCCCTCGGTAACGAGCGTGGTTTTAGTAATATTGAGATTGCCCGCGACGAAAAGCGCCAAGTCTTCAGCCAGCCCATACGCCGTAGTCAAGCCGGGCATGAATGAAGTGACGCGCAAGTCTGGATTGAGTTCTGAAATATTCTTTAGATTATAAGTTTCAAAACTAAATGTCGGGCTCAATGCGAACTCATCAAGTTCGATGAGCGAAACTTTCGCGTTGGCGTTGAAGAACTGATAGACATCACGCACCACGTTCGTTCCGATCTGAAAAAAATCGGTCACCCCGTAAGCGACATCCGTTCCAAAGACAAGCCTTCCCGCAGAGAGGGTTAGGGGGCTGGGCTGAATGTGAGTGTAACCAAACATCGAGTTCGCGCCGGCGCTAGGAAGCCTAAGCGCTCCCAAAACCAAACAAAAAACAAGAACTCTTCCTAAAGTCTTCATTGAAACAGCGACTCCGAATCTACCACACGTATATTCTCAGGCTTGATACCGATAGAATGAACGGCGATCTGTTTGTCTTCTTTAAGCACATTAGGGGCTTTTTGAACGCCCTCTTCATACCGTATAGCACACCGGGGACCTAAAATTTCAGCCCTAAACTTCTCAGGGTCGGCGGTGGTGACGACAATCTGCAAAGCCTTGGGCTTGATGTGTTTTTTAAGCAGCGCATTTACGACCGAATGCTTGGCAGACTCTACTTCGCTTTGAAGCCGTTTGAGATAATCGCCTCGGATCCCATAAAAATGGGAATCAATCGCATAACCAAGCTGCCGATCAAGACTCATTCCCAAGAGGGGAATGTACCCAATAAGATGGCTTTTGGTGAGGTCGAATTCGCGTCGGGTCAGCCCTTTTTCCGCAAGAACAGTGAGCTCACGATGCAATTGTCTCAAGAGAAAACACCCGTTCTCCGCCACTGCGGTAGGCCTTCCCCAAATCGTGAAGGCTTGCTGAGCCCGCGCCGCCTGGGTCGGTTCCATCGTGAGATGTCCGCCATATGGAAAATCTTCGACGTAAGCGTAAGTGCCATAGTTGATGCCGCGGGTCTCGCGAACAACATCCATGAGCCTTCCCACGAACGAGCGGTGTTTTCCAAAAGCATTGGCCGCTAAATACATCTCGGCGAACTCATTTGCTGACCGATTGAACGGCAGCGGAAAACCCAAATGCACGCCGGTTCCTTTGAACGAACCTTTGACGATCAAGAGCTCAACCTGATCAGAGTTTCGAACCTGAGGAAGGCTTGCCTTAGAAGAGCCCGCGGCAGGAAGTTCTTTGAACGCTTCTCTAGCAAGCTTTAAAACCTCCGCGCTCACCACTCCTGACACACCCACGGTGAGCCTCGGTTGGACCATGTGCGAGAGATAAAATCGGCGAACCTTCTCTAGATTGATGTTCTTTAAACCTGAGAGAGTGCCCGCGGCCACATGGGCGTAAGGATGGTTTTCCCCGAATATCAGTTGATCAAGAACTGCTTTCCCAAGTTCTTCTTGATCTTCCTGGGGCAATTGTTTCTCAAGAAAATCTTTTTCTTCGCTCAAGATCCGTTGCAGTTCTCGTTCTGAGGCTCTAAGAGACTCACTCTCTTTGGGATCTTTCGGACTGCCCATGAACGCGGGCCGCAACACAAGCTGGGCTAGGAGTTGAAGCATCTTCTCAGCGTCGCTGGCGGGAACGGTGAGCTCAAATGAGATCTGTTCCTTGCCCACATTCATTTCCATGTCAGCCGCATAGGGATAGAGAAAACTCTCAAGCTCACTGCGCGTGCGCGCGGGCAATCCTTTCCACGACAGCGCCCCCCCTTCTCGAATGAGCCTCGCCGTGGCGCTGGCGATCCCCTTTTCAACGGCAGGATCGTCTGCAGAGCCCACTCGAAAAGTAAGGTTGAGGGTTGTAAGCGGGATTTTGCCATTCTTGTCATGAACCACGACGATCTTATAGTGCGATCCATACGCAAAAGGACTCAATGCCGAGAAAACACCCAACAAGACTGCAATCACGGCAAACACACGATAGCTGGCTTTCATTTCTCATTGCCCCCTTAAAATGACTGTCGTCATCTTCGAATCAACAAGGTGCTTTTTTGCAACCGCTTGGATGTGCGCTGGCGTTACTTTCGCAAGCTGGGCAAAGTGCGCATCTAGAGCCTTTATTCCTTGGTCAGGCTCAAGATTAGAATACCAGGCTATGCGATCCGCGAGATCAGACGGGCTTTTAAACCAACTGGAAAGAGCTGCATTTCGAAAGCGTTTTTTCGTTTCCCCAAGGCGATCCTGGGAAACCTGCTGACTTGCGATGCCTCGCACAGTCGTTTGGATCGCCGTCAAAAGCTCGGCCTCCTTGCCTTCCCCTAGAGCAGAGAGCCTCAAGTTGATCGTCCATACATAAGGATCAATCCACTCGGCCCTGCCCGTATAAACTACATCAACCCATTTTTTCTCAAAACGAAACTGGTTTTGGAAGTCCGAGGTTTTCGAAAAAAACATCTCTGAAAGCAACTCAATCGCGGCAATATCAGGAGTACGTGTCGAAAAGCCCGGGATCTTGTACGCCACCGTGATCCGGGTCTGGGCCTTCTGGCCTAACCTTGATTCCACCTTGCGCGCTTCGGCCTGCTCAGGTTCGCTAGCGATGAGGGCCTGCGCAGTTTGAGGGTTCTTCCATTTTCCAAAATACTTTTCAATGAGCTGCCTTGATTTCGCAAAATCAACATCCCCAACGAGCACCACTGAAACATTGCTTGGCCGGTAATAACGTTCGAAGAAGACCCAGACATCCTTATAACGCTCAGAGAACTTTTGAATGTCTTCGCGATATCCCATCGTAGTGTGCCCGTAAGGATGCACTTTAAAAGCCGCTTCCGCCAACTTTTCCTCGAGCACGGCTTCGGGTTGAGAGATGTTTTTCATATACTCGCCCATCACCGCGCCAGCCTCGTCTTTGAGAAGTTTTTCATCAAAACTCAAATTCCGGAACCGATCCGCTTCCGCTTCAAGAATCTGCGGAAGGTATTTTTTTGCGACTACGCCGTGATAGTTGGTCATGTCATTGTCAGTCCAAGCGTTGTTTTCAGCGCCAAGCCGGGTGTAGAGATCTCCGAACTCTTTTCCTGATCTGTTTTTCGTTCCCCGAAACATCAGGTGCTCGAAAAAATGCGCAAACCCCGTCTTCCCTTTTTCTACTTCGTTTCGAGAGCCAACGCGCACGGGCAATTGGTAGGCGACCACTCCTGGGCTTGGAAATTTCACGAGGAAAACTCGAAGACCGTTTTTAAGCCTGAACTCCTGGTGCGGAAGCTTCAATAATTTGTCTTGCACCTTCTCCTGGCTGGAATGAGCGGGTCCAACGAAAAATGCCATCAACCCCACTGCCATACTCTTCAGCCAAAACCAGCGACCCAGAAAAGAATTCATTTTTTGCACCTTTTTTGAAGGACCCAAAGTTTACCGAAACCAAACCATAAGCTTTGCGCTCTTTCGACATTAAAATCCAAACTCTCAAAATACGGCTCAGGATTTCGATTCAAATGACAACCGCCAGCGATTCTCATCCAAAGCGGCGTAAGGAAGTCTTGCACCTTTCCCGCCGCCATTCCTCGCTCGTACCGAATGTGCTCAAGAAGCAGCGCTCTTCCACCCGGCTTCAGCACGCGAACAATCTCTCCCAATGCCGCTTTCGGTTCTTTGACGCTGCAAAAAACCAAGGTCGCGACCACCGTATCAAAAGCCTCTGCTTCAAATGGCAGCTTCTCGGCAGAGGCTTCGGTCAGATCTACTTTTTTCTTCCCGGCAGCTGCTTTCTCTTTCGCCTGCGAGAGCATTTCAGGATCAGGATCGACGGCGACGAGAGCGACCTCGTGCGGATAATGCGGCAAGTTCAGTCCGGTGCCGAAACCAATCTCAAGGGTTCTTCCGCGAGCGTTCTTCAGAAGATCTGCGCGCAGCTCTCGCAACGAGAACCTTTCAAAAGGACTTAAAGCAATGTCATAGAGCCTGCCATTCATAGATCTCTTCAATGTACTTTTAGACGCTCGCTACGGCAACTCCAACCATCGCGCCCGTGACGACATCGACCGGATAATGGCAGCCCAGGTGGATTCTTGAATAACTCACCAAGACAGCATGACACGGCAAGAGCCAGGCTACTCCGCCAAGCTGGCGCGCAAGGGTGATGCAACCTGCCCAAGTGGTCGCTGCATGGGATGAAGGAAAAGAATAGGGATCCGGGTCTGTCACAAGAGTTGAAAAACCTTCAACTGCAACAGAGGGCCTCTCGCGACGGGCTAATCTTTTCAAGGTGTACGCCACCGCCAGTGCACCGAGTACTCGCGGCAAGACCCTTAGGCCGAGGTACCGCGAATTCCCTCGGCGCAACAGGCTGGCTACGAAAAATGCGGTCCACGTATCCCAGTCCCCCAGCCGCGTGAATACTTTCATTAGGTTATTGACGTAAGGGTGCCTGAATTCCGTCGCCCAGAGCAACCCGTTATGGTCAACGCTCAGCAATACAGTTTTTATTTTTTTCATTGTTTTATGCCGCCTGACGGTCGTCTGTCGTTATTTGCCTTAAGCGAATTGCTTGCGCCAAACTGTCTCGATCAATTACACCTTCCAACACGCCGTCACCATTTACAATCGCGACATATGGTCCGTCACGAAGCATCTCCTCTAAAACTTTTGACCCCGAGTCTTCTCTCTTGAGATGCGGCATTTCATGGCGGGTGAGCATGCCGACCGGGATCGAGGAGCGTCTTTCTTTGGGGATCGTGAGCAGCGTGCGCAATTCAGCGACACCTAGGAACTTTCCCGAGGAATGCGTCACTGCAACCCAAAGGTCCTTCCGATGGAGCAAGTCCGAAAGCACCTGGTCAATCGTCGTCGCGGCCGCGATTGAGCGATTGAGCGGAACCATGAATTCCTCGGCTCGAGCATCACGCAGGGCATTGCGCATTCTCATGACTTGAAGCTCTTGCGTGCCCCCGGCATAAACAAACAACGCTATGAGGATGAGGATCAAGTTGAACGTCAACACCCCAAAAACCCCGAAAGCCACTGCGAAGGCCTTGCCGAGAGTCACTGCGATTTGGGTGGCCCTTTCGGCCGTCATGCGTTTTGCCAAGAGGGCTCGCAAAAGCCTGCCACCATCAAGAGGGAATGCCGGCAGCAGGTTAAAAACCGCGATCGTCAGATTGAGCTGAGCGAGATAGAAAAAGCCAAACCCTAGGTCCGCTGAAACCATTGTGTTTTGGTAGAGGGAGTAAAAGAAAAATCCCAAAGCAAAACTTACAAGCGGTCCCAAAAATGCGATTGAGGCCTCGGAGTGCCCCTCCCCATCGATATCCGAGACGCCTCCAAGCAGCATTAGGGTGATGCTTCTCACCTTTCTTCCAGCTCGCAAGGCCCAAAGAGAATGCGCAAGCTCGTGCAACGCCACGCAAGCAAACAACCCAAGGGAGAGCAACAATCCCCAAACAAGCGCGGGCAATCGCATCAACCTGCTGTCGATAGAAGCAAGTGAGGCCATCGGCCCGATTTGTGAGGCGATCACTAGCGCAAAGTAAGGAATCGCGAGCAAGAGCGTGAAGTGAATGCGAATCGGAACCCCTCGAACATGGAAAAGTGTCCAGTTAGCCATGAGATCTATCGATATGCAATTTACTGCGCCATGCAAGATGCTGCCAGTCTGGCTTTGATTTTGCTTAAACTCCCAGGCAGCGAGACGAACTCGAAAAAGGGGGATTTTGAATGAACGCGAATGTCATTTCAGCCGTGGCGATCTTGGATCAAGCGGCCTTAACGGTTCTTGAACTTCCGCAATTTAAAAATGAACCAAGGGCATTGCCCCACTCTTATCTTCTCGAGTTTTCAACTCTTGAACGACAGTTGAGAAGCCGCAACCCTAGACCGCTCACCGCAAATCTTCGGATCCTTGCTTCCGTGGGCATGAGTTTGTACGGGTTGTCACGCGAGTGGCGCAATCTTCTCAGGGAACAAAAATCGATTTCACCTTCGCGTCCCAAGCCCTTGCACTACTACCGGGCGTTTTCACTAGCCCTAGCTTCCGCAGCCGCTCTTTGGCTGATCGCGAAGCGTCATTAAAGCGGAGGCGCAGTTTTCTGAAAACTAGCCCTGCTCTCTAAGCGCTCAAGATAGATACGCAACCGTGGGTAGCGGTCTACCACTTGCCTGCCCATACGCAGGTCGCAGTAGGCAAGCGCGCAACCAAGGTCGATATCCCAAGCTCGTAGCTCGCTGCCCGCGAGCAGGGGTGATGTGATCTCGCTTTCAAAACGTTTGAGAGTTTTTTGAATGGCTTGAAGAAACTCTGCCTTTACCTCTGGAATTTGAAGCGCTGCCGGACGAAGAGTCTCTAGAAATGAGCTTACAGTGGCTTCCATTACGCCAACGGCAAGTGCTGACCAGCTTCGTGCACGCGCATCACGGATACCTTCTGGGTTTGAGTAGAGGGAATGAGAGCGGTTGCGCGCCCTCAGGTACTCTTCAATCTGATGGGAATCAATGATTTCTTCCTCGGTGGGCAGAACGAGAATCGGAATTCTTCCAAGAGGGTTTAGTCTCAAGAGTTCTTCGGTGGGCTCAAACACATTGACCATTTCAATATCGTAAGGAAGCTCCAACTCTTCAAGCCTGACCCGAATCCTGCGACCAAACGGAGATCTTAGCGACGAGTAAAGTTTAAGTTTGTTCATGTAAAAATTTCTCCAAACGATTTCGCAGTTCAGCAAAATCATTCTCCGAAAACCGGTTTTCGTTAAAAAGAGAGGCCATCTGCACGCCGCGGAGGCCGCAAGGGTGAATCAGCTCGAATCCCTGGGTTTGTGAAGTCACGTTGATTGCAAACCCATGTGCGATGCCTTCACGTGAAAAGCGCATCCCAAAAGACACAAGTTTCTTTTTTATTCCGTCCTCATCAACCCAAATGCCTTGAAGGTCTTCGAGCGCGCCAAGATCTTCAATGACCACCGCTTTTGATTGGGCTCGTCTGAGTTCAAAGGAGATAAACCTCTTGAGCTCTCTGGTGAGCGTCTCGAGAAACCGATGCACCCCGCGTGAGTCCCCGACATGGTCTTTGAGTGTGCCTAGCGGAAAACCAATAACCTGACTCGGTGAATGGTAGGTCGCCCTTCCCCCTCGGTCTACTTCTAAAAGTGTCACCTGTTGGCTGGCGAGATGCTCGCGTTCTACTCGCAGATCGTCCGCTTGAGTCCTCTTTCCCAGGGTCACTGTCGGAGGGCAAGCAAACAAAAGCCATCCTACTTTGCCTTCTTGAGTAAGAGTTTTCTGAAGTTCCAGCGCCTTGAGATACGAGAGCTCGCCCCAGGGGAGGCTTTGGTGGATGAGCCGTGTTTTTGATTCTCCCTGTTTTTGGCTGAGGTTCATGAAAGAAGGCCCTTAAAGGTTTCGCTGAGCTTTGGATATGCGAACTTAAAGCCTTGCTTTAAAGACTTTGTGGGCACCACCTTCTGGCTCTCAAGGATCACCGACGCAACCTCTCCCATGGCTAAGCGCAAGGCAAGCCTTGGAACAGGAATCAGGGCAGGACGACCCAGGCACGTCGCCAAGTCTTTCGTAAACTCCCGATTTCTCACTGGCTGAGGTGATACGCCATTTATAGCGCCAGCGATGTTCTGTTCTTCTAGCGCCCAGACATAGAGCCTCACCAGGTCTTCAAGATGAATCCAACTCATCCACTGCTGGCCAGAGCCTAGAGGCCCGCCAAGGCCTGCTTTAAATATAGGCAATAGTTTCGCTAGGGCACCGTCACCCTTGTCAAGCACAATCCCGGTACGCACGACCGCGCGTCGCACGCCTAAGCTCTCTAGAGCGAGGCTTTCAGACTCCCAGCCTTTGCACACTTCGGCTAAAAACCCTTCACCGGGCGACGAGTTCTCGTCTAAGGGTTCGTC
>JBFMCE010000038.1:0-20271 GCA_040754655.1 Bdellovibrionota bacterium | reverse complement strand
TATTTTTAAGTTATCACATCGAGTGCGAATATTTTCTACCAGAACCCGGGTTCCCCTGATGCGCGAATCAAGAATGCGCTTTTTCTCTACGGCGTTCCAGCGCTTGGCTGTGATCGATTCACCCGCCAGGTGGATGAGCGCATCGATATTTTCAAGAGAGGCGGGATCAATAGCAGACGTCAGGTCTTCAGGATTCCAGTAAAACAGCTTGCAAGAAGAAGGCAGCCTAGGGGTTGGCTTGGCTGGGTTTCGGCTAAGCCCTCTGACCTCATAGCCCTTCGAGATTAAAACATGTGCAAGCCTTGTTCCGACAAAGCCAGTGATTCCGCTGATCAATACCCTCATAGTTAAAAGAGCTTCTAACTTACTTTTTGAGGCTTAGCGCAAGTTTTTCGAAGCTTAGCTTGGCTTGAACTTGAAAGCCCGGTTTGGGTGAGGTATAGATCTCGTTCGTCTTTCAAAATTTGGTCTGTTTGTAGGCGCGTAGCTCAGCGGGAGAGCACCACCTTGACACGGTGGGGGTCGTTGGTTCAATCCCAATCGCGCCTACCATTTCTCCGGCGGCTTCGCCAATCAAGAATCCATAAATCATCAAAACTAAAAACAAGAGGTTTCAGCGGGTTGTAAAGATCGCTTCGAGGAAATCGTCACGCGAAACCACGGTTTGTCACACGGCTTGGCTTTTGTTTGGCTTCTCTGTGGCTTCAGTGGAACGCGGCTTCTTTTGATGGCATCCAATTCAGCTTTTGGGACTCTTGGCGGAGGATTTATGCGGCCGGTGGACATCGAGGATCTCGTAGTAGGACTGCTCAATGTTGTGCTGATCGCGATGGCTCTCGGAAAATACGACCATTGATTGTTTTACGAAACCTCAACGAAACGCAAACAGCCTTGGAGGTAGAAAGTTTTTAAATCCAAGACGAATCTGCGGAGCCAAACCCAAGACGTTATCGAGAGGAAGATTGGCGGATGACTCAAGCTCCGCCGTTGGGACAAAGCTTTCAAACTGAAATCGTTCAAACATAAAACAACCTCCATGTAAGTTTACGTCGATGGGTCAGGCGTAAATCCAGCCCGCAAAGCGGTATAGTTCGTTGTCGTGCTTGCATTCCTCACAGAAACGCTCAAATTTAGAGTGGCGCTTAAAGCGTTTACCGCAGAGATTGCAAGGCCACTTAGGAATTACGCGCCTCCACTTGCGCAAGTGAATGATTTTTCCTGACTTTCCTGTCCTGCGATAGGTTTGCATATTCTCTCCTTCGTATTCCTGAAAAATACAAAAGTATCAGGCTCTTACACGAGCCCAAACGGTGCCAATTCATTTAGGCTTTTGCCCACTTAAACTAGCGGCTGCACCATTCATATTTTTATTTGAGACCGATTTTTTTTCTGTCAAGGCTTGACGCTCTTGACAAATTTTAGAGTGAAAACATTTTCGAAATTGTAGGTCGTGCTTCTTGAGGCCGAGAGGGCTAGGATCGGCCTTTGTGGCGTCTAATAGCCAGCACGTCTTCCTAAATTAAACGAATACTTAAACTCATTCGATTAACAAAGGAGGATACGACGTATGGATGCGCGAAGTTTTGCAAAAACAAGAAACTACATGAATGAAGCAAAGTACGAAGCTCAGCTCTATTGGTGCGCTATTATTTCGCTCGTTCTTGCGCTGGCGCTGGGGTTCAGCTCAACCAAGGAGGAAAATCCTATGACGCCTCGTATGCAGGTTAGCCACCACTCAGAAAATGGGTATTCAAGTTCGCATTCACAAGGAGGAACATAAGCTATGTCACCGATGTCACCAGGATTCTATTTCAAGAATTGTGAAATTGCAGACGAGGTTGAATCCTACGCCAATACCTGTCTGTCACGCGTGATGGATTTGGCTCCTTATGGCGCGTCGGTTTCGGCAGTGCTCGAAAAATCCGGCGACAAATATTCAGGTCACATTGAGGTGTGCTCAAAATGGGGGCCATTTTTTGTGAGTGTCGTGGGAAATGATCCAAAGCTCACCATTGACCGGCTTTTAGAGAAAATGCAGGAGAAGCTTGAAACATGGCATAGCCGACGTTTTTACGCGCGGTCCGTAGAAGCGCCGCTACTCACGCAATAGAAAGGAGCCGTTATGATCAAAGACATTTGGATTTTAGTCGCAAACCGAAGCGTCGCAAAGCTCTTTGAAAGCCGATCCATTCGGGATGGCCTTGAACTAATAAAAACGATTTCTAATCCATATATTGTTCCGACTGAAAAAACGCCACATGACCGTGATGCCGATGCATTCGCAAGGCACCTGGCCTTCATGCTCGATCGTGATCGAAGCCGAGGGCGCTTTGACGAATTAGTATTGGTAGCTGAGCCTGGGTTCCTGGGAAAGTTGCGTGCGTATTTTGGCAAGCGTGCCGGAAGCCTTGGGCACGTGCGAACGGTCAACAAGGAACTCGTACACGTTTCGGCCAAAAATTTACGGCTACATCTAAACGATGTTTTGCTTGAGCTTTGGCGAGATCCAAGAAGACCAATCGAGCATCGGCACACGCATCTACGCGCTTAGACAACGACACGGTTGAAACGACTGCGACAAAAACAAATGCAGCTTAAACCGTAGTCTAAATAAAAAACCACAACCCGATGGTGCGCCAGGCCGCGATGATCTCTCCACCTGGCGCACTCTCTTGCTTTGCTTTCGTGGGAGGGTTTATCTTAAAGAGGAGGAACTTTTTGGTCTGAGCGCTTTTGCTTTCAAAGGTCCAGGCTTTTACACTAGCCAGGCCTTGATCAGATTCTTCGGCAGCCCTCAGCTCCCCAAAGAAATATTCTTATTTTTATTGGATTTCCAAGGGTTAGCCAACCAGCTTTTATATAGACTCTACGGTATAAACCATCAAAGCGTGAAAACTTCTTTAAACCCCTGATTTCTGCTTCGCAGTTATTCCTCTCTTGCATCTTGCTTCCAGTCAATTTAACCATGTTCCTCTCGAGGAGGCCTCAAATGATCTCTTACCCTGTCTATAAAGTGATTCACCTCACAGGTATTTTGATGATTTTTCTTTCGCTCGGTGGAGCGCTTCTCAGAGCGGCTTCCCCATCGACGCAAACACAAGAGAAAAAGCTCAGAAAACAGATTGCCATCACGCATGGAGTAGGTCTCTTTTTAGCCCTGCTTGGAGGTTTTGGATTGCTTGCGAGAATCGGCGTGGTTCATGGTCAGTTGCCAGGATGGGTCTGGGGAAAACTCTCGATTTGGGTGTTCATGGCCCTTGCTCTGTTTGCCGCAAAGAAACTAGGCGCCCAATCGCGCGCACTCTGGTGGTTGGCCTTGGGCCTGGGCGGAACGGCCGCATGGCTTGCGGGATACAAGCCGTTTTAATACCGCAAAAAATAGGCGCAAAGATTGGCCTGAGCGCTTATGAAACTTAGTCGTCTCGCGCTTGACCGCATTGTGAGGCGGCGCAGATTCACCATTATTTATTCCCAGGAGCCTTAAAATCAGCGTGGTGTGTTTTTTTGACGTCTCTGGCGTCCGAGGCAACTGTGTTGTTTTTGTGGGGTGATTTTGATTTCACTTCAGAGTCTCTCGCTCAATTGTGCGGTCTTTGTGTCATGCGCAGCAGCTCCGCCGGAGAAGCTCCGAACTTCTTAAACACTCTCCAGCGAAGTTCGCAACTTTTCAAACTCCGTCTTAGGAGTCTCATATACCGTACGCAGCTTCTTTAAGAATCCTTCCAGACACGCTGTGAATCACCCCACAAAAACAACACAATTGCTTGCTTGAGTCGCGCGCAAGGAAATGGGCCGCACAAAAACCGCACAATTGCAGGGGCACAGACATGACCACAATTACCATCACGCCGGTATCACGCCGGAAAGCGGCACACAAACGTTGAACCTTGCCCTAACCTGCTCTCAACCCAAACCGCGCCCTCATGGCGTTGCATGATGTGTTTTACGATGGCAAGCCCAAGGCCGGTGCCGCCCAACTCTCGCGATCGCGCCTTATCAACGCGGTAGAACCTCTCAAACAAGCGGTCGCAGTGCTCGGGCGCAATGCCAGGACCGGTATCCGAGACGCGCAAATAAACATCGTCACCATCACTGAGCTCCCAACTCACCGTAATTTTGCCTTTGGGCGGCGTGTACTTTTGCGCATTGTCTAAGAGGTTCACCAGGACCTGCTCAACTGAACGAGGGTCCGCGAACACCTGCTCGCACCGCACATCCACACAGAGCTGTTGTTCTTTTGCCTCAAAAACCTGCCTCATTTGCTGCAATGCTCGTGAAGTGAGATCAGCCGTACTGACTTTGGTCTTTCCCAATGCTTCGACATGAGACTCAAGCGAAGACAAATCAAGCAGATCATTGATCAACGCCATCAGCCTCTCGGTGTTCCGTCCGATGACATCTAAGAACTCTTTTTCGACAGGGCGATCTTGCTTCACATCATCAATCAAAGTATCGACATATCCCTTGATTGAAGTAAGCGGCGTTCGAAGTTCGTGTGAAACGTTTGCGACAAAATCGATGCGTATCTGTTCTGCGCGTTTAAGGTCAGTCACATCATGAAAAATGCCCAGGGCCCCATAGACATCACCAGCCGAGCGCCGCAGAGGAGAAACCGACACTGAAAAGAACACCCTGCTTGAGTCACGATCAAAAGGAATCGCCTTGAGCGACTCGGTCTTGCCATGACTCAACGCCGACTTGAAAGCCTCTAGGATCTCTGGCGCACGGAACATCTCCCAGAGTTTTGAGTTTCTTGTCGTTCGTTCATCTTTGCCGAACACCACTGTAAACCGGCTGTTAAAGAACAGCGGGGCTCCGTCTCGATCTACCGCCAAAATGGCATCCGAAATGGCACCCATCAGAATGGCTTGCTCTTCGCGTTCACGGTCGAAGTTTTCCGCTCGTATTTCAAGGTCGCGCCTGATCTTGTCTAGCGACGATTCAAGATCAGAGAGCTCGCCATAAGATTGCGTCTCATAAAGCCTTGACTCTTCGGCGTCTTCGACAAGTTTCTTAGGTTCTTCAAGCACGTTGCGCGCTTTGATCAGTATCCTTCCCAGGGGAAACATCAACCGCCGAACCGACCAAAAAACCAATCCGAACAACACAAACGCCACTAGAACAAGAAAAAGGCCAAGATACCCGTCATAAACCTTCAAAGCTTGGTGCAAACTCTCAAGAGCAGCGGTACGATCAAGGTCCGCACCAGCACTCCCTACTAGAATCGCTTCGTGAATATGGGTTTCAAATTGCCTTTTGAAAAAATACCGTGCTCCCACCCCCAAAGCCGTAAGCGAACCTAAGACAAGCGTTACTTGAAGAAGCACGATCCTAGAAAAAACACCCCATGGGAATCGACCTTGCGCCATTGAATCGTTTTCTCGAATCAGGTTTTCACGCGATAACCGACGCCACGAATGGTTTCGACCAGATCAGCGCTCTCACCCAGTTTTTTTCGCAACCCGAAAATGTGCGTATCGATGGCTCTGTCCACCACGATAACGCCCTCTCCTTGAACTAGATCGATGAGCTTTTCGCGAGAAAGCACACGCCCTCTGTTTTGCACGAGAGCAGCCAACAGTTTGAACTCCGACACCGTGAGTTTGATCTCTTCTGACCCTTTTTTAACCTCGTGTGCATCGAGATCGATCAGAAGGCCTTGAACTTGGATTCTTCTTAACGAGCCTGCGCGCGCAAGTTCGCTTCTTCTCAAAAGCGCGCGGATACGCGCCAAGAACACGGGAATATCAAAAGGCTTCGTCACATAATCATCAGCGCCTACTTCAAGCCCCAGTACGATGTCAGACGCATCAGCTCTTGCAGTGACCATCAATACCGGGACCTTTCGCTCGATGCTCCTGCAAATATCAAGGCCTGAAACTCCTGGGAGCATCCAGTCTAGAACAGCCAGGTCGTACTGTTCTTGAGCCAAGAGTTTCAATGCCTTCTCACCATCGTCCGCGGTGGTCGTCGAATGCCCCTCGCGTTTGAGATGAAGCGCCATCAACTCTTGAACATCTTTTTCATCTTCAACCACAAGAACTCTTGCCATGGCCGCCTTTCCTTTTGCTTTACTTATGAAAGCGCATGCTTGATTGCCTCAGGCCGCGCCGAGTGCCTGACATCCTCGCCCGTGATCGCAAAAATCACATCTTCCGCGATGTTGGTCGCGTGATCTCCAAGCCGTTCAAGGTTTCGTGCGATCAAAATCAAGTTCAATCCCTGCTCCACGCACTCTGGCCTGGTCTTGACGTGTTCAATCACGTCTCGAAAGATCTTGTTCTTCAGCGAATCCACGCGGTCGTCGCGGTTAAGGACGTCACGGGCAAGCTTCTCATCTCGCTTCACAAACGAATCGAGCGCCTCGCGCACCATGAACCTGACCTCGTTGAACATGACCGGCAAATCCACCAAGGGTTTGAGTGGTTCGCCTTTGAGGTATCGCGAGGTATTGTGCGCAATGTTCACCGCCTGGTCTCCCATGCGCTCAAGATCCGTGTTCATCTTGATCACCGCGACGATGAGCCTGAGATCTGCTGCCAGAGGCTGTTGAAGCGCCAGAAGTTTTAAACAGGTATCGTCGACGCTGATGTGGGACTCGTTCACTTTTTTTTCAATCTCTTGAACCTGACCGGCCTTCGCGAGATCGCGGGTTTGGAGCGCATGCGTGGCAAGTTCAATCGCCTTCTCGACCAAGCCCCCCATGGTCAAAAGTTTCTCTCTCAACTCTCCCAAAGCATGATCAAAATGCCTTTCCATTAGCCAAACCTTCCTGTGATGTACCGCTCGGTTCGATGGTCTTTTGGTGTTGTGAACACCTTTGAGGTTTCCCCAACCTCGACAAGCTCTCCTAGAAGAAAAAACGCCGTCTGATCTGAAACCCGCGCAGCTTGCTGCATGTTATGGGTCACAATGACGATCGTTACAGTTTTTTTGAGCTCTGCCAACAGCTCTTCGATCTTGGCCGTTGAAATCGGATCTAACGCACTGGTCGGTTCGTCCATTAACAAAACGGTGGGTTCCACCGCCAGAGCTCGTGCGATGCACAACCTCTGCTGCTGACCGCCAGAGAGGCTGGTTCCCGGAGAATGCAATTTATCCTTCACCTCATCCCATAAAGCCGCAAGGCTTAAGCTGCGCTCTACGGTTTCGTCGAGAATAGAAGAATTCCTTACACCCGCAAGTTTCAGCCCCACCGCGACGTTTTCATAAACAGAGAGCGAAGGAAAGGGATTGGGCTTTTGAAACACCATGCCAACTTTACGCCGGATCGCTACAGGATCAACGTCATGCCCATGAATGTCTTTGCCTTCAAGCAGGACCTGCCCCGAAGAGGTGGCCTCTGGCACTTCTTCGTGCAAGCGGTTCAAACAACGGATGAAGGTTGATTTTCCGCACCCTGAGGGTCCGATGATGGCCATCACAGTGCCCTCACGAACCTGCAGGTTGATGTCTTTTAAGGCCTGAGACTTTCCAAACCAGGCTTTCAAATCGACTACTTTCAGCAATGGCAAGTCTTGCAAGATTCTAGTCCTTCCTCAACTGGCGAAACACCACTCTTGTAAAAAGGTTTAAACTAAACACGACCGAAACCAATAAAAAAGCCCCGGCCCAGGCCTGACGGTGCCATTCTTCATAAGGAGAGATGGCAAAGGTATAGATCTGCACGGGCAGCGATGAAATGGGTTGATCCAGCTCAAAGCTCCAAAACCTATTGTTGAACGCCGTGAATAAAAGAGGAGCCGTTTCACCGGCGGCCCGCGCGATCGCAAGCATCAAACCTGTGGTGATAGGTCCACGAATGCCTTTGAGCACGATCCGCAACGACACCTTCCAACGCGGTAGTCCTAGCGCAAGCCCTGCTTCGCGAATATGCGATGGAACAAGTTTTAAAAGCTCTTCCGTGCTCCTCGCAACCGTAGGCACCATGATCAAACCCAGCGCAAGCCCACCCGCAACGGCTGAAAATCTTTTCATCGTCACGACCACTAGAGTGTAAACAAAAAGGCCCAATATGATCGAAGGGATGCTGCCAAGCAGATCAGCGCTAAACCTCACCGCTCCACCCAAGCGCCCTCGACCATATTCTGAAAGATACATGCCCGTCGCGATTCCCCAGGGGATCCCAAAAATCGATCCCAAGAAAACCAAAACACAGGTACCCAAAAGAGAATGCGCCATTCCACCACCGCTCTCTCCTACGGGCTTTGGGAGTTCGGTGAAGAACGAGAGGTTCAATGCAGGCATGCCTTGTGAGAGCACATAACCAAATACGCTAAACAGCGGGATGATCGCGCCAAGCGCGGCTAGGGAAAGCAAGCAGCACATCACGAAATTCACAAGCTTGCGTCTTCCATATCCTCGAAATGCAGTATCTGAGAATCTGCGTCGCACTAATTCTTACCTCCACGCATCAATAACAGCCTTGCGATGCTGTTGATGCTGAAGGTGACCATGAAAAGCAGAAAACCAATCCCCACCAGTGAAGCCATATGAATGTCGCTTGAGGCTTCGTTGTACTCATTTGCGATGATGCTCGCCATAGTCGATGCAGGAGCAAACAAGGACAGGCTGATTTCATGGCGATTTCCGATCACCATTGTGACCGCCATGGTTTCTCCTAACGCGCGCCCTAGCCCTAAGATGACCGCGCCCACGATGCCGCTCTTGGCTCCTTTGAGCACTGCAAGGCGCATCACTTCCCAACGAGTTGCGCCAAGCGCGATGGCTGCTTCTCGCTGCGCCTGCGGGATGCTTTTAAAAACTTCACGCGACAGGCTTGAAACCGTGGGAAGAATCATGATGGCCAGGATAATTCCTGCGGCAAGCATTCCAACGCCGTAGGGCGGTCCTTGGAAAAGGGGCAAAAACCCCAGCACCTGTCCCAACAAAGGCTCTACAGATGTGCGAAGCCAGGGCGCGAGCACGAAGATCCCCCAAAGCCCGTACACCACGCTTGGGATCGCCGCGAGCATTTCGACTAGAAAACCCACGACCTGACTCACTCGCCTTGGCGCCATTTCCGTTAGAAAAAGAGCGATCCCGATGCTCAGCGGAGTCGCTATGAGTATCGCCAAAAAAGAAGAAACCAAAGTCCCGTAAACAACGGGTAGAGCTCCAAAGAGTTCTTGCACAGGATCCCAAGCCTGCGAGCTTACGAAACTCATACCAAATTTTTGAAACGCAGGCCATGCGCGGTTGCCCAAGAAAAAAGCGATCGCCCCCAAAACCACGACCAACCCAAGAGCACTTGCCTTGAGCGAGCCCGCGAAAAGACGATCACCGTAATGCACTTCCCTGCGCTTTTTTGGCGCTTTCAGGCTATCTGGGCTCGTTGCAACGATTGTCGAGCTATTGAATTGTGATTCCATCAACTTTTGCGATCACCTTTTTTGCAAGAGAACCTGGCAACGGAGCATAGGCCATGGGTTCAGCATAGGTCTGCCCGTCACGCAATGCCCAACGCAGAAACTTCACCAACCCTTTTCCCTTCTCTCCCTTCATCGTTTGATAGACGAGGAGGTAGGTAAAGCCACTAATGGGATAAGACCCGGCACCTTCCGCGTTGGTGATCGAAACTCTAAAATCCGCCGGCATCATCTTTAGTGAACCCGCGGCTGCCGCAGTCACGCCCTGAATCGAAGCTTCAACGAACTTTCCCGCCTTGTTCTGGATTGCGGCATAAGGCAAGCCGCTGGTTTTAGCATAAACAAGCTCGACATACCCAATTGCTCCAGGAGTTTGTTTCACCAGACTTGCAACCCCTTCATTGCCTTTTCCACCAAGCCCCACAGGCCAGCTTACGGCTTTTCCCGCGCCCACCGAGTTTTTCCACGGCGCACTCACCTTTGCAAGATAGTCCGTGAAAATACCAGTGGTGCCGCTTCCGTCCGAGCGTCGCACGACCAGAATGGGCTGTTTGGGCAAGTTCAACTTCGGGTTTAACGCTTTGACTTTAGCATCGGACCAGTCTGTAATTTTTCCGAGGTAGATCTCGGCGATCAATTCACCGGTGAGCTGCAGTTTCGCTGAAACCCCAGGCAAATTATAAGTCACTACGACCGCACCCAATACCGTTGGGAGATGCAAGACGGGGCGAGAGGCCTTTGCCAGCTCTTCATTGGTCATCGGGGCATCGGTTGCCCCAAAGTCCACCGTATCTCTAAGAAACTGCTGAATACCACCGCCACTTCCGATCGGCTGGTAGTTGATCCGTATCTCTTTTTCGACTTTCTGAAACTCTGAAAACCACTTTGAATAAAGAGGCTCTGGAAAAGTAGCTCCTGCGCCATTGATCAACTCCGCACCAAAAGCCCTAGGCAGTACACCCAAGAGCAAAGCAATCCAGGTCAGACTCAAAAGTAGTTTCATCTTTCATCTCCCTTTTGGATTGGTCTTACCGAGAAAGGTCCTAGGGGTCTATTAGGGTTTGGTTAGGTTTTATTGAAACTGCAGGAGGAGATTGCTTTAATCGACAATCACGATCAATTACTGCGCTTAAAAGTCTCAGACGACCGATAGCGGCTAAGCGCCACATCGATGAAAACTTTCGCAATGGCTGCAAAAGGAACCGCCAAGAGCATGCCTACAAGCCCCAAGAGCTCGCTCCCGATGAGCAGCGCCACGATCAGGGTAAGAGGTCCTAAGCCCACCTTGCGACCCACGATTCTTGGAGTCAGGACGCTGCCTTCAATAGCCATTCCGATGGCAAACACGACGCCAAGCCCAATATACGTTGAGACAGCGGCATTATGGATTAACGCGATCAGAAAGGTGAGCACGATGACGCTCAAAATCCCCAGATACGGAATCACGTTAAAAAAACCTGCCATAAGCCCTAAGACAAGCGAGAGCTCAACACGCAAGAAAGTAAACGCCACTCCATAGTAAAAACTCAAGATCGAACTCACCACCAACTGACCCCGCAAGAATCCCCCAAGCACAGTGTCGAGCCTGTCGCGAATCTCGGTGACAAGCTTGTGATGGCGCCTGGGCACGATTGAGAGAAACTTTGCATAGATATGGGGATAGTCGTGCAGCAAATAATACGCGAGCAACGGAACGATCAGTAGTCCCAGAATCGTGGTTACAAATTTAAAAGTCTGGGAAAACACGTCACGCAAGAAATTTCCTAGGGGCTGGGCGAGCGCTTTAGGATCGCCTAGGTTCAACACCAATTGGTCGATGTCTGAAAAAACGTTTTGCCCTAGGTACTGCATGCTGAGAGGCCCCAATTTAGAGGTCAGCTCGTAATAAACCTGCGGTAGGCGAGAAACCAGCTCCCTGCCTTGGCCGATGAGCTTGGGGATGATCAAAACTCCACCCAAGGCGATCAGAGCGAAAAAAAGGACGAGCACCAGCGGTACTCCCCAATCTCGCGAGAGCCCCTTTTTTTCAAGTTTCTCGATGAGCGGATCGAGCAAGTACGCCAACACAAATGCGATGGTCAACGACGCATAGACCTTGCTTAGAGTCACAACGCTAGCGACGAAAACGACGAAACCAATGACCGCAATGATTTTGGTGTTCTGTTTCATCTTTAGTAGAGTTGCACCACGTCATTTTCCGTGAAGTTTCCACCGCTGTGAATCGCAGCGGCTGCGCCATCCGTGCCAAAATAATCGGTGACCTCAAGAGTGCCCTTGGGCTGCCCCGCGCTTCGACCCATATAGGCGCCCGTGACGGGATCATAGATGTCCTCTCCCGGAGTCAGGACTTTCAAAATGTCTCCGACGCTCAAGCCCGTAGCCCTGCCCGCGTTGATGAAAACCTTGCCATTTGAGATCTTCGCGATGCGTCCTTCCCAACTGATCTTTTCAAGAGTTCGGGTGGTATCGGTGCTGAAAAGCTTCATTCCGCTTCTCAATGCCATACGCACAAGCTCTAAGCGCTGGCTCTTGGGATCTGAGTCTTCAGAGCCAAAAATGTCTACTTGGCTCGCCGTGCTGTCCGCACTTTTCTCGTCAAACAAGATCTCTTTGGCATTGTTGATATCAAAAATCCGCATCTCAAGGTCGACCGCTGCGATCGATTTCTTTTGGCGAAAGAGGCCGACCTCATCGCCTTTGGTGCGATAAACGATTTTCTTGATCTTTCCGATCACAAGAAGCGAGACGCCAAGCCTTTTACCCTCTCGCACAAGGGGACCAAGCCTTACTTTGTCACCGCTATAAAAATCTTTCGAAGTATCTCCAGACCGGATGTCTTCAGGAACGACGGCCTTCGCAGTCGAGCGCACTTCGCGTAAAAGCTCACTTGCAGCGAAAAAGCCAAGCTCTTCGCCGCCAAGCGGAGTCGCATTGTAGAACGGAAGCACGTAAAGTTTTTTCTTGGGTTGGCCAAACCGATCCGCACGGGCCGTGGCAGTGCCTCCTCGGTTGCCATAAGCCGTATCATGCCGATAATAGTCTTGCTCGGTCTTGTACGCTTTGGAACGACCGCAGCCCATCCCCTGCAGACCCATTAAAACCACAAGCATGAATGAAAGCTTCTTGATCATCTCAGTTCCACCACGAGTTCTTCCGGGCTCACCTGCACGACGGTGAGCTGTTGAGGTTCCCACGATTGTGCCCGAAGCTGCTCTGAGAGCTCCCTTAGGCTTGCCTCGCTGCTGATCGCAAAACGAAACTGGCCGGGGCTCACGAACCGCTCTTCAAGCTTCAACCCTGGAATCGTATTGAGAGCGACATCCTTGAACTTCGCATACGTGAAGAAATCCTTCACGTTCTGAAGTTTTACGTAACGCTCCTGTTCGTTCTTCTTGAGCCCGCTGACCGCCGACTGCCTTGAGGCTTGCGCGTACGCGTCGGCGAGCGACTTTGACATCGAGGATTGAAGCGCTTGTGTTTTGCCAAGATCTGAGGATTGAATCACCATCGATGAGCGCGCAACCACCTTCCTTTGCATGCGGCTCTTCAGCGACAAGTAGAGCGAGATCTTGATTTTGCCCGACTCTTCCTCAGACTCATCGGAAGAGTTTTTTTCAGGCGTGACCTCGGCAAAAGCAAGGCCATCGCATCCGCCTTCGGCGGCTCTTGATGAATAATACTCAAAGGCCCTCTCACCCGTCAGCTCAGAGCCCTGCGGGATCGAAAGCCCTTGCCTAGCATTAAAGCCCCGCTGCTCTAACCTCTGGGTTAAATAAGGCCGCACTACCGCTAGACTGTTCTCACAGCTTTCGCATCCGGGCTTGGAGTGAGTCAAAAGGCAGACCCTGGCAGGCTGAGGGGTCGAAGAACCCAGGCCGGACTGACCCGTAAAAAGCTGAGCTGAAAACTTTAGAAACTCCTTCAATTTATCGCGGTCGATCTCAAATTGAATTCCCGTCGGATGGCTTGAGTAGTTCGTGACAAACGGCAAAGGATCGGTACTCACCTCGGTGTCGAAAAGTTTTTTTTCTGAAGGCGTGAGTTTGAGATCAACCAACTCTTGTTGGATCGCTTTTTGCGCTTCCGCAAGAAGGTTGGCTTTTGCTTGAGCAGCGCTTTGAGCAGTGCCGGCGCTCTGAACCGGACCCGGCGCGTCGGACCTGGTGTTTTGGGGATCGGCTAAGGCCGCGACGTGCCCCACCAAAGAAATCACGACCACTTGCGCCAGCCATCGGGATATTTTCATACTCCTTCTATTTGACCACGACTTTTTCAACCCCAAAAGGGCAAAGAATGCCTAGAAGCCCTCTCATAAGCAATTCCTACTGCGGTGCGGGCCTGGCGCTTAGATGAATTTTACGACGTCTTTTCCAAAGAGAGCATTCACTTCAGCGACCATTTCAGCGGTCGGATTGACGGCAAGCTCCTTTGGAAGAACGTGCCTGCTATTGAAGGACTGCCCGTTCACGACCCCGGAATACTCTAGGAAAGCGCTGCACTTGCCGCGATGGCGAACCAAAAGGCCGCGCAATTGAGCGAGCATATGCGTATTCACTTCAGACGGGTCGAGCCTCAAGACGATCGAGCTGATCTTGCGCTTTTGATAGTTCTCAACAAGATCCATCGTACGGATGAAGATCTTGGCGCTCTCTTCCTCAAGCCCCACGTTGCCCGTGATGATGAACGGGAGGTTCTGCTCAAGGGATTGCTTCAAAAACGCCGCGCACGCCTCATAGGGCTCGGGGAAACAGACTGCCTCAAGCTTTGTCTTCGCGTCTTCAAGCTCGACGAAGGCCATGCGCGTGCCCTTTTTCGTGACGATCTCTCGAAATGCCGTCACCAACCCCAGCGTCACGACATCCCACCTGGGCCCCTCGTCGCGATAAGCCCCGGGCCCTCGCGTGGGTTTCGGAGCAATCACTCCCCGTTCCTTGACGGGAAGCGCTTTTCTGCGTTCAAATTCATTCTTAAGCCATCCGAGATCTCCGTGGACGAAATCTTTGGCGAGCGGCCACCACTTGTCGATCGGATGGCCTGAAACATAGAATCCCACGAGTTGTTTTTCGCTTTGAAGCTTCTTTATCTCGGTCCAGTCTTCGATGCGTTTATAGAGGTGATCTAAACTTGTCTCAAGCTTCAACCCACCAGCTTGATACTGATCAAACATGCTCACTTGCCCAAGATCGGCTTGTTCTTGCAGGCTCGACGCATACTCCATGATGGGTTCAATGCTCTCAAACAAGGTCGCGCGGTTTTCCCTCTCGATCGAGTCAAACGCTCCCACCGAGATCAGGCATTCGATCACTTTTTTGTTCACCTTCCTTGATGACACGCGTTTGCAAAAATCAACGAAGTCCTTGAAGGGGCCGTTTTCAATTCTTTCCGCAAGCAAACCGTCTACGGCAACCCCTCCAACCCCTTTGATGGCCTCAAGCCCAAAACGCACCGCGGTCTTTCCGCCATCTTCGACGACGCTGAAGGTTTTTTTGCTGGCGTTGATATCAGGAGGAAGGATTTCGATCCCGTGCTTGCGCGCATCCGAGATGTAATGGGCCATCTTCTCGGTGTCATCCATTTCAGTCGCCATGAGCGCTGCCATGAACTGCGCGGGATAATACGCCTTCAAAAAGGCCGTCTGAAACGAGAGCACGCCGTAGGCCGCTGAATGCGATTTATTGAAACCGTATTCAGCGAACTTCGCGAGAAGATCGAAGAGTTTATCAGCCTTGTCGGTTGGGATTTCATTTTGGCTGCAGCCCTTCAGGAATTTGTCGCGCTGCTTCGCCATCTCCTCTGGCTTTTTCTTTCCCATCGCGCGCCTCAAAAGATCGGCTTCACCAAGGCTGTAGTTGGCCAAAACGCGGGCCACGCGCATGACCTGCTCTTGGTAAACGATCACGCCATAGGTTTCTTCAAGAATGTCAGCGAGCTGCGGGAGCTCATAAACAACCGGCGTCTTGCCATGTTTTCGATTGATGTAATCGTCGACCATGCCTGAATTGAGCGGGCCGGGCCGGTACAGCGCGTTTATGGCGGTGATGTCTTCGAGCCTGCTTGGTTGAACCCGCATGCAAAGGTCTTTCATGCCCGAGGATTCCAGCTGAAACACGCCATCGGTATCGCCGTTTGAAACCAATTGATAAACCTTGGGATCATCGTAATCGATGTCGTCAATTTTGAAGAGCTGCTCTAGCGGGACGTTTTTATCAGTCTGGGTTTCGCGAATGAACTTCACTGCGTTTGAAATCACAGTGAGTGTTTTCAAACCCAGGAAGTCGAACTTCACCAGCCCGATCTTTTCAGCGAAGTCCTTGTCAAACTGAACGACCGATTCACCTTCTTTGCCGACATAGAGAGGGCAATACTCAACCAAAGGGCGATTGGTGATCACAACGCCGGCGGCGTGCACAGAGGCATGGCGGCTTAACCCTTCCAAGGATCTTGCCACTTCAAAAAGTTTTGCGATCTTGGGATCGCGCCCCGTGAGCTCTTGGAGCCTAGGTTCCTTTTCAAACGCTTCTTCCAAAGTGATCCCAAGCTCTTCAGGAATGAGTTTTGCCAGCTGGTCGACCTCGCCATAACTCAAGTTCAAGACTCTGCCGACGTCGCGGATCACGCCTCTGGCCAAGAGTTTGCCAAAAGTGATGATCTGCGAGACATTGTTGCGCCCGTATTTGCGAACGACGTACTCGATGACCTCTTGCCTTCTGTCTTGGCAGAAGTCTATGTCGAAATCGGGCATGCTGATGCGTTCAGGATTGATGAATCGCTCGAAAAGCAGATTGAACGGGATCGGATCGACGTCAGTGATCTTCAGCGCGTACGCCACGAGCGACCCCGCCCCAGAGCCCCGCCCAGGTCCAACCGGAATGCCGCTCGACTTCGCGAAACCAATGAAGTCGGCGACGACCAAAAAGTACCCGGCAAAGCCGGTACGAACGATCATGTCGAGTTCTTCTTCTAACCTGGTCTCGTATGGCTTTCGCTTCTCGGGGTCAGTCATTTTTGCAATGCGATCTTCAAGGCCTTTTCTCGCAAGGACCCGCAAGAATCCTTCGGCTGAAAATTTCCCATCTGAAGAAAACACCTGGCTCGTGTTCGCCTTGGCAAGCTCGATCTGCTCTCGCATGTGCGCTGGGGCTTCGACGCTTGTGTCGACCCATTGTTCGGGATGATAGTCAGGCAAGTGATAGATCTGCCTGCCTCGTTCATCTTTGAGTTTGAAGTTGAAATTGCACTTCTCGGCGATAAGCAATGTGTTCGAAAGCGCTTCTGAATTCGAGTGAAACTGGCGTTTCATCGTCTCGGGGTCTTTGAGCCAAAACTCATCGCTTCCGATGCGCATCTTGTTTTCGTCGAGATTCCTTCCAGCCGCGATGCACATCAAGACTTCGTGCGCAGAACCCTGCGTAGGATTCAGATAGTGCGCCTGAGAAGTGGCCACCATAGGTATCGAGTGCCTGCCGGCGAATTCGTGGATGAGCGAGTTTGCTTGGTTCTGCGCAGGAATTCCGTTTTCTTGGATCTCAAGGTAATAATCGTCTTTAAAAACTTCGCGCATCCAAAGGGCCGCGGTTTCACCTCGATCGGGCCTGCCTTGAGCGCAATGAAACGCCACCTCGCCTTTGAGCCCTGAGCTCAGCGCAACCAGCCCCTGGCTGTACTGCGAGAGAATTTCGCGATCGACCCGCGGTTTGAAATGATAGCCTTCGATAAAACCACGAGTCACGATTTCGCAAAGGTTTCGATATCCCATGGCGTCTTTGCACAAAAGAACGAGCCTGTAATTGCGCGCGTTTTCTTCTTCCTCAGGAGTGAGAACGACTTTTTTCCCCTTGAGGTGGCCTTTCTGAAAACGAGAGCCGGTCGAGTAATAGATCTCGCAACCGATGATGGGTTTCACATCCGCCGCTTGCGCCGCGAAATAGAAGTCAACCGCACCGAACATATTGCCATGATCAGTGATGGCAACAGCCGGCATATTGTATTCTTTCACCTTGGCGATCAGATCAGGAATCTTGATCGCGCTTTCAAGCAGGCTGTACTGCGTATGCACGTGAAGGTGAACAAAACTCATATCGTTTAAACCACCGCCAGATACGAGGCGCACATCGAGGACCGACTAAAGCGACCATAAAAGGTCGCTGCAGGAGCTTTGTAATTTTGATCAAAAATGATTGGATACGAGGAACGAGGCAAAGCCCGACCAAGACGACCGTAAGTGGTCGTCGCGGGAGCGGCTGCAGACTTGTGACGAAGTAGACAATCGTTTTTCATCAAAATTACTCCCATTCGATGGTGGCCGGGGGTTTGGAGGAAATATCATACACCACCCTATTCACCCCCCTTACCTGCCCCGAGATCCTCCCTGAAACTTTGCCTAAAAACTCTGGCTCAAAAGCGTACCAGTCAGCCGTCATCCCATCTTGCGAGGTTACCGCCCGAAGAGCCACTGCATTTTCATAGGTTCTCCCGTCGCCCATGACTCCCACGCTTTGCACAGGCAAATACACCGCGAACGCCTGCCAAATCTCATCGTACAAACCGTGCTCTTTGATCTCTTCGATGAAAATGGAATCAACTTCCCTCAATACATCAAGCCGCTCTTTTGTGATCTCACCCAGCACTCTCACTGCCAAGCCAGGTCCCGGAAAAGGATGCCTCTTCAAAATGCGGCTTGGCACTTTAAGCTCAACGCCCATCCTTCGAACCTCATCTTTGAAAAGCTCTCGCAAGGGTTCGATCAATTTGAACTTGAGGTCTTTGGGCAATCCGCCAACATTGTGATGGCTTTTGATCTTGGATGAAAAGCCGTGTTTGCCCGACTTCGAAAAGCTAGCGCCTTTCACCAGACGCGGCGGCGGGTGGCTCTCGATCACATCAGGATAAAGCGTTCCTTGAACCAAGAACTTAGCCCCTTTCAAGGACTGCGCTTCTTTTTCAAAAATCCGAATGAACTCTCTCCCGATGATCTTGCGTTTTTTCTCGGCGTCACTCACGCCTGCCAACGCTTTTAAAAAGCGTTTCTCGGCATCGACGTAACGCACATTAAGCTTAAGATCTTCAGAGTAAGTTTTGAGCACTTCCTCTGCCTCATTTTTCCTCAAAAGCCCATTGTTCACGAACACGCAGGTAAGCTGATCCCCGATCGCTTGATGCACCAAAGTGGCTGCCACAGTGCTGTCAACTCCTCCTGAGAGCGCGCAAATAGCCTGTGACTTGCCCACCTTTTTTCGAATCCCCGCGATCTGTTCGTTCAAATACATTCCCAAATCCCAATCTGGGCGAACGTCGCAGATGCGCAGAGCAAACCGCTCTAAAATTTCTTTTCCGCGCTCGGTATGAGCCACTTCAGGATGAAACTGCACTGCATACAAATGACGCTCAGTATCTTCTATCGCCGCCGGGCTTTGATTGTGACTGACTGCGGTTAACTTAAACCCTGGCGGCAATTTTCCGATTTCATCGCCATGGCTCATCCACACCTGGGTACGTGAGTTGAGGTCTGGCAGCAGTTTGCTTGAAGCCTGTTGCTGGATAAATGCCCTGCCATATTCACGGGTCTTGGCCGGAATTACCGCTCCTCCGAAAACTTTCGCCATGTATTGCATGCCGTAACAAATGCCAAGCACTGGCACATTCATCCCAAAGATTCCCGACGAAAGATCTTTTGTCTTCACTGGCGCCGGAGCATCTTTGTCATACACAGAGTAAGGCCCGCCTGAGAGGATCACTCCTTTGGCATCAAACGTACGAATTTTCGAAAGGGGTGCGTCACAAGGGTAAATTTCGCAATAGACATGAAGCTCACGAAGTCTTCGGGCGATCAATTGCGTGAACTGAGATCCAAAATCTAAGATGAGAATACGAGCTGAAGCACTCATTATGAATCTTCTACTCAAAACTCAACCTTATGGCCAGTAGACTTTCAATCTATTGCAACACTGCGCAGCAACCAAGCAGCTTGACGCCGCCAACCAGGGGTTCTAAGCGTAGAGCCACCCGCATCGCACTTCAGGGGGTTTAGAGAAGAAGCGAGTTGCTGGTAAAAACGCTTTGTTTAAGGGGGATCAAGTTTATGAGGCGGTTTCTTACGGTGGCACTTCCTGCCATTTTTTTACTTTCCGGATTCGGCAGCTGTCAAAATCGGTGTGAGATCGTGTTCCAATTCAGAGATGAGATGACTTTGCTTCAAAGCGAGGTCGAGAAAGTTAGAAGCGAACCGGCATTTGAAGAGTTTTGCGCGAATTATTCCGCCACCTGGGATGAAAAACTTGCAGATGGCACCACCATGGCAAACGAAGTAGCTGATGAAGAATTCACGGAATCTCATCGCAGTTGCGCGAGATGGGGAACGCGTAGACACTGCACGGGAGTGCGTGAAGGACGTGAATGCCACACGGAGCGCAAGTGCAAGAAGTGGAATGAGGAAGTGACCTTCAAAGAAGGCTATAAAGAGGTTAAACAACTGGCAACCAGGCTAAACAGGCTGCGTTTTGACTTGAACAAGGCCTGCGAATCGCGCTCGAGCGATCAAACACTGGATTCCTACAAACACTTGGCGAAAGCGCACATCCATTTCAGGCTCATTGATGACGACGCTTTGGTGCTTCTGCGCCAGGCGGGGTGCTACAACCGCAAGGGTGAGTAAGAGTCGGAACTCTAAAAAATAAAAAAGCTCGCTAACTTTTCTTTCTGTTCTCAAAGAGAGTTAGCGAGCTTTTCACTATCCGCTTAAACGTATCTCCTTAGAAACGCATCAGTCGATGCAATTCGTCAAACTTTGAAAAAAAGCATTCGTGCTTATCGCGAGCCCTGCTCGTCTGTTCTTGTTTTTTTCAAGCGCCACCTCAGGCAACCGGTCTATGTCTTCTGATGAAAAACCAGAAAGAAGTTTCGCTTT
>JBFMCE010000037.1:0-36864 GCA_040754655.1 Bdellovibrionota bacterium | reverse complement strand
AAAAGGCGAGCTTGAGCAGTGGGTCAAATGAGCCGTGGGCAACTGCACGCTATCACCAAAGGTGTCCCGGGCAATCCGGCAGTGGTATGCATCCACGGGTTATTAGGATCATCCAGAAATCTTTTTCGCTTGGTGGAAGCCATCGCAGATCAGGGCTTTTATGTGGTCGCCTACGATCAGCGAGGCCACGGGCATAGCTTTCACGCAGACGACTACCATCTTGAAACCTTAGCTCAAGACGCGCTGTCCATCATCGAAGAGAAGGGGCTCGGGCAAGCTCATCTCATTGGCCATAGCCTCGGGGCACGTGTGGCGCTTGCAGCGGCAGCGACGGCAGTGCCTCGAAAGATCAAAAGCCTCACCATGCTCGACGCAGGGATACGAGTGAACCCCACGGGCCGAGAATCGGTGCACTCGATCATTGATCCATTGCCAGAATCTTTTGGGTCAAAATTAGAAGCCGAGCAGTTTCTTGAACGCTTCCAGCAGAGCGTGAAACTGTTTTTGCTCTCGAATTTGCGCACTCGAGATAGCCGCTTGCATTGGAATTTTGACTTAAGGGGCATTCGAAAAGCACTGCTTCCGGCGATGGATCATGACCAAACCCAGGCTTGGAAAAACATTTCGTGCCCTATCCTGGTGTTGCGCGGCGAAAACTCGGAATACCTCTCGCAAGAAGACGTAGACCAAATGCAAGCTTTGAGGCCTGATGCGCGTTTTGTCGTTGTTTCGAAAGCCGGGCATTGGGTGCATGTGGATAACTTTGTGGAAACTTCTCAAGCAGTTCTTCAATTTTTGGAGTCGGTAAAATGATGGGATTGGATTTGAAAATGGCTGGAATGATTTTTTTTGCAAGCTCGGCCTTTGCCGCAAGCGCCCCTGATTTCAAACTCGCGGTGACGCCGCAAGGCTCAAAAGTTCTTTTAGTCGCCACTCCTCCGGCGGGCCATCATTTCAATGTCGATGCACCGATGCAACTTGAAGAGGGTAACGCCAAGAACAAACTCAAACCTTCGAAAGCGACAGAACAGCGCATTGAATTTCTTGCCACGGCAGGCAAAGAACGCACTTACAAAGCGACGCTTTACCTGTGTGATGATGCAAAGACTTTCTGTGAAAAACACGTAGTAACGACCTCATCTGACCAAACGATCGAGACTCGTACAAAATCAGGCAACCCGACAACACGATCTCAAGGCGTAAAAACTACGCCTGAGAAACCAGGTGCATCGAAAGATGCATCCACATCGGCCGTAGCGTTGCACACGGCTCCGGCCTCACCCCAAACCAATGCGCAACAGCTTCTCTCACACGGTTTTCTCGTCAACCAACCCGAACTCGCGCTCAAACGAGCGCGCGCTGAAAAGAAGCCAATGATCATCGATTTCTTCGGCATCTGGTGCCCCCCATGCAATATGCTCGATGAAGAAATCTTTGGATCGCCTGAATTCAAGAAAGCTTCTGCTTCATTCATCAAACTCAAGGTGGA
The DNA here is from genome assembly GCA_040754655.1 of Bdellovibrionota bacterium. Taxonomy (GTDB): domain Bacteria; phylum Bdellovibrionota; class UBA1018; order UBA1018; family UBA923; genus JBFMCE01. The sequence goes on along the minus strand of JBFMCE010000037.1, from coordinate 35,375 downwards.
TGCCGATGACCCTATCTCATGGCCGCTCAAATCAAGATACAAGGTGGGCGGGTATCCGACGGTCGTCTTTGCAACCGCTGATGGCGAAGAAACCGGGCGCATCGTAGGATTTCGTCCTAAAGAAGAATTTGTGGCTCAAGTGAAAACCGCCTGGGAAGCGAAAGATTCTGGTCAAAACGACCTGATCGCACGTGCAAAGGAAGGCGATGGTCTGGCTGCGGTCAACGCCGCCCGCATCTACCTTGAACGCTCAGAGTATTCACAAGCGCTAGCTCTCTTAGAGCTGGCAAAAGAAAAGGCCCCCAGAGACCTGCTTTATCAAGCGCAGATCGGAGCACTTGAAGAAAAGATCTCGTCAAGCCCTTCTCAAGCGATGGAAGACCGGCTCAAGGAGATCTTAGAAACATCACTGCAAGACACGACGCTCTCACCTCACTTGCTTGATCGCAGGCAGAGGCTTGCCGAGATCTACGCGAAACGAGAAGAAAAGACTAAACAACAAGAACAGCTTCTCTTGTTGATTGAAAATGCAAAAACGCTTGCACGAACGCCAAAAAAACTCAGAGGAACTGAGTATTCGACGGCCGACCTCTACGCAAGAAAGGCCCATGCCTATGAACAGCTTGGGAAGGAAAACGAAGCAAAAAGCGCTTGGGCTCAAGCCGCAGGCAAATTTCAAAAACAGGCTCAGCAGGTCGAAAAAAAGAATCACTTGCTTGCACGAGGCCACAACCTTGAGCTCGCCTATTGCCTCTGGAAATCAGGAAAAACCACCGAGGCTGACGCGCTTTACCGCAGGCTTCGTAGTCAGTACCCCAGAGAATTCACCTTTCATTTTAACCATGCGCGCATGCTTTTTGGATTAAAGAATCTCGGCGAAGCGAAAGCTGCGGCCGAGACGGCGCTAAAATATTCGTACGGAGATAACCGCCTGCGCGTAGCCCACTTGGCCGCTCAAGTGCATGAATCGCTGGGTGATAAAAAAGCCGCCCTCGAACTGATCAAAACAACCTTAACGACAGTTACACTGCCAGAAGACCAATCGATCCGCACCCACCGGTATGCGAATAGTTTGAGGCAACTTAGCGAGAAGCTAAAACAAAACTAGAGTTACTCTTTATTTGAATTCGATCGAGTCAAAAGCTTTTGGCACTTGTTCTTCACAACGTTCATTTTGACGTGAACTGCCTGCGAAACTTTTCTCAATTGCACTAACGCAGGCTCAAGCGGCGGGCCAAGAACAGGCGCAAGAGCTCGCCCCACCGGTGCAAGACCCGTATACTCAAATGCGATGTTCTTCGCGATTTGCTTGTGACTTTCCCAGCGTTTTCGCCAGTAAGCTCCGAATTCGGGCAATTTTGATTCCGCATAATTTACGGCAATGGCTGGCATAAATAGTACTGAAGAATAAAAAAGTAATTTACCAACTGGAAATTCAATCCCAGTGCCTGGGACTTGATAAGCAAAGTGGGTAAGATCTGCGAGCCTCAAGAGCCAAGGCGCCATGATGTACCACATCTGAAACTGCCACGAAGCTTCTGGAATTTTTGTATCCCACTTTCCAAAAAGCTTGTGTGTTTGCCCATCTAAATCACGCCCTTCGATATTGGTCTGAGGAATCAGGCGCCACCACGGTTTGGCATAATTACTGAAGGTCGCATTTACAAAAGTTGAGGTCCATTTCCAAAATCCAACCGCAGCAGTAGCTGCCCAAATCGTGGCGTCTGGATGTTGCTCGGTATAAAGCCAGAGAGTCAAAGGAATGGCCGACATCAGACTGATAGACATCTCCTTAAGCCAAACTTGAAGAGCACCACCGCGGGAAAGCCAATTTCGAAAAGTACTGTTGTAAATCCCTAATGAGATGCCAAATGCGCCAGCCATCACAGCAGGAGAATAAGTCATCACTTCCCCTTCATTCAGATGAACATTGACTGCACTCAAACCTAAGGAAAGGCTTACTTGAAGGCCTGAAAAGAGAATACCTCCGGCTACATCTCCAGGAGAGGGTTTTTTATAGGTCGCCGTCCACCACTGCTTCCACCATTCTCTCGAGTATTTTTTTGGTCTGGGTTTCCAATCGATGCCCACAAGCTGATTGTCTTTGGTCCAGAGGATGCAAACATCTCTACCGACTTCGCCATCGGTGCGGGTCTTTGCTCCTGCTTCAATATGCTGGCGCGCAATGAAAAGCTTCAAGGCCTTCGAGGCAGGATCAACTTTGCCTTCTTCAATGACGAGGAACTCAATCTCGCTTCGGTTGTGCACAACCTTGTAAAAGATAGCGTCACCGCCATTAGGCCCTTTTTCACCAATGAACTTGGCTTCAGCTCTTCCAAGCGATTCTATACCCGTTGTGATTTCATTGCGTTTGAGCCTTCGAAGAAAGTACGCTTTTTTCCCTTCAACCTCATCTAGGTTCATTTTTTCCAGAAACTCAGCGGGCGCCGGCATATTTTGTTCCGCTATAGTTTTTTGATGAATCGCATGCGCGATTTCATTCACTTCGGTAAGAACCTTTGCAGAACTTTCTGCCCAAGCATCGATTGAATCTCGAAAATCAGCCGCCATTTGCGGAGTGATCGGTTTATTGAGCAGGTTGGCGCCTGAATGCAGATAACCCAACTCTGAGCCCGAAAGATGGCCTAATAAACCAGCCTTTCTCAAGGCTTCAATTTGAATTCTGGTTTGCTCTTCTGAGGAAAGCTCTGATGAAATTCCTGCTGTCTTGATCTTTTCAATGCCTCGGTCAACATGTTGACCAAGCTGCGGTTCACCGCGCTTAAAAAAACGGCTTTCAGCCAGGTCGTAGGTCCATTCGACTTCGGTTGTTGAGTTGGGAGAATGTTTTTCTTTTGTTTCCCCGTTTTTATCTCCGTCATCAGCAAAGGCTGAATGAGACCAATCCCCTAGAGTCAACGCGACGACACCACACAACACCTGTAGCGTCACCACGATCCAAGCTTGAAGCGAAACCATAAAACCCCGCAAAGGCTTCGTTAATATCAACAGACGTAATTGACTGGTCGCATTAATACCATATTAATCTGGTGCGTTAAACACAAATTCTAGGAATTTTGTGTCAACCGAAAAATTGATTCCTGGTTTGTGGTAATTGATAATAACTTAGTTATTTCCAATATTTAGCCTTTTAGCAGCAGAACGCAAAGGCTCATACTCTTCGCGCGTAGCGGGGACCATTGAATCAATATGATACAAATCCATTAGCATCTTCTTTCCTTCAGGAGTCTTGTGAAGCTCTTGAAGAAGCGCCACTACTTTTTCAACCACATCCTTTTTCTCGTTATAAAACTTTTCTGTTGTGGTCAGCGTATCGCCGGGAATCGGTTTGCTGATGTGCAGTGGTTTTATTTCTTTGAGCTTCTCCGGATCTTTCAAGAATTGCATCCAAATGCCGTCTTTGCACTCAGGGTCATTGCAGAGCGTTGCGCCAGCATCCACGGTTTTGTTCACAACCGATAAGACAAGCGCATCATGCCCGCCCGCAAAAACTTGTTTTCCAAAAAAGGTGTCAGGGTCGATACCCATGTCCATAAGTTCATTCTTAGGGATGATATGGCCTGTCGTACTGGCAGGATCAATCCACGCCATCGACTTGCCTTTAAGGTCTTGCAGGCTCTTGTGTCCTTTCGCAGTGATGATGGTGCTATAATTCACTGCTCTTCCTTTTCGAACCGCTTTGAGAAGTACTTTCGCTCCAGCCACTCTCTCTGCTTGAATGAAGCTAAAAGGCGGCATGAAAGCCAAATGAACTTTGCCCGAACGCATGGCCTCTACTAATCCACCGATATCGGTCGAGACAAAAGTCTTGAGATTGAGGCCTGTTTTTTCTCGAATCAGCGCAGCCAAAGCCTTGCCGTTGGCCTCAACGACTTCAGCGCTTTCCGCAGGATTAAATCCCATTACGAGATCAGCTGTTTCATCTTTTTTCGTACACGACGAAAGCGAGAGCCCGAGGGTCAAAAAAGCAAGAACCGTTAACCTTGAAAACTTAGCCATTTTCATAATCTCCTTACTTGAATCAAACCAGGCGAGCACGAAGCCTAGATGAGAAATAGTCGATCGCCATGACCAAAACCAGAATCGTAAGCACCACCGTAGCCACGTTCTGGTATTGAAACAAACGCATGTAACTTTGCAGCAAGAATCCGATTCCGCCAGCTCCGACGATACCCAACACGACAGCTGCGCGGATGTTGAGCTCAAACCGCAAAAGATAATAAGAAAGAAAATACGGAAGCACCTGAGGCAAGATTCCCCAGCGAATCACATTGAGATGATTCGCGCCCACCGATTGCATCGCTTCGACTGGCTTCTGATCGACAGACTCGATCGCCTGGTACATGAGTTGCCCCAACATGCCGACCGAGTGTATCGCTACCGCAAGCGTGCCCGGAAACGGCCCTAGTCCCACCGCCGAAACGAAGAACAGCGCAAGAATCAGCGCGTCGATGGCTCGGTCTGCATTGAGCAAGAACCGAACGGCCTGAACGACAAAACGGTTGCGAACGACGTTTGTTGCGGCAAGAAATCCCAATGGGATCGAAATGATCATTGCGATCGTGGTTCCGACGAACGCGAGCTCGATGGTGACCATCACCTCGCGAAAAACCTTGTCTAAGATGGCAAGATTCGGCGGAAACATGCGCTTCAAGAAGTCGAGCATGTTCGGACCGCCCTCGATCAGCTTCTGCGGACTGAACTCCACTGCGTTGAAAGAAACATAGAACGCATAAAGAAAACCAATGATGATGAGCCAGGTAAAAAATTTCTTCAAATTCGAGTTAGTCGCCATACACCAGGCTCACCTTTTCAGAGGTCAAATCTTGCGATGCTCCGTCGAAAACGACCGCGCCCTTGTTTAAACCAAGGATCCTGGTCGCGCGACGCTTGGCCAGTTCCAAGACATGCACATTGACAAGCACCGTGATCTTGCGCTCTTGATTGAACTGATAAAGCAGATCCAATACGATTTCTGAAAGTTTTGGATCAAGAGAAGCCATGGGTTCATCGGCGAGGATGATCTTGGGTTGTTGAACGATCGCCCGCGCGATAGCCACGCGTTGTTGCTGGCCACCCGAAAGTTGATCAACGCGTTTATTGATCTGGTCCTTAAGACCGACTTCTTTCAAGACCGAGACGGCCATTTCTTCATCTTGATCGGTGAACAAGCCGAACATTCCTCTAAAAGTTCCGGTGTAGCCAAGCCTGCCCATCAATACATTTGAAAGAACCGTATGAGTCTTGATGAGATTGAAGTGTTGGAAGATGAATCCAACTTCTCGGCGTACCAGTCGAAGTGTTTTTTGAGACTCCCTGTCGCCAAGATGGAAGCCCAAAACATGGACTTTTCCCGTCGAGGGAAGGATCATGCCGTTGGTAAGGCGCAATAGGGTAGACTTGCCAGCGCCGCTGCGGCCTATGATTGAAATAAACTCACCCTGTTTGATCTGCAGGTTGAGCTCTTGCAAAGCGAGCGTACCGTCGGGAAATTTTTTGGTGACGTTCTCAAAGGCAATCATAAGTTCTTGGATTCCGACCGCTTAGTTAACATGCAGCATCATGCTTACGCAACAAATTTGATTGTTTTTATCAAGAAACCCAACCACTCGCGCACAAATAAAAAAGCTGGCTCTTCTTTCGAAGAAGCCAGCTTTTAAAGAATTCACTTTTGTGAATGCCTTTCATGCCTGAGACGATAAGCCGGGTTCTGTTGCGCTGATGGGGCTTCAGCCAACCACCATCAACGTCGATAGCCATTCCTCTGGGCCCACTGTTACCAATGAGCTCTAGCGATCTTACCCGAAAGCACGAAGCAACCCTGATTTAGAGTCGCTTTCTCGGTGAGGCCACCTCAATTGCGCCTTCCTATTTGATCTTGCTCCGAGTGGGGTTTACCATGCGATGCCTGTCACCAGGCATCCGGTGGGCTCTTACTCCACCCTTTCACCCTTACCGCGCTCTTTTAACAAGCACGGCGGTTTGCTTTCTGTTGCACTTTCCGTCACGTTTTACGTGCCTGGCCGTTAACCAGCACTCTGCCTCGCGGAGCCCGGACTTTCCTCTACTAAACTAAAATAATTTAATAGCGGCCACCCGCCTCAAGCGAAGCTCAAGTATATACAAAAATAAATCGTGAATTGCTACCGTTTAAAAACCGATCAGCTGGCGGTCGCCGTTGGCGCGACGCCTTCTCTATAAACCAGGATCCGTTTGCAACTAGGGCAAGCATGAAGCTCGGTTCCACGCTGTAGCTCATTATAAATTTGGGGAGGAATGCGCATGTTGCAACCCTTGCAATTGCCGCCAGTCGCCGAAACGATGCCGATGCCGCCTCTGCCACCGCGAACACGATCATAGGTCGCAAGGTACCTTCGATCGATTCCCACGACTGCTTCTGCGCGCAAGCCTTCAAGACGATTCAACTCGGTCGAGAGGATTCGCTCTTCTTCAGCAATCTTCGTAGATTCCTCGTTTCGTTTCGCTTGCACTTCCTCTAAAGCCGATGTGTGCGTCGCATTTTCTTTAAGGTGAACCTCGAGATCGGCAGAGACTTTGTCCGCGTTTTCCTTGATTACAACGCTATTCTTCTTGAGGCTTTCGATCTCTTTGCTCAGCGCTTGGTATTCTTGATTTGTTTTTATTTGCTCTAATTTTTCTTGCGAGCGTTTGATGCGGTCTTCATTGAGTTCCAGGGCACCCAGTTGCTGGCGCTTGCTGCGCTCGAGCTCATCGACGATCTTCTTTTTCTCGTCAATCTTTGTCTGATGCAGTTTGATCTGGTCATCGTATTGACTCAGGCGCTTCGGGTGCTCGGCTCTCTTTTTAAGGATTGCTCCTATCTGAATATCGATCTCTTGAACTTGTTCGAGTTTTCTCAAAACCTCTTGCAAAGAATGCCTCCGTCCAAATAACAAAAATTTCAAAAAGCCTGGTGCACGTTCTCAAAAACTCGCTTCACGGGTTTGAACTTTGAGCACCATTCTGAAACCATCTCAACAAAGAAACGCTCAGAATAACTGTGGCCCAGTACGATCAGGGTGAGCCCTTTTTGTTTGGCCTCGAGCATCTGATGGTACCCCACTTCTCCGCAAACATAAACGTCAGCTCTCTTTTCGACCGCTGCGCTTACGAAAGCTGAGCCAGACCCGGGTGAGAAAGCTAGCTTCTTAACTCTGAGTCTTTGATTCTCAAGACCCGGTCCTACCACGGTAACTGACTTCAAGTGGAAGAGTTCTTTAACATTATCTATAATTTTATGGAAGGCGAAACTCGGCGACTGGTCTACAGATCCGCTCTTTTTAGCAGCTCGCTCAGCAATAGAAATGAACCCATATCCGATGTTGCGCAAAGGCTGCATAAGTTCAATCACATCGTAGGCCATCTCTTCATAAGGGTGCGCTTTTCTTGCCGCGCCAATAACCCGTTCCAATGTTTTCACCGGCACAATCGTTTCCAGGCGCCGCTCTTCCACCCGTTCAAGCGTGCCTTTCTCTCCAATTGCAGGTTGTGTACCTTCTCCTCCCAAAAACGTGCCTTCGCCACTCCATGAAAAACTGCAAAAGCCGTACTTTCCGATCGTGCCCGCACCGGCTCGACAGGCCGCATCCCTGACTCGATCTGCTTGGGCGCCAGGAACATAGGTGATGAACTTCGCCTGCCTTAAGCTTGGAGGAACGCCATCCGAACCTCTATTTGCGAGATATCCCGTCATCCGAAAGCCCAGTTTTTCGGCAATTTGTCGTGACACCTGATCTGATGCCAAATCAAAGTTGGTATGCAGCGCAATCACGCTGATTCCCCTACGTAAAGCTTCGTAAACATAGGGCATTGAGGTTCGAGTGAGCTTCTTGGTAGGTTTGAAAATGGGCGGATGGTGACATACAATGACGTTGGCCTTCATGTTCACCGCGGCATCGAGCGCTTCTTTTCCCAGGTTCACGGCAACAATGCATCCGTGGACTTCGCGGTCTGGGTCGCCCACGATGAGCCCGACATTGTCCCAATCCTCGGCAAAATCAAATGGCGCTCTTCGACCCAGCTCGCTCAAGAGATCCGACACCTTCCTTTTCACTGTCGTTCCCCCGAAGTTTCAATACGGTGGTATTTCACAAAATGCCCGAGCAACAAATTGTCAGTGTACACGTGGTTCTTCACCCATGACTGCACAAGTTGATTGCCGATCCGATGGGTCAGGGGAACATATGGCAAATCCTCATCGAGAATGGCGATCATCTCCTTGATTTTCGCGAGACGGGCGGGTCCGTTCTCAATCATCGTGATCTCATCGATGAGTTTGTCGACCCTGGGATTGCGATAGGCAGCCGAGTTCTGAGTCGAAAAGATCATCTTCGAGTTTATTATGCCCATCATGTCCTCGACATCTGGAACCGTCGAAACCATGCCTATTCCCATGGCGACGAAGTTTCGCGTTTGTTGAGTGCGCATCATCTCAGGCCACGTCATTGGCACGGCCTGCAGCGTGATGCCCGCTTCAGCCAACTGCGCCTTCAGAAGCTCTTCGAGTTGACGGCTCAACGTACTGCTGTCCCTAGGATAGATTATCGGAGGCAGTCCCTTCCCATCGGGATAACCCGCTTTCGCAATCAATGCTCTGGCGCGCTTCACATCGCGAACAGCCCACTTGCTCTTGAATGCAGGGTCATATCCATACATCGATGGGTCAATCATGCTGTGAGCTCGGATGGCCTGATTGCCGTACTGCACTTCAATGATCTTAGGAACATCAAGCGTGAGAGCGTAAGCCTGCCTGAGTTCCTTTTTCTTGCCCCAAACAGGGTCGTCCATATTGAAGATCGTGGCAGTGACATCAGAGCGGATTGAACGAAACAACTTTATCCCGCGCGCTTGGAGTTCGGAAGAGAGTTTCTCTCCCTCTAAGGCATGTGGAAGATTGTCTTTGGGGATGCCAATCAGTTCGTACTCGCCTTTCATGAATTTCAGCCATCGCGGCTGGGCTTCAACCACCACTTCAAAAACCACCTTATCGAGCAGGGGAAGCTCTTTTCCTGCATCGGCCAAAAGGCCTTTTTCCGCATCATCCACGGAACCCTCGGCCGGGTAAGTCATATGCCGATAATTCGGATTCCTTACAGCCACTATCTTGCTCGCAAGATCAGCTTCTTGAAGCACGAACGCCCCAGTTCCCACTGCGCGCCTTGCGAACGCATCACCATACTTCTCTACGCATTCTTTAGGCAGGATCGCCGTTCTCATGTCGGTTAGGATGTGAAGGAATCTCGGAAGAATCCGCTCAAGCCTGATTTCAACGGTATAAGGATCAATCGCTCGAACCCCTGTGATCGAGGGAGCCTTGCCGTTATGAAAGTCTTTAATGCCTTCAATATTGTCTTCGAGAGCGCCATAAATGGGGGAACTGAAATTAGGGGTCGCCATGCGATGAAAAAGATACACCACATCGTCGGCCTTTACTTCCCGTCCTTTACCGCCAGGAAAACAAGCGTCGTCATGGAAATGAATGCCCTTCTTGAGTCGAATCTTATAGGTCTTCCGATCCTTGCTGACTTCAGGCAGGGACTCGGCGATCACGGGCACGATTTCAAACGGCCTCTTAAGATAATGGTAGTGGTAAAGGGTCTCATAAAACAAAGACTGCGCTTGCGAACTGTAAACGTCTTTTGTCACGTGCGGATCAAGGCTCACGAGTTTCGCCTCGGCTCCAAACCTAAAAATCTTTTCCTTAGGGGCCGTGACTTTCGAAGGCCTGGTGCAAGACGGAAGGTTGAGAAATATCAAAGCGCCCAACATCAAGCGCTGAAGAATCGAGCTCATGCGTTGTTTTTGCATGGCCTCACCCTAAGATAAGGCGACTTTTGCGTCAATGCGAGTATAGCGCGACGTTTAAAATAGGGTTTGCATTACAAAGAATTCCAGGGATAAATCAGCTATGGCAAAAAGATTCTATATCACCACGGCAATCGACTACCCAAACGGGTCTCCCCACATGGGGCATGCTTATGAGAAAGTCATCACCGATGCTTATGCCCGCTGGTACCGGTTCCTGGGCGAAGACGTCTTTTTCCTGACCGGTACGGACGAAAACGGACAGAAACTTGTAAAGGTGGCCGCCGAAAATAACCAGGACACGAAGAAATTCATCGACTCGCAAGTGGTCCATTTTGAAAAGCTGTGCAAGGATCTCAACATTTCTTATGATGATTTCATCCGCACGACCGAGCCGAGACACCATGAAATATCCAAGCAATTTTGGCGGACCTTGGAAAAGAAGGGTGACATCTACTTCGATCGTTATTCCGGTTATTATTGCATTGCCTGCGAAGCCTTCTACACAAACACCCAGGCGCCTGAGCTCAGGTGCCCCGATCACGGCACGAAACTAGAATTCGTTCAAGAGGACGGTTTTTTCTTCAAGATGAGCCGTTACCAAGATTGGATTGTCGATCACTTGCGCAAGAGCGCTGATTTTATCGTGCCCGTCTCAGCAAAAAAAGAAGTGCTCAACAGGCTAGAGGGAGAGCCTCTTAAAGACCTTTCAATCTCAAGGCCCAACCAGGGTTGGGGCATACCGACGCCGTCACGTTCCGACCATGTGATGTACACTTGGTTTGACGCTCTCATCAACTATTACACCGCCGCCGCTCCGGAATCGAGAAGACCGCAGTACTGGCCGGCTTCGGTGCATGTCATCGGCAAAGACATCATCTGGTTTCATAGCGTCATTTGGCCCATCATGTTGCATGCCGCTGGAATCGCGGTTCCATCTCAGATCTATGTGCACGGGATGGTTTTGGCCGAGGATGGAAGGAAGATGTCTAAGAGCCTGGGCAATGGCGTGGATCCCTACGACATCCTAGGGAAGTATCCGGTAGATTCCTTTCGATATTATTTATTGCGTTCGATCTCAAGCGGGATGGACGGCAAATTTTCGACCACGGAATTGCTCACCAAACACAATAATGAGCTTGCCAACGACTATGGCAACCTTGTCATGAGAGTGGTGAAGCTAGCGGCGAAGAAGCTGGGCAACACGATCACGCCGGACGGAGTTCAACATGAACTCAAAACCGACGACCTTCTCGTAAAAATGCAATCCGCTATGAATAAGAGAGAGCATAATCGGGCGCTCGATACGCTCTGGGAGGCGATCAATCAGAATAACGCCTACCTCAACGAAAGCGCGCCGTGGAAAATTAAGCCGGAAGACCCTAAGCTCAAAACGGTACTCTACAATGCTTTGCATGGCATTCACTCGTACGCCACGTTGATTTCAGCGTTTTTGCCCAATACGGGGGAGAAAACGCTCGAGAGCCTCGGATCATCGAAGACCGGACCGGAGAGCCTTGCCTTTGGCAGCCTCACTTTTAATTTGAGTGAGCCTCAACCCCTCTTTCCCAAGATCGAGTTGCAGGAAAAAACGCAATGAAATCTCAAGGCCGGAGAAAAATCAAAGTCGTTCATTTCTGCAATCAACTAGGGATTGGCGGCACTGAACGCAGCATGGAACTCTTTTGCAAATACCTCGATCACGATAAATATGAGGTCTTCGCCGTTTCGAAGATATACCGGGAACCTCTGGTGAAAAAGCTACGCATCGAGCTCGGCGCCCTCATCGGGCTTTTCCATGCAAAAGCAAAGAAAAAGCTTCTGTCGCAAATGAATGCAAGAATCCCGAATTTTCAAGCCATCTTGGGCCGAGAAAAAGTTCGCTTCGTTCAAACCCCAGGCGAACTGAGGGCCGTGCTTGAAGAAATCTCACCAGACATCTTGCATGTCTGGTACTCGGGAACCGCTGAGCCACCGACCTCGGATGAACAGATTCTGTCGAAAATCCCTGTGACGATCACGACCAATTCCTTTGAGATCCAAAATACGGCGCCAGCGCATCGATTGGTGCAGAGGTTTTATTTCCCATCCCATTGGTTAGCTGAACACCGCGCTCAATGGGCGAAGGGGGATTCACGGGCAGGAGTCTTCTACAGCCCGATTGAAGAACCGATTACCCAGGAAAACCTGCGAGCCGAACTTGGGATTCCTAAGGATGCTTTCGTCGTAGGAAGGGTAGGCCGCGCGGACCCTGGCATTCACGACCCCATTTCTCTTAAAGCTTACAAACAAATCGAGACCGAGAAGACGTTTTTCTTAGCCCTTTCTCCGCCCGACAACATGGTGCTTGATGCAAAAAAGCTGGGAATCAGGAACTTCATCCCTCTTTCACCGCTGGATCAGATTGGGCTTTCGAAGTTCTACAATACAATTGATGTTTTAGTGCATGCGCGCCGTGATGGCGAGACTTTCGGGTGCAATATCGCGGAAGCCATGATGCATGGCAAACCTGTGGTTTCTCATCTGACCCCTTTCATGAATGCCCAACAAGAAGTCATCGGTGATGCGGGTTTTGTCTGTGCCGAGGGAGACTGGCAAGAATACGGCAGGCGCTTGCTAAGCCTGAAAGATGACATGAACCTGCGGACTCAACTGTCTCACAGGGCAAAACAGAGGGCTCTTGAATTGTTCGAGGTTCGCAAGCTCACAAAACGGCTGGAATCGATTTACGATGAACTTCTGGGGAATTCCCAAAACCGAACGCACCCCTCATTCTCGCAGGCCCAAACCCATGTCTGATGGCTTTTTCAAAGGCAGGCGCAGGCGCTGTGAGGCATGCCGAATGATTGCCAACGCTTCTTCAGGATCGTCGGTAACCTTGATCAACTTGAGGTCATCTGGCGAGATGGTTTTCTCTTTGACAAGCACCTTCTCGCTCCATTCGAGAAAACCCGACCAATAGTCTTTACACATAAGAACGACGGGAAAGTCATAGAGTTTTCCGGTCTGAATCAAAGTCAAAGCTTCAGTAAGTTCATCGAGAGTGCCGAACCCGCCCGGCAAGATCACGAAAGCATACGAATACTTTACCAAAATGACCTTCCTTACAAAGAAGTAATAAAAGTTCACAAAACGGTCGAGGTAAGGATTCGGCTTTTGTTCTCGAGGCAAAATGATATTGGCGCCGACGCTATACCCCCCGGCCTCTTTAGCACCACGATTTGCCGCCTCCATAAGCCCAGGCCCGCCGCCTGTAACGACCACAAAGCCTTCCTTGGCCAGAAGCTCCCCAATTCTCCTGGCCAATGCATAGTACGGATGATCTTCCGCAAACCTCGCCGAACCAAACACCGTCACCGCTGGGGGTAAAAAATGAAACGCACGAAAACCTCGGATAAACTCAATGGCAATTCGGAAAACACGAAGCACCTCATTTAGCCTAGAGTTTCTTTGGCTTAAAAATTCGGCTTCATCCTTGACCTGACTTAGACGTTTCACCTGAAAATCCTGCTTTACGCTAGAGAACCCACGTAAAACCGTAAAGATATTGGAAAGCACGTCGTTCTCGCCACGTTCAATCCTTTATTTAAAGGCATTACTTTAGTACTTGTAACAAGCAAACTACAATCCGAGAACGCGAAGTAATTTTTATATTTCAAAAGCGAGAACTATGACCTTTCAGAAATACCTGCAACAGGTCGGGAAAAATATCAAATCAGCTCGCTTAAAGGCGGGTCTGCGACAGGTGGATCTTGAAGAAAAGATCGGCCTGAATTATCGACATTACCAGAACATCGAGGCGGGCAAGAGCAATCTTAGTCTCGAGACTTTGTATCGCCTGGCTAAGCTCTTCAAAGTCGATGTGAAAGACCTGGTTTCATCGAAATAGGTCAAAGAATTTTTATCAAGCCCCGGCTCTTTGGCGAACGGCTTCAATCAGTCCCTCTATTTCCAAGGGTTTTGCCAAAACGCAAACCTCAGAACTCAAAAGGTCCGCATCTTTGATTTCTCGGAAGGCTTTGTTTGAAGCTGAAAGCAAAATCACTGGGATCTTTGAGATCTTTTCCCGTTTCCTTTTTTCATTCAAGAATTCGATGCCGTTCATCACAGGCATCAAGAAATCGAGGAGAATAACCTTTGGCGCAAAGTCATCGCTTAAGATTCTTAACGCTTCTCTTCCGTTCTCGGCTGTGACAACGGTATAGCCCTCGAGTTCAAGCAGATCACGAACTGCTTCTCGAATGTCCCTGTCGTCTTCGACTAAAAGAACTTTGCTTTCCAATTGTTGTGAAATGGTTTCCGTTCGCATTGATATTGGCCGCAAAGTATCGGGTTCTCTTGATCTAATCAACGTTGTTGTGCCAACGTACCCCTACTACGAACACACGTCCTTTACCAGCTCTTCAATTTTCACCCGGAATAACTTGGCAAGTTTGCACAGCGTCTCAACCGTGACATTCACTTTTCCGGCCTCAATATTTTGATAATGGCGGTGGTTCAAACCGGTCTTTTCTTGCACATCAATTTGCCTCAAACCACAACGCTCGCGCATGCTTCGAATATTGAGACCCACTTGCCGTAAGTATCGGAGGTTCATGCAACATATTGTTTCAAAATAAGTGCCGAATCTCACGGCACACCCCAATATTTTTTCTGGGTCGAATCAAGGAAATGTTAAAGCTCTTCATTTTGTATCTCGCAAACCTTTACTTGCAGTTCGCAACAAAGCTTCTTGACGCTTTGCAACTAAGCTGCTTGCTTAACGACCTGAGGATGATCGCAATGATTCCTCACAACGCTGAGCAAGACATCAAGGTCGACGGGCTTCTTGATGTACGCCTTCACTCCTTGCGAGTTTTTGATCTTATCAACCACTGCAGAAACAATGACGACGGGAATAGCCATGATATAATCGTTGATATTTTTCCTGGCCTCGAGGAACTCCCAGCCGTCCATAACGGGCATCATTAAATCGAGCAATATCAGACAAGGCTTCGAGCAGTTTGCCAATTGTTCTATGGCCTCCTTGCCGTTCTTGAACGCAACGACCGAGTAACCTTCGGAATTCAAGACTTCCTTTACGGTTTCTCGAATCGCATCATCGTCTTCGATGACAACAATGTTTGAACATGCCATGTCTAATAAGGCATTCAAATTCTGAACCAACTTTGAGGGAGACCTATGAACGCCTTGCGATCAGTGACAGATTTGCTCGGAAACAAATGCCCGCACTGCCGCAACGGAAAGGTGTTCTCTAGCCTCTTTTCAATGAATTCAAATTGCCCGACTTGCGGCTTCAAGTTTGAACGGGAACCGGGATATTTCACCGGGGCAATGGCGTTTAGTTATATCATCGGCTTTTTCACGATTCTGCCGACTTTTTTATGGATGATCTACAGCGGGAACTCGCTTTTCTATTGGATAGCGGTACCCTCCGCCGAGCTTATTATCCTCTCTCCATGGATCTATAGATACTCGCGCCTTTTATGGCTCTATGCGGATCCCTACAGAAACAAATAGCCCTGAGCGGTCATTTCAAACATGAACGCCGCGCTAGGCACTCGCTTGCGCAACTTAGGGTAAACCAAATAGCAGAAGCTACTTCTTGGCTGCTTTCGCTCTTCTCTTTTTATTCACACACATTCTGCAAGTAAGTCCTAAACCATGGCTATTGCTTGCAGCCAGAGGAAAGTACTTCTTATTAAAGTCTTTGCGCGTCTTACACTTTTTGCATGCCACTGATTTTGGTTTCATGACTACAAGTATAACATTGCACGCGTCACATCCAAGCTTTTTAGTTGAACTTTGATTCAAAAGCGAGTTCATCGCTTCTTGAGATGGCTCAGACTTTCCTCAAGACCCGAGACTGAAAGAGGATACATGGGAAACACGCTGGCGATAAGTTTAACGGTGGACTCACCTCCTCGCCAAGAAGAGGAACCGTCAGGATTCAACCAAATTGATCGCGGAAAATGTCTTCGAAGAAGAGCTAGCCATTGCAAAGCCGAGATGGATGCATCACGATCCGACGGATCATCCCATCCTAATAATTCATAGGGAGCCATCGAAGCATCTCCCAAGAAGATCACCTTGTACCTTGCGTCGCACTCCCTCATGAGGTCTCGCAATGAAATGGGTTCTCTTAATTCATCAGTTCGATAGACTTTCCCATAAATGCAGTTATGGAAGTAGTAGGTGCGAAGCTCTTTCCAATGTGTCGCGCGTTTGGCAGCGCTAAACACCTGAGAAACAAGCAAAGAGTGGGGGTCCATCGACCCACCCACGTCCATCATCAAGATCACCCTGGTGTTGGGGCGTCGAGGTTTCCTGAACACAAGCTCAAGTTCGCCAAAATTCTTCGCAGTGGCATCGATCGTCTTCTCGAGATCAAGCTCATTCTCGAGCCCTTCACGTTCAAACCCCCTCAATTTTCGAAGAGCGACTTCGATCTGCCTGACATCAAGCGTGATGTCGGTGCGATAAGAGCGGTAACGTCTTGCATCCGAAGTTCGAAGCATGCTGCGACCGCCGCCCGAAATATTGGGTTGGCCGCTGCCCAGGCTCAAACCACTTGGGTGGTATCCTTGAGTGCCGAATGGAGACCTGCCACCCGTGCCAATCCAATATGAACCTCCATCATGGCGCTCCGTCTGTTCTTTCAACCGCTCTTCAAAAAGCCGCATCAATTCCTCGAGGTTGAGCTCTTTTAAGGTTTGCTTTTCTTCGTCAGACAGCTCTGGCCTCTCACGAGGTTCATTCAACCAGTCTTCAAGCTGACCCGCGATTTCCTTCGAACGATACGGAACTCCTTTGAATACAAAACCGAACGCCTGCTCAAAATCATCGAGATGAGATTCATCATGAATGAGGATGGCCTTCGAGATAAAATAAAATCGATCCAGAGAGCTCTCATGCAAGCCCATCGACAGGGCTTGCGCCAAAGCCTTCATTTCTTGCAAACCCACCGGTACGCCCCGGCCTCTGAGCTCAAGGATCAATCGAGTGATCATGATCTCGGCGTACGTCTTTTCAACGGGAGATTGTCTGAGAAAGTCGCATGGTCTTGTTCTTTTTTGAGCAATGTCCCCAAGAAAGGGAGCCTCTCCTCAAGACGAAGCTTGCCGATACCGGCCTGTTCAAGTGCCGCCAACCAATCGATCAACTCGCTTGTCGATGGTCGTTTTCGGATGCGCTCCAGCCCACGGATCCCATAAAACGCATCAATTGCCTGGCTAACGAGTTCTTCCTCCAATTTAGGGTGGTGCACCTTGATAATCCTTCGCATCAATTGTTCGTCAGGGAAATCAATGAAATGAAAAATGCACCGCCGCAAAAAGGCGTCCGGAAGCTCTTTCTCATTGTTACTCGTGATCACGACTATGGGCCGCTGCTTCGCCACAATTTCATCACCGCTTTCAAGCACCTTGAACCGCATGCGATCAAGCTCATGAAGCAAGTCGTTAGGAAACTCAATGTCAGCCTTGTCGACCTCATCGATCAATAAGACAACTCTAGCAGGCGCCGCAAAAGCTTGCCCCAAAGGCCCGAGTCGAATGTAACGTCTCACGTCCTTCGCGTCTCCCTCGCCAAAACGCGCATCATAAAGGCGCTGGACAGTGTCATAGATATAAAGGCCATCTTGAGCGCGCGTCGTGCTTTTCACCGACCACGCGATCAGAGGCAGACTCATCGCCTGCGAAATCGCTTCCGCAAGCAAGGTTTTACCCGTACCAGGCTCTCCCTTGATCAGCAGCGGGCGCTCTAATGCGATCGCGCAATTGACTGCAGCCTCTAATGCGGGATCGGTGAGATATTGATCGGTACCCTCAAAATGTTTGAACGATTTCATGAGCACGACACTACGCCGACTGCGCAAACCCGGTCAACCTGCTTCGACGGCCTGGCGTCACGGCACGTCGGTTGCATTACCGATAAAGTCACTAGGATAAACGCCAACCCTCGTGAGTAATACAGCATGCCGTACGGGATAACCTGGAAACGCTTTGCAAAAGATCTGCGTTCTGAAGTCCAAGAAGACAACGTCTCAAACGGAGCGGCGGCCTTGGCTTACTACCTAATGCTCTCAATTTTTCCCGCGATGATTGCTTTGATCAGCCTACTTCCTTTCCTGCCCATCCCTAATCTTGAAAATGCCATTCTCGATATCTTGAACGAGGCCCTACCTGGCCAGGCGGCTCAGATGTTTACCCAAACGATCAACGAGGTCGTTTCGGAAAAACGAGAAGGCTTGCTTTCTCTCGGGCTCCTATTGGCAATTTGGGCAGCCTCAAACGGCATGTTCGCCATCATGCAACAGCTCAATATCACCTATGACGTCGTCGAAGGCCGGCCATTTTGGAAAACTCGAGGCACAGCCCTCTTGCTCACCTTGTTTTTCGGAGTCCTTGTGATCGGGGCGTTCTCACTGGTCGTCGCCGGCGGTTACCTGCAAAGTTTCCTGTCGAACTCTTGGGATTGGGGAACTCCGTTGCTTGTCGGATTTGCGATCATACGCTGGACCATCATCACGGCAGCTCTTTTACTGGCATTCGCAGTCACTTATTACTATGGACCTGACGTTGAGCAAAAGTTCCGCTTCATCACGCCAGGCAGCATACTTGGCGTTGCTCTTCTTATCGCCGCATCGCTTGCTTTCAAGTTCTATGTCGATAACTTCGGAAAATACAACGCCACCTACGGCAGTCTCGGGGCAATGATCGCGCTGATGCTTTGGCTCAACATCACAGGCCTTGTGATCTTGCTGGGATCAGAAATCAACGCGCTCATCGAGCACTACAGCTCTGAAGGAAAAGACAAAGGCGAGAAAAGAGAGCCGGCTCAAGCCGCATGAGGCTCTACCCTGAAGTAAGTTGTACGCGGTTGGGTTAGGCCGGCCTAGCTCTGGGTTTCTAGACTTACGCTCGACCTTGGCTTATGAGTGAAGCCTATGAAACGCCCATCAAAGGCCGCATTCACCTTCATCTTCATCACGGTCGTGCTCGACATGCTGGCGCTTGGGATCATGGTGCCCGTATTGCCCAAACTCGTGCTTCAATTTGAGGATGGAAATATGGCAAGAGCGGCTGAGATCTCTGGGGTCTTTGGATTCGCTTGGGCCGCCATGCAGTTCGCCGCGTCTCCACTGCTTGGAATTTTGTCAGATCGTTTCGGCAGAAGACCGGTTGTTCTTCTTTCAAACCTGGGCTTGGGGCTTGATTACATTCTCATGGCTGTCGCTCCAGACCTTTCGTGGCTATTTGTCGGGAGAATCATCTCGGGCGTCACGGCAGCAAGCTTTTCGGCTGCAAGTGCCTATATTGCCGATGTGACCGAGCCCCAACATCGGGCTTCTCGTTACGGAATGCTGGGGGCGGCATTTGGATTGGGATTTATCATCGGACCCGCGGTAGGCGGCTTCTTAGGCGGGATCGATTTGCGCCTGCCATTCTGGGTCGCGGCGGCCTTAAGTTTGGCCAACGCCGCTTACGGATTTTTCGTCTTGCCCGAATCCTTGCCAGTGGAAAATCGTTCCAAGTTTTCTTGGCAGAAGGCCAATCCGCTGGCCTCGCTGAAACTTTTGCGTTCTCATCGAGAGCTCTTCGGTTTGGCGGCAGCCACTTTTCTTTATTTCGTCGCTCACGAATCTCTACCTAGCGTCTTCGTGCTTTACACAGATTACCGGTACCGTTGGGATGAGACGATGGTGGGATTCGCGCTTGCAGCGGTAGGTGTTTGCTCGACCCTGGTATCGGCGCTTTTGATTGGCCGGATCGTTTCCCGATTTGGCGAACGGTTCGCGCTTATTGGAGGACTTGCCTGTGGTACCGCCGGATTTTTAATTTACGGAATGGCGAAAACTGGCGACACTTTTCTTTGCGGCATTCCACTTGTAGCACTCTGGGGGCTTTCCGGCCCGGCAATGCAGTCTTTAATGACAAGACGAGTGAGCCCGTCTGAGCAGGGCCAACTTCAGGGTGCGGTCAGCAGTTTGCGCGGAATCACCGGAATGATTGGCCCTCTTTTATTCACTCAGACCTTTGCCATCGCGATCCAAAAGAGCAATGAGATCGCCTTACCAGGCGCTCCATTCCTTCTTGCAACTCTGCTGTTAGTTTTGAGTTTAGGGTTTTCTTGGAAGTTCGCATCTAGATAGAAATCTCTTATTATTTCAGTTGCTTACAATCTAAATTTCATTGCTTGACGGCTTTATTCATAATACTGTATAAAATTGATCTGTTATTTTATGAAATACTGCCTTTTACCTGCTACATCAACGTTTGCCCTCTGCACGATCTTACTTTTTTTGGGGCAAGGCTGCGGGCCAGAACGCGCGAGGCAAGATGGCTCGGGTTCTAGGCGAGCTCACGATGAATTCGCTTTAGAGACGATGACGCTTCCTCAAGGAGTTGAGTATCAAAACCATGTGGTGACACTCAAGGACGCGGCTCAAAGGAACAATCCTTCAAGAGTCCGCTCTATAAATATTTTCTACTCGGGAACACCTATTCTTCCGGTAAAAATCAAGAACGGACCCAAGATCTCAATATCCCTCACGGTCCTGCGTTCAAAGGAAGATCCAACTCCGCGCCCCGAAAAAATTGATAAGTTTCAAAATGGGCACCTCAATCTTCTTTTTGGCGACATTCACGCGAACTGCAAAAAAATCGTGGAACAACGTACTTTTAAAAGCCTTGAAGGATATTGCGCTGAAGAAATCATCGTTGAGATGCCTGACAAACCGGGCCTCTCGGTAGAGGTGAACGGGATTGCATACGTAAACCAAGATCCTAAGAACCTGAACGCGACGGACCTCCTCATGAGGTTGAGATGGCTCAATCGATATTCATCAGCCGAGCACCGAAAACGCCTGGTCGCTGAATATTTTTCTAGAACCGATGCATCGGCGCGAACCGCAATCGCCGACGACATCCTGTTAGGCGTAAAAACAGAAGAAGAACGCAACAGCCTTAAAACACTCTTTACCGAAGTCGCGGCTCTGGACATGAACACTGATGGCAATAACCTGGCGGTGAATCCGCTGACCGAAGCGCTCTACCCAAACACGCTCTCGATCGATTTGAGAGATCTAGCGTATTACCGGGAAAAAGAAGTTCCTGAAGCAAAGCTCATTCTAAGGGCCATCGAGATGTCGCCGAAGGTTTATTTGCCTCAGGGCAAAAACCTGGAAAACATTTTGGGGATTGAAATCGTAGATATCCAACGGCATCAATACTATCTGAACGCGTTGGTTGAGGTACGACGATCTGTTCATAAGATTTTCAAGTACGAGGTGCGACTTTCAGACGATCACGAACGCGTAGACCATGTCCAGGTTCTCGATGAGATACCTCTTGAGCAAGTCGCCTTTCGCCTTCATCTAGGCTTGAAAAGACGGATATTGATCATCGAATCCCCGGGACATAAAATTCGAAAACTGTATCCGGTAGGCGTAGGCGGGTTCTTTGAAGCACATATCCAAGGTTCCGGCGGGAAAACTCGCCTCATGACCCCGATCATACGGGGCGGAACGGTACGACGGAATACGACGATCTCTAAGCGGTTCGAACCCGCTTATTTCGGAGGTTTTCCGTTCATTCCCTTAACTTCTCCCGATCACCTCGAAGGAGAACGAGGACTTGAAGGATTTCATATCGCCCAAGGAGCTCTCAATATCTTGCAACGTGGGTTCGTCTCACACGGATGCGTTCATCTGACCGAACGTAATCTCATGGAACTTCATGCAATCGTGATGTTCGGAAAGTACGATGTCGTTCCCCTTGAAGCTACCCTAGAGGTCTCATTGCAGACTGAACATCCCTATCCTTTGTACGTCTATTCGTACGAGTCGGTTTCTAACTGTTCGGCAGAAGGCGAAAAAGCCAGATCGTGCAAGGAGCAACCGTTAGAGGAGTTTCCTCCTTTGACCAAGATCGATACGATCAACGGCCCTCCTCCGATCGAAAGACTGGGCCATTGAGGGTCTTCTAGAGCTCTAAAGCTAAACCGAGCCCAGCGCCAAGCGATGCATCACTAGGAAACAAGAGCCTGGGTTTTAAATGGAGAGCCTGCGACTTCTGCGGCTCGGAGAACTTCGAATTGTAGTGATCGATCATATCGCCAAAGGCGGATTGGGCTTTGATTGCGAAAAAAAGCTCAACTCCCAACATCCCAAGCCCACTAAAGAATAGATATTTTTCAGTAGGAGGAGATACCGGGATGGAAGCCACGATCAACCCCAGCGCTACCGCTCCAGACGCCAGAGTCGCCATGTTGTATCGATAGACTCTTTTTACGCTCTCTTTTCCTTCAGGCGCGCGCTCAACCTCTTCAATGATGTCCCCAATCGCCACCCTTTCTCCGTTCTGCCTTACAGAATAACCCCAGAAATCACTTCCCCGCTTTTCAACAGGTTTGGTCTTATCAAGAGACACCGAAGAACACCCGGACGATACCGCAAGAAAGAGAAGAAGGGCCCTCTTCATACTAGGAAAGGGCTCGGTTCGAATCACTTTCGCTCCTTCAAATACTTGATCAACGAGGCACGCACATCTTTGGAGGTCAGGGTCAATGAACCGGGAACAATACTCTCCGCATGCATCTTAGAGAAAAGGTCGTTCACCGAGACAGAATAGACTTCGTTTGGATCGAGCCTCTCAAGATCAACCTTTGATTTCGGGATGATTTGCAAAAACGTTCCCTTTCCTCTTTTCCCGACATTCTCTTCTAACAATGCAAGAATCTCTTTTCCTGTCATTTGAGCGCTAAACAGAGCTCCTCCGAACGGCAGCATTCGAATCACGTCGTACTCGGTGATTGGGCCAGGTTGAATCACATCATCGATTCGAATTGAGCTTCCGTTATAAAGCGCGAATCGCGCTTTATGGGATTCATTCATCATCGATCTTCCAACCAGCTCTGTCATCGCCGTCGTTTTCGACCTCACGCTGGCCTCACTGCCATCGAGAGGCCGAGTGGCTTTGCCTACGACACGCGTGGGTTCAAAACCAGCCTCTCTAAAAGCTTGGTAAGCACGCTCTGTCCACTTTTGAACCACTTTTTTGGTCTTTCGATCTTCAGGAATTCGGTCATCGATGTTTTTTAATAAGCTTTTTATCTTTAGTTTCTGTTTTTCGGGATCAAAGCGCAAAATATGAATGAACGCCGACTTGGCATTGGCGTCAGCTTTTGCAATCCGCACCCCGTTTTCCCTGACCAAGATGTGATCATGCTCGTGCCCGCCTAAAATCAGATCGATCCCGGGCACCTGTTTCGCAACCACCCTGTCTTTTTCCAAAGGAAGATGCGTCATTGCTACCAAGACATCCACTTTGGGCTTAAGTCGCTTGACTTGCTCACGGGCAGATTCAACGACATCAAGATACCGAACATGGTCTTTCTTATTCGTATCAATGGTTAACGCGATAAAACCCACCCGGACTTTTTCACCGCCATCTCCCTCAAAAACATGAACATAGCTTTCTGGGAGACCACCAAACAAGTTTCCTTCTACATCGCGAAGATTTCCGGAAATCCACTTGAACTGGGCCTCTTGGATGCGTTGCGAGAGTTCTTCTGGTTTTAAGTCAAACTCATGGTTACCGAATATCGCAAGATCAAGCCCAATGGTATTCAAGACCGAGACCATTTGCCGGCCTGCCAGCGGAACTTGGTTTACCGGAGCGATTCCAAGAGCCGATGGGCTCAAGAAATCGCCCGCCAATACGGTGAAGGTGCGCGGGTTGCGTTTTAGCAACGCCTTTCTCAACAATGCGACTCTGGCAAGTCCGCCAGTTTTTCCGCCCTGAGAAGGGCCGATTTCATAAACGTCATTGATTTGAAGGATCTGGATGTCGACAGGTTTCGCTAAGACTGTCAGCGAAACGAGCACCCCCAGAATAGAAATCGATAATTGGGTTTTTATGCCCCTAGACCATGAAAAACGATGCCACCGAAACATAACCCTTCCTCAAATATCTAAGAGCTAGCGCCGCTTTCGTTAACTCATTTGTGAATAAATCGCAGTTATCTTTTCAACCAAGACCTTGGAAAACTCACCAAGAAAGAACCTTTGTCTGAAATCTTTTTCTCGTACAATTCTGCTACTCGATACTCTACTTTCACAAGCGCGCGCGTTTTCGTTCGGCTCAAAGTCGTGACTTTTGCCTTCCACTCTGCCTCATCTTCATAGATACCTGGTAGCTCGCGGGAATTTCCTACCCTGCTCGGCACCCAGCCGCGGGGCTCTTCGGCCGTTCCATCTACATAAAAGACCGAACGGTAGTTCGAACTGCAGAGAAAAAGCGTTGAGAACTGAGGAATGCCCTTTTCGTTAGGACGATACTTTAGAAATCCAACGGTCTTTCCGTTTGAATTGAAAAGACGATGAAGCTTGCACGCCTCGGGTTTGCATTCTGCGGCGGCTCTTTTCGCATAATTAGCAGTATTCGGTTCCTGGTCGCACGGAACTGGCGCGCCAAAGGCCACCGTGGAAACCCCAAGTAGACCCAATAGGACGAAATTTCGAAATAACATCGTTCCCCCTTTTTCTAGGCAACGCACTAAGTCATCGCCTTTCATATTGTCAAGGGAAACGCACCTTAGAAGCCCGTTTAACGGCTCTATCACTCGGGCTGGTGGCAACACGCCTCTATATTGTGGCCATCGGGATCGAGCACAAAAGCTCCATAATAATTTTCATGGTATTCAGGACGAAGCCCCGGCTTACCGTTGTCTTTTCCGCCGGCTTTGAGCGCTGCTTCATAAAATGCTCTTACTTCGGTCCTATTCTTCGCCGAAAAACAGACATGCAGCTCATCTTCGCCATTCGAAGGTTTGCCTCCGGCAATCCAAAAACGAGGTCGATCGGAACCGAATCCCGCAACTCCCCATTCTTTCATTTCCGCCAGCATTTTAATTCCTAGTGGAGCAAGAGCAATCGCATAAAACTCTTTGCTGTTTTCGATATCCCTGACTTCAAATCCAACGTGATCAAACATGGCGAGACCTCTACAATTCGATACAATAAATCGTCAATCAGTAGTTTTGAGGATTTGCCCTAATCGCCCCACCAAGGTTATTGTGCAACCATGACTTTTGAAAATTGGTTTTCGGAACAAGAACCCAAGATTTCCATTCCTTCCGCTGAAGCCGTATTACGCTTGGTGGGTGAAGGCGGCACCGTGCCCTTCATCGCACGGTACCGGAAAGAGCAGACCGGAAATCTCGACGAAGTCGGCATCCAGGCTGTCATTGATGCGAAAGAAAAATGGGAGAGCATCGTCAAACGACAGACTCATATCATTGGCGAGATCGAGCATCAGAAGAAACTCACGCCCGAATTGAAAGAGAAAATTCTTTCGACTTTTCAACTTGAGCTGCTCGAGGATATTTATCTTCCCTACAAAGTAAAACGAAAGACGAAAGCCGCCCTTGCAAAAGAAGCGGGCCTTGAACCATTAGCAGACTGGATTTGGAATTGCGGCCATGGGACCGAACAACCGCAGCCGGGCCAAACCTTGGAGCTTTGGGCTTTTACGTTTCGCAATGAAGAAAAAGACATCAAAGATGCCGAGGCAGCAATTGCAGGCGCTCAAGCGATTTTGATCGAGCGTCTTTCTGAAACCCAACATCTGCGTCAACTCGTGCGCACAAAAACTTTTGAAGAAGGATTCGTACGCACGACCAAAGGCACGAAAGCCAAACCTCACAGCAAATTTGAAGACTATTTTGAATACTCAGAATCAATACAATCCCTGCTCAAACCTGAAAACTCGCATCGCTACCTCGCAGTCCGACGAGGTTGGATGACCGAGGAATTGATTCTTTCAATCGGCGGAAAACCCGGCGAAGAGGAACCGTTTGAAGAATATTTACTGAGATCTTTTGAAACTGAAGCGTGCACTGTTTTGACTTCACCCGGGGCGGCAGTTTTAAAGAAAGCCGCAAGATTGGCGCTAAAGGCACATGTACAATCAAGCATCGAAAATGAAGCGCATCAGGCACTCAGGGAAGTCGCAGATGAAGCAGCAATCAAGGTTTTCGCCGAAAATGTGAGAAAGCTTTTGCTCTCCTCGCCCTTCGGGCCAAAGGCCGTCTTAGGGGTGGATCCCGGACTCAGAACTGGCTGCAAACTTGCTGTAGTTGATGATTCCGGAAAATACATCGCGAGCACTGTGATGCATCTTCAAACAGACGAAGGAAAATCCCGTGCGCGGAGCCTATTGAGCGAAGTCGTTAAAAACGGGAATATCCGTGCGATCGCTGTTGGCAACGGCACCGCTGGCCGCGAAACCGAAACCTTCGTCAGGAAAGCCCTCAAAGACCTAGACCTCTCTTCCATCCCAGTAGTGATGGTGAGCGAGTCAGGCGCGAGCGTTTATAGCGCAAGTGAAGTGGCGAGAGAGGAATTTCCTGATCTTGACGTGACTGTGCGCGGAGCGATTTCAATCGCTCGCAGGCTGCAAGACCCTCTGGCTGAACTGGTCAAGATCGACCCTAAAAGCATCGGTGTAGGTCAATACCAACACGATGTTTCAGAACATCGATTGAAGAAGAGCCTGGATTTGGTCGTTGATAGTTGCGTGAACCAAGTAGGCGTCAACATCAATACAGCTTCGTATCACCTTCTCTCGCATGTCGCTGGAATCGGCCCCTCGCTTGCAAAGTCGATCGTCGAATATCGAGGCCAAAAAGGCTTATTCAAATCCCGTGAGACTTTGCTTGAAGTGCCTCGGCTCAGCAAAAAAGCATTCGAGCAGGCCGCAGGGTTTCTGCGCATCCCAGAGAGCGATAATCCGTTAGACAACACAGGCGTTCATCCTGAGCAATACGGATTGCTTGAAACCAGGGCGAAGGCTCTAGGAAAAACCTTGCGAGACCTCATGGGTTCGGGAGTCTTAGCGTTGAAGAAGGATGCAGAGTTCAAAAAAGAAATCGGCTCTTTCACCTTTGAAGACATCATTAAAGAACTTGAAAAGCCCGGCCGAGACCCTAGAGAAGAGTTCGTGCCGTTCCAATACAGGGAAGACGTTCACCAGGTGAGCGACCTTAAACCTGGCATGCTTTGTCCCGGCATCGTGACCAATGTCACCAACTTTGGGGCGTTTGTCGATATCGGCGTGCATCAAGACGGTTTGGTGCACTTGTCGCAGCTTGCGAACCATTTCGTGAAAGACCCTAAAGAAGTCGTGAGCCCGGGCGATCGTGTGAATGTTCGTATTCTAGAGGTGAATTTGGATAAGAACCAAATCTCTCTCACTATGAAATCGGCTCAAGAGGCCGTTCGCAATCAATCCCGCCCCGCAGTCAAGCAGGTCGCGCTTCAAAACAAACCGGGCAACAGGCCATCACCCGGCCAACACCGGCCTTCTCCTGCGAAACCCAAATCCGTTTTCAATAACGCGTTTGCTGGCCTTGCTGGTCTGCGGAGCCAACTCAAACCAGACAAGAAATAAACGATCCTTGAGGCAGGGTTCCAAGGATTCTAGGGAGGGTTGCAATATTTTAGGGAATAGATCATTCTGTCTGGTCTAAATGCTCAAACAGTGCTCGGCCCAAGACCTTCTAAAGAAGAAAGTCACGCGTGCAAACGGGTTCATTGTCATTTGCATGCGTCATTACCCCCGGTATCTCAAGAAGGAATTGCGTGACAGTTATTCCGCTAAGCTTGCCCCATCAGAAGAACTCTTTACTGAATTCAATTCCTTAAAAACCAACCTTGGCAACCATAATGCCGCGTTTCGCATCGCAAATTATGAAAGTAAGTTCGATCTTTCTGACGAGGGGCTTGAAGAGCTCAAGGGCTTAAGCCAAAAAAGCCAGGTTGAAGACGTTTACCTGGTCTGCCAGTGCGGGCCTGGAGAGCTGTGCCACCGCGACCTTCTTTTGATTTTGGCCCGCCATTACTTTCACGTCGAAACAGAGACCCCTCGCTTCCCATACCGAAACTTCGTCAAAAGGCTAGAAGAAGCCTGAGAAAACAGCAAAGGCCCGTGGGTTTGCGAAGCGCTCTTTGTTTGACCATGCTAAGACAAAGCATGCCTTTGCCGATAGAAGCTCTGTACGAAACGATTCATGAAGCCTGCCTGCCTGGGCTTTGGTCGAAGGGAGTCGCGCTCGCGCGCGCAGGCCAGGTGATCAAAGAATCAGAATCAGCTGACGAGCTCACTGTTCGTGTTCAAGCCAAAGACCGTCCGACAAGCCCTAGGGTTCAATTGTGGCCCACGGAGGATGATTGGTTTTGCGACTGCGGCGAAAAGCATGAAGTCTGTTCGCATGCAGCAGCGGCCGTTGTCGCAGTCAAGAACGGGCAACTCGTCTCAAGAGACAAGGAAAACCCGTCGCACTCCCTCGCTCCGTTCGTTCTCTACCGGTTCACGAGGTCAGATGGCGCCCTTTCATTTGATCGCTACATTGTTCGGCCAAAGGAAGAAGAGCTTTTGCAAGGCTCATTGATCTCTCTCGTAGGAGGAGTGGGATCAGGTCGAATTCAGTCGAGCTCAATCGTAACTTCAAAAGAAGACTTTGCCGTGGACGGTTTGCTTACCACGAAAAAACGCGGTGTTTTTGAGACTCCTCTTTTGCATCGCCTTTTCACGGTGCTCAAGGACTGCGCGAATATTCGGATCGACGACCAAGAGATTCGCGTTTCGAGCATCCCTTTGACTCCTACCTTGGAAATCACCAACGAAGAAAATGGCTACAGGCTCAACTTTTTTCCGGCCGCGGGCATCACCGAATCTTTTTCGAATGGCGCCGCCCTCTGCGAAGGCGTCTTGCACCCGGTGCCGGAAACGGCGCTCGACTCGCAATACGTCTCGCATCGAGATTTACCGCGCTTTGTTTCGGAAACCCTTCCGAGGCTTGAAAAAGCATGCTCGGTCAAGATACTTGCAAAATCATTCCCTAAACTGAATCCCGCGCTTCGACCGCGAATCGTCATCCGCCTGGAACAGCTCGAGCAACAAACTCTGGTTGCAACGGCGAAACTCGTCTACGGCGCTCCCGCGGCCGCAGAAGTTTACGGCGATCAAATTCAAGTCTTGGAAGGACGCGACGAATTGCCTCAGCGCGACCGAGACGCTGAACAGAAGCTCTTAAGGCGGCTTCAAGGTGAACTGCATTTGACCTTGCGGCAACCCGCGAAATTCAACGGCGCCAATGCAATTGACTTTCGATCGGCTCTCGCAGGTTGGGAAACCGAAGGCGCCTCTGTCAAAACATTTGAAAGCAAGGGTACTCTTTCGCCCTGGATCGAACTGAATGACGACGGCCGCTTTTCGGTGGGATTCACGGCCGGCCAGGAAAGCGCTGAATCAAGCGCGGTCTTTCAAGCATGGCGTGAAGGTGAAAAATATGCCTCTCTTCTCGGAGGGGGTTTTGCGGCCTTGCCCAATGAGTGGCTTGAAAAGCATGGCCCCATGCTTGAAGCTCTTTTGAGTTCAAGAAGGCAAGATGGAAAACTGCCGTCTCACTACTTGCCAGCCCTGGCCGATGCTGCTGAAGACCTCGGCGCAAGACTTCCGTTCTCTGTTGAACGATTGAGAAGATCGCTTGAACACTTTGAAGGAATCGCCCAAGCGGATTTGCCCAGCGACCTCAAAGCTGATCTCAGGGGCTATCAGCGCCTTGGTGTAAACTGGCTTTGTTTTCTTCGTGAAAATGGCATGGGCGCCCTTCTTGCCGATGACATGGGCCT
The DNA here is from genome assembly GCA_040754655.1 of Bdellovibrionota bacterium. GTDB lineage: Bacteria > Bdellovibrionota > UBA1018 > UBA1018 > UBA923 > JBFMCE01. The sequence continues at coordinate 5,833 of JBFMCE010000037.1, read as the reverse complement.
TGGTAAAACCTTGCAAACCCTCTGCGCTCTGAAAGGCCGCAGCCTGATCATTGCTCCCACGAGCGTCTTGCATTCTTGGGCGGAACAGATCGATCAATTTCGACCTGGCACGAAGTATTCGGTCTATCACGGTGACAGGCGGACTTTAGGAAACGACGCTGAACTTATCCTCACAACTTATTCGATCTTAAGGCTTGATAGGGAACGATTGAACAGCCAACCCTGGCAGACCATCGTTCTTGATGAGGCCCAGACGATCAAGAATCCCGAGAGCCAAGTCGCTCAAGCCGCGCACTCGCTTCAAGCGGATTTTAAAATCGCCCTCACGGGCACGCCCGTTGAGAATAGGCTTGAAGACCTCTGGAGCCAATTTCAATTTCTCAATCCGGGTTTATTGGGCTCTCGCGAGCGCTTCGTTGAAGCCGCGAACAAAAATCCATCCCTTGTGCGAAAACGCATCAAGCCTTTCTTGCTCAGAAGGCTCAAACAACAAGTCGCTCCCGAACTTCCGCCACGCACCGACGTCACCTTGCACGCTGAATTGAGTCTCGAAGAAAGAACTCTTTACGACTCAATTCTGGCTGCCACGAGAAGCCAGGTGGCCGAAAAAATCGGGATGGGATCCTCGGTGATGCAACTACTCGAGGCCCTGCTGCGGTTGCGCCAGGCCTGCTGTCACCCGTCACTTGTACCCGGGCAAGATGCCCGATTTTCAGCGAAGACGGAATTGCTGGTTGATACGTTGCAGGAATCGATTGCTCTCGGTCATCGCGCCTTGGTGTTTTCGCAATGGACGTCATACCTCGATCTCATCGAGCCGCAGCTCAAGGCGGCTCAGATCACTTTCAATCGATTGGATGGCGGCACCCCCAATCGCCAAGAAATCGTTCAAGAGTTCCAAAAGGAGGGTGGCCCGGATATCATGCTCTTATCGCTGAAAGCAGGGGGTGTGGGCTTGAACCTCACGGCCGCGGACCATGTGTTCTTGCTCGACCCGTGGTGGAACCCAGCGGTCGAAAACCAAGCGGCTGACCGAGCCCATCGCATCGGGCAAAGAAACCCCGTGATCGTTCACCGATTGATCGCGCAAGGCACCGTTGAAGAAAAAATCCTGGCTCTTCAGAAATCAAAGCTTGAACTGGCCAAGTCTCTCCTTGAAGATGCGGCGAGTGGGCCGCATCTGACGAAAGAAGATCTGCTCGAATTGTTGAGGTGAAAACAACGTACGCAGGGTGGCGGGCGAAGTTAAACGCCTAGTCTCGCAATTTATTTCCTGCTTCGACCGTTCTTAAAAGCTCACTTGCAGCTGCAGTCGCGCGAGATCGTCTTTCACATTCTTAAATGGGCTAGTCGTCGTGGTTCGATCCGTGAATGTGTACATCGCGGTGAGCTCTACGAACTTATAGGCCTGCCATTCAATACCAAATTCAAGTTCCTGGATCTTGGCCGCAGGAGCATTGGTGGCTCCTTTGCGCCCGCCTTTGTAGTACTGCCACCTCGTGAACGGGATCAACGACCCAAACCGATACATCACCATCGCGTATCCACCACGCAGAGGAGCATCACCAACGGCAGTTTGCTCGGCATTCAATTGCGGACCTCTTCCGAGATTGTACTCTGCTTGAAACCCCAAAGGCTGAGGATAAACCACTAGGCTTGCTCCAACGCGCCAGTCTTCGAAGCCTCTCGGTCCTTGCACATTGCCTGACTTCGTCGGAACAAATTGACCTGAATAACCTTGAAGACCGGTCTCGATGATTTGGCCGCCCTCTGCTAGCTCCCACGGATAAGTGGCTCTCGCCACGAAGTGACGGTTATTGTTCAACTCACTTCGGTTTACAGTTTGTCCGTTGTAGACACCCGCTCCTAAGACGCCATAGTCACCCGAACCCTTAAGGCCGCTATCCACCAGGTGCTTGAAACGAGCCCGAGCTTCCGCCGGCGCCCAGTAAAAGAAAACCCCAATATCACGTTCGTTTGGAACGCCGGAGTTCAGTGCATCCGCGCGATCAAGAGGAACGCGATTTTGGCTAGACTGGAGGTTTTCAAAACCATACGGGACCTTGGATTGCCCGGCTCGAAATCTGAACTCCTTCTCTGGATCAATTGCGATATCGGCGTACAGGTCACGTAGCTGGGCAAAATGATTGGCATCGCTCACGCCCCCACCAGAGACGCTCGCCGCGAAATCGGGTTGAAGATAGATGAAAAGATGGTCGTGCACATCGCCACTCAGGATAAGCCGGGCCCGACGCAAGAAGAACGAGCTATTGTCACCGATCGATCTGTCTTGATCGCTCTGCAAGGAACGGTCTGAATTCCCGATGCGGTTGTAGCGAAGCTGTGCATAACCCCGAAAGCTCAACCGTTCATACCAGGTTTTTGGTTTCGGCTCGATCGGTGCGTCCCGGGAAAGAGCTTCAAGCGAAAGAATTGAAAGAAGCGCAAAGATCCCTAGAAAAACCTTCTTAAGCATACCGCCTCCAGTCTATGGAATGAATTCTCTTCTCTCTTATTTTTATCGCGGAAACGGACTAACGAGTTGTTTGGTTTTTGTTAGGATTTGTCAGCAACCCCGGTGGCCCCATTATCCGCTAGGAGGCAATTGGGGCATTGTTTGTTTAGGAGCTTGTCCCGTAAGGCTCTTCAAAAACTCTACGATATCCTTCACTTCGTTTGGTTTCAGATCCTTATTCAACTGGGTCTTGGCCATGATGCGAACGGCTTCATCTAATTTAGCAACCGAACCGTTGTGAAAATACGGAGCCGTAATCGCGATATTCCGCCACGTAGGAACTCGAAACATATGGCGATCTGCTTCATTCTTGGTCTCGGCGTAACGCCCGAGGTCTTCGGTGAATCGATACTTCCTATCAATCGCAGCATTCGGGATTAGCGGAAACTTTTGATAAAACCCTTGGCCTTGCGGCATTTGAGGGCCATTGAACATGGGACCGAAATGACACGTCGTACAACCCACCGCCGCAACCAACCTCCAGCCACGCTGAGCCGAGGGGCTCAAGGCTTTCTTGTTGCCTGCCACAAAACGATCGTAAGGACTGTTTGGCGTGATCAACGTTCGTTCATAAGAAGCGATTGCTTTCACCATCTTATCGATCGTGACTTTGCCTGGACCAAACGCCCTCTCAAACTCAGCCACATAGGCCGGAACTTTTGCGATCAACTCCACCACAACGTCATGGCTAGCCATCCCCATTTCAAGAGGATTGATGATCGGTCCCTTAGCCTGTTCTTCAAGTGAAGGCGCTCGCCCATCCCAAAACTGCACCGAATTGAAAGCCGAGTTGAAGACCGTGGGCGAATTGCGCCCGCCAAGCTTCCCTTCATGACCGGGTGAGCGCGGCAAACCGTCATCGCCTGTCTTCATGGCATTGTGGCAAGAATTGCATGAGACTTTGCTTGCTTTTGAAAGCCTTGGGTCAAAATAGAGTTTCCGTCCCAATTCAATTTTCTCTGGGGTCATCGGATTGTCAGCCGGAACCGGAACAACGGATGGAAACTTTTCCATCGGGCCATCAGGCAAAGGCGCCTGAGATTGGGCTGAGATGGAAGAGACCAGCAAAACACCAAGACTCACGAACAAAGGAAATATTTTGGATTTCATACTACATGAGATCCTATAGTTTCTTGAGTCTCTCAAGAGTATTCGGCTGAAAGTCGAAATTTTTCCGGGGCCGTGCTGAAGGCTTATGCCTCAAGCACCCACTCCCTCTTCGCAAGGATTTTCCCGTTGACCTGGATCTCAAGAAGATGTTTGCCCGGGTAGTACCTTCGTGTCGTGATGGGTTTCAACGAATGCTTTTTCTTCAGGCGCAACGCTTCGCCTGGCTTCAAAATGACATTCTTTAGCTTGAAGACCTTAGGCGTTCTCTCTTTATTGCTTTTCACATGATGAATCACATAATCGATAACAAGTTTTTGCTCGTTTTTTTCGAGCGATACCACTTTGAACTCAAATTCAATCAAGTCATTCACGCGGTAACGGTCTTGTCGCAACGAAAGACCTCGTACGCCGATCTTTGCCTTGGAATTAATCCCAATGAGCTCTAAGGCCGGCTCGTATCCCTGTTTAATGAGAACACGAAGCGCGTGGTTTCGAATCCAATGGAACTTTGCCAGGTCTTCGTTCTTCGCTTGAGCTTGCCAGCGCTTCAAAACCTTCACCACCAAATCTGGGTGGTCTTTCGCGATATCGTTTAAATGATTGGCTACGCTTTTCCTTACGTAAATTTCGGGATCACTTTTCAATTTCTCTAAAAGAGGCAAAGTCAGCTGCGGTTGCTTGACGAAGATCTCAAGTCTCTCGCCCCAAGGCAGCCGGGGTCTCGTACCTTCTGAAACCCAGCGCCTGACGTGACGGCTTTCATCCGTCGCCCATTTTGAAAGCAGCGCAAGCGTCTTCTCTGGATAGCGCTTTAGAAACGGCCGCACCGCGAACTCAGAGGTAAAGACCTTCGTGAACTCGCGAAGCGCCAGCATTGACTCGTCAAAGTCTTCTAACCCGTAGGTCTGCACGAACTCGGTGTAAGGCCAAAGATCAAATCCATCTAATTTGCCAGCCTCAAGCGACTTCTGCAAAATCTTGACTGCGTGTCTAAAATCTTTCGGGAGGCCCTCATGTAAAAGAGCGCTTACGAATTGAACCCGCTGCTTTAGTTCAAGTGGTTCGATTTTCTTCGACTGAAGAATGAAGGCCCTGGAATCAAACTTGCCATAGACGCCCGAAATCGACTCCGCCATTCGTTCAAAGAGTGCCTTATTGATCCAGTGCTTGAAGGCCGAAGGGTTTTCAGTTTTGTCAGAGGGTTTTTGCGGCATAGGTCTTTCCTATCACGCATTTTGAAATCGTGCGCCTGACATTTTTAGGAAACTCTAGGCTGTTATTCGACAGTCACTAGTGGCGACGGAATGCATTGCCTCGGCTAACGCACCTTGCGGCCTTCTTCGACGTAGTTTTTTAGATTTGAGCCAAGCAACTCACGCCACCCTTCGATATACATTCCTTCTGTCTCGCCACTCAAGGGGCCAAAGAATTTATGTTCGAGTTTAACCAGCGTACCTTCGCCCTTTTCCTCAAGGGTATAGCTAAATACCCCCGTAACAGGCCCATCCCAACCCATGGGGCCCATGAGCTCGATCTCTTCGCCGGGCTTGAGCCAAATCACCGTCGCGTAGAGAAAACCTCCGCCTTGCTTAAACTCTTCGTAAAAATGGCCTCCAAGCTTTGCCTCAAAACGAACCTGCGAATCCTCTTCAATTGAATGCGACCACCACGAACTTGTGTCTTGCGTAAGAGCTTTGAAGACCTTCTCTCGCGAGGCGTTAATCAAATGTTCTTGCACAATATGGACGTATTTGAGTTCTTTCATTTTTCCTCCAGTTTTCTTGCGAGTTTGAGAAGAGACGCCGCATGCGGGGCGGCGAAACGACTCATCCAACGCTCATAGATCATTTGAATGGGCACGGCGTTGAGGTGATTCCACCTCAGCCGCCCTTCCTTTCTGACGACAACGAGGCCCGCATCATCAAGCACGTCCAAGTGCTTCATCACCGCAAACCTGGTGAGCTTCGGAAATTTTTCACAAAGCTCACCTGTCGTGCGGGGCTGGTCTCTCAGGTAATCAAGGATCCTCCGACGAGTCGGATCCGCGAGCGCCTTGAAAACGCCGTCGTTTTCATCGTTGCCTGACATGTGATTATTTAGTCACATATTTAATAAATGTCAAGACTTTCGACAATTCGGCATGATTGGCCATACCAAACTTCTGATTCTTCAAAGAAATACCGGCATGTTTCTCTTAATAAATAAATT